>JAKPAM010000167.1 GCA_029779435.1 Pseudomonadota bacterium | reverse complement strand
CGACTGGGCCAGCGCGACGATCGTCAGCGCCGCGGCGATGCCGAACAGGTCCGGCAGCGCCGACCAGCGGATCGGCGGCGGATCGAAGTGCGGCAACGCCGACGGAATGCGGCCGACCAGCGCGATCCGCGCGTTCTCGGCCAGCACCTGATGGTTCAGGTACCACGCGAGCCCGTAACCGGCCAGCAGGCCGACCAGCATGTGCGGGGAGCGCGGCGACAGCCGCTTGGCCAGGATCGACGCGCCCAGCGTGACCAGCCCGACGGACAGCGGAGCCCACTGGATGTCGGTCGGATGCATGACGACGTGCGCGAGCAGGCCGAGCGCCGAGCCGCTTTGCCGAAGCTGCAATCCGAGCAGGTCGCGCAGCGCGTACAAGCCGATCAGCAGCGCCGAGCCGCAGGTGAAGCCGAGCAGCACCGACGACGAGATGAAATGCGTGAGCAGTCCCAATCGCAGCACGCCGACCGCGAACTGCAGCACGCCGACGACGACGGTGACCGCGAGCGCCAGTTCGATGTATTGCAGCCCGCCGGGCAGCGCCAGCGGACTGAGCATCGCGAACATCGCCAGCGAGTTGGCATTGCTCGGGCCGGACATCACGTGCCAGCTCGAACCGGCCAGCGCGGCGATCACGCAGGGCACGACCGCCGTGTAGATGCCGTATTCGGGTGGCAGGCCGGCCAGCGTCGCGAACGCGACGCCCTGCGGCAGCACCAGCACCGCACCGAGCAGGCCGGCCATCAGGTCGGCGCGCATCGAGGCGCGCGACACCTGGGGAAGCCAATCGAACCAGACTGCCGGCAAGCCGCGATTCATCATAGGGCGACGATTGTACGGCAGCGTTCCTGACCTCGGGCCAAAGCGCAGGCTTCGCCGTCGAGGGCGAGGCCGAGCAAGGCAGGTTGCTCTGGCACCTAAGGCGCCCCTCGGTGTCGTGGCGAGCAAGCTCCCGCCCCGCGGCGGGAGTGACTCACGCTTCGCCGGATCGGCCGCGCTCAGGTTCTCAAAACAACTGCATGCCGATCCACCACGCCAGTGCCGACATCGCCGCCGCGGCGGGAATCGTCAGCACCCACGCCCAGACGATGCTGCCGGCCAGGCCCCAGCGCACGGCCGAGAACTTGTGCGACGAGCCGACGCCGACGATCGCACCGGTGATCGTGTGCGTCGTCGAGACCGGAATGCCGAACGTCGACGCGATGAACAGGCTGACGGCGCCGGCTGATTCGGCACAGAAGCCGCCGACCGGCTTGAGCTTGGTGATTTTCTGGCCCATCGTCTTGACGATCCGCCAGCCGCCGAACAGCGTGCCCAGCGCGATCGCGATGTAGCACGAGAAGATCACCCACATCGGCAGGTGTTCGGATGTCGTGATGTTGGCCGAGATCAGCAGCAGCCAGATGATGCCCATCGTCTTTTGCGCATCGTTGCTGCCGTGGCCCAGGCTGTACATCGCGCAGGAGACGAGCTGCAGCCGCCTGAACCACTTGTCGACGCGGTGCGGCGTCGACCTGAAGAACATCCACGACACGGCCAGCATGATCAGCGAGCCGAACAGGAAGCCGAGCAGCGGCGAGACGAAGATGAAGATCGCCGTCTTGCCGATGCCGGCCAGCACCAGCGAATGCGTGCCGGCCTTGGCGATGCCGGCGCCGATCAGCCCGCCGATCAGCGCGTGCGACGAGCTGGACGGGATGCCGAAATACCAGGTGATGATGTTCCAGGCCAACGCACCGACCAGCGCGCCGAAGATCAGGTGGTTGTCGACGATGCTCGGATCGACGATGCCTTTGCCGACCGTCGCCGCCACCTGCAGGTGGAAGATGAAGATCGCCGACAGGTTGAACACGGCGGCGAAGGCCACCGCCTGCTGGGGCTTGAGCACGCCGGTCGACACGATGGTCGCGATCGAATTGGCGGCGTCATGGAAGCCGTTCATGAAATCGAACGCCAACGCCAACGCGACCAGTGCCACCAGCGCGAGTATTGCGGTGTCTGCGGTCATGGGGAGGTCAGGCGTTCTCGAGAACGACACCCTCGATGATGTTCGCGACGTCCTTGCACTTGTCGGAGACCGCTTCGAGCAATTCGTAGATCGCCTTGAGCTTGATCAACTGGCGCACGTCGGTCTCGTCGCGGAACAGTTTGGACATCGCCGAGCGCATGACGCGATCGGCATCGGATTCGAGCTGATCGATCTCCTGACCGATCTTCAAGATCTGCGCGGCGTTCTCCATGCTCGACAGCAGGTTGACCGAGGCTTGCACGCGCTCGCAGCACATCTGGTTGATCTCGGCGAGCTGCTGGGTCTCCGGCGTCACGCGCTGGAGGTCGTACAGGATCGCCGACTCGGCGACGTCCTGGATCAGGTCCAGGATGTCATCCATCTGGATGATCAGCGTGTGGATCTGATCGCGATCGAACGGCGTGATGAACGTCCGATGCAATAGAGCGACGGCCTCGTGCGTGAATCCGTCGGCCGCCTTCTCGATCGCGTCGATCGCGTCGATATGGCGCTGGCGAGCCGGTGGGTCGCCGTAGTGGCTGACGAGGTCGACCAGCTCGCGGCTACCCGCGGCGATCTGCTCCGCGTGCTGGTCGAACAGATCGAAGAAGCGGCCCTCGCGGGGCATGACGCGTCCGAACATGGCGTAAGTGTCAGGGTGATGACACGCAGGGAAATCCCCGTGTTCGGGCGCGAGAATAGCAGAAAGGCGCGATCCGGCTGAACGCGCGTCAGCCGGCGCGGCGCCGGATGCACGCCAGATAGGCGTCCCCATCGGGCATCCGGCGGTCGCGCTGCGCCTGCCACAGCGTCTGCCCGAGGCACTCCATCACCTGGTGCGCGGCCGCGTGCAATGAATCCAGGCGCTGCGCGAGCCGCTCGAAGGCGGCGCGGATGCCTGGGGGCTGGTCGATCGACAGTTGCTCGGCGATCGCCAGGTGCATCGACAGGTGCAGGAACGGATTTTCACGGCCGTCGTCGGCCGAATACGCCCGCTGCAGCGCATCGTCGAGCGCGGCCAGGTCGGCGTGGTATTCCGGGTGTTCGAGGATCCAGTCCAGCGCCATCGCCTCGATCGGCGTCAGCGGTTGGCCGGCAGTGTGTTTTGCCCAGGTGTCGCAGAAGAAACGGCGAACCTGTTCGGAGGACGGATTGAACAGCATGTCGGTCGCGGCCCATCGGAAAGGGCGGGGAAGTGCGCTCGGCCGCGCGGTCGGGTCGGGCGGGCGGCGCGTTCAGACGCGTGACGTCTTGTCACGATAGTCGCACAGGTCGACGATCGGGCAGCGCCAGCATTGCGGCGTGCGGGCCAGGCAGATGTACCGGCCATGCAGGATCAGCCAATGATGCGCGTCGTGCAGGAATTCGGCCGGCACTTTCTTCAGCAGGTTCATCTCGACGGCCAGCGGCGTCTTGCCCGGCGCCAGGCCGGTGCGGTTGGCGACGCGGAAGATGTGCGTGTCGACGGCCATCGTCGGCTCGCCGAATGCGGTGTTCAGCACGACGTTGGCGGTCTTGCGGCCGACGCCGGGCAGCGCCTCGAGCGCCTCACGGGTGCGCGGCACCTGGCCGTCGTGCTCGCTGAGCAGTTGCTCGCAGGTCGCGATGACGTTGCGCGCCTTCGCACGGTACAGCCCGATCGTCTGGATGTACGGGATCAGGCCGTCGACGCCCAGCGCCGCGATCGCCGCCGGCGTGTTGGCCACCGGGAACAGCTTGCGCGTGGCCAGGTTGACGCTCTTGTCGGTCGCCTGGGCCGACAGGATCACCGCGATCAGCAGCTCGAACGGCGAGTCGTACAGCAGTTCGGTCGTCGGATGCGGGTTCAGCGCGCGCAGCCGCGCGAACATCTCGTAGCGGGTCTTCGGATTCACGTCGGCTTGCGATCGGACAGGTTCCGGCGCGCGCGCTCGGTGGCCGCGGCGATCATCGCGCGCTTGCGGTCGTCCGGGCTGGCGGTCGTGGAGGTCGAGGTGGTCATGGTTTGCGCAATCGCCGTGGTGCCGGTCGGGACGGACGAAGACGGTCTATGGGCCGCGGCTGCCTGCGGGGGGGATGGCGGCGGGGTGGGAGGGGACGACGGAGCGCTCGCGGACCCGGTTCGCCGCGAGGACGCACGCCGGCGCTGCGTCCGGTCGTAGCGCTGCCGAGCCTGCCGCGCGTGCGCGTCGGTCCAGGGTGCCGGCGCGTCGAGCGGGCGCATGACGATGCAATCGACCGGACAGGGAGGCAGGCACAATTCGCAGCCGGTGCACTGGGCGGCGAGGATGCCGTGCAGGAACTTGGGTGCCCCGACGATCGCGTCGACCGGGCAGGCCGGAATGCAGCGCGTGCAGCCGATGCAGCGCTGCGGATCGATCCACGCGACGCGTCGTGGCGCTTCGATGCCGCAGGCCGGATCGAGCGCCTTGGCGGGGCGCCCGGTCAACGCCGCCAGCCGGACGATGTTTGCGGCGCCGCCCGGCGGACAGCGATTGATGTCGGCGACCCCGTCGGCGATCGCCTCGGCATACGGGCGGCAGCCGTCGAAACCGCATTTCGTGCACTGCGTTTGCGGCAGCAGCGCGTCGATGCGATCGGCAAGCGGCGGGTCGGCAGGCCCTGTGGCGAGCGATTCGGCCTGGGGCGGCGGCTGGATCATCGGGCGAACCCATGGAGGGAGCGGCAGGCTCCACATTATAGGAAGCACGCCGGGGCGTCGGCTTCCGGCTGTCGCCCGCGGCATCAGGGGATGAAGAGGCGAGGGTTTCCGGCGGTGTTCGGCGATTGCGCGAGCGATCGATCCGCGTAGAATCGATAGCGGATGAACGGTCCGTGCCGGGCGATCAACGCGTGCCGGGTGCCGGGGTCATCCGATCAATAAGAATCAGTCAGGGAAGAAATCGGGAGGCCTCGCGCCTCCCGATGGTTTTTTGGCCGGACCGGACGTGAGCCGCTCCCCGTGAGCCGCTCCCGCCGGAAGGCGGGCGCTTCCTCGTCAGGCGGGAATCCGCTCGCGGTGCTTGCCGATGAACTCGCGCACCTGCGGGTAGATGATCTCGCGCCAGCGCCGTCCGCTGAAGATCCCGTAGTGGCCCGCGCCCCGGGCTTCCAGATGGCGATGGTGTTCGGCAGGGAGGTTCGCGCACAGGTCGTGTGCGGCGCGCGTCTGGCCGATTCCGGAGATGTCGTCCAGTTCGCCCTCGATCGTCATCAGCGCGGTCCGACGGATGTCGGCGGGGTTGACCCGGATCGTCTTGCCTTCGAACGGGACGTCCCAGATGCCGCGCGGCAGATGGAATTCCTTGAAGACGATGCGGATCGTGTCCAGGTAGTACTCGGCCGGCAGGTCGAGCACCGCGTTGTATTCATCGTAGAACTTCCGATGCGCATCGGCGTCGTCCAGATCGCCGCGGATCAGATTCTTGTAGAAGTCCCAGTGCGAGTTGACGTGGCGGTCCGGGTTCATCGCGACGAAGCCCGCATGCTGCAGGAAGCCCGGGTAGACGCGCCGGCCGGCACCCGGGTACTTGCTGGGCACCGGGTGGATGACGTTCATCTTGAACCACTCGAAGCTGTGGTTCGTCGCCAGGTTGTTGACTTCGGTCGGGCTCTTGCGAGTGTCGATCGGGCCGCCCATCATCGTCATCGACAACGGCTGCTTCGGATCGTCGATCGTCGCCATGATCGAGACGGCGGCCAGCACCGGCACCGTCGGCTGGCAGACCGACACCAGATGCACGTCTGGCCCCAGGTGCCGGATGAATTCGATGACGTAGGCGATGTAGTCGTGCAGGTGGAACGGGCCGTGGGATATCGGCACGCTGCGCGCATCGACCCAGTCGGTGATGTAGACCTGGTTGTCGGGAAGCATCGCGCGGACGGTGTCGCGCAGCAGCGTCGCATGGTGGCCCGACAGCGGCGCGACGATCAGCACGACCGGATCGTCGGCGTGCTGCTGAAGCGAAGGGGGCAGGTGCCGCTCGAACCGGATCAGCTTGCAGAACGGCTTGTCGACGACGACTTTCTCGGTCACCGGTACCTGATGACCGTCTATCACGGTCTCGGGCAGATCGAATGGTGGCTTCGCGTATTCCTTGCCCATCCGGTGCAACAGCTCGAAGCCCGCCGCGATGTTGTTCGAGAACGGCATGTACGACAGCAGGCTGTGCGGATTGCCGTACAGCTTGAACATCGACTGCGCCCAGTCGGACAGCGGCTGGGCGAACGAACGTTGACCTTCTCTGAGCTGATAAAGCATCTGCTTGAGTCCTCAGACGAAATTTTCGGGTGCGATTATCGCGCCGGTGTTGCGGGACAGCAAAAGAATTAGTTCCGCTTCATTACGTGAAACCGCGTCGGGATTTCCGGTCGGCAAGGGTTCGCCGAGACCGGTGCGGCATCGAAGCGCGTCGGCACGATGATCGAGAGATTCTTGCGGGGGGGTTGTGGAAGGCGCGGGCGGTGCCGGTTCATCGATCGATGCTGATCCTTCCGGACATCGGATACAGTCAAATGTTGTGAAGGGCGGGACAGCGTAGCGGCGGGCTGGAACCGCCGGTCGGCCGTTCGACGTGCAGCGGCGCGCGATACGGCCGCTGCCGACTTCGGCTGCTGCCTTGCCCCTCGGCCGATGGACCCGGCCTTGCTGCCGGGTCGGCCAGTGGCGACCCTACCCGCGATCGAGCTGATCGAGCTTGTCCTTGACGTCCTTCCATTCGTCGGCGTCCGGCAGCGGCTCCTTGGTGCGGGTAATGCTGGGCCACAACGGGGACAATTCGGCGTTCAGCGGAATGTAGTGTTGCTGGTCGGCCGGGACGTCCTCCTCGGCGACGATGGCCTCGACCGGGCACTCCGGGACGCAGACGGCGCAGTCGATGCACTCGTCCGGGTCGATGACGAGCATGTTCGGTCCTTCGCGGAAGCAATCCACCGGGCACACGTCGACGCAATCCGTGTACTTGCAACGGATGCAGCTCTCCATCACGACATGAGTCATGCAATCAGGCCTTCTACGATTCGATTGGAAAGAGGGACAGGGTGATCGCGTCCAGCCATGGCGCGGCCGATGCCAGCGGGCGCTGGTTACCCTGAAACATCCGGGATTCTACTCTCGCGCGGGGAGGTTGGGCGCCGGCTCGATCCATATGCCGGCACACGCC
Source organism: Pseudomonadota bacterium (assembly GCA_029779435.1). Lineage (GTDB taxonomy): Bacteria > Pseudomonadota > Gammaproteobacteria > Burkholderiales > Burkholderiaceae_E > JAKPAM01. The sequence goes on along the minus strand of JAKPAM010000167.1, from coordinate 3,461 downwards.
GGGACCTCCCGACACCCGAGCAACGTGACATTCGCCAGGGTGCTAGGCTTTAGCGGCCTCGGCCGCCTGGACGCGGTGCTGCCACGACGAGCCGATGACCATGCCGGCGATACTGGCAATCAGCCCCGCCAATTGCGGGGGAACGGCGGTGTCGGGCGCGACCAGTTCCATCGCGATCCACACGGTCAGGCCGAGGAACATCGACGCCATGCCGCCGAGCGCGTTGGCGCGTTTCCAGTAGACGCCGGCGGCCAGCGGCACGAACGCGCCGACCAGCGTGACCTTGTAAGCGCTTTCGACCATCCTGAAGATCGATGCGTTGGTGTTCAGCGAATAGACGAGCACGAGCGCGGTGAAGCCGACGACGACGATCCGCATCAGCCGCAGGAAGCGCTTGTCGTTGTCGTCATTGTTGTCGCTGCGGGGCAGCAGCGGCTTCAGGATGTTCTCGGCGAACGTGACCGACGGGGCCAGCAGCGTCGCGCTGGCGCAGCTCTTGATCGCCGACAGCAGCGCGCCGAAGAACAGGATCTGCGCGGCGATCGGCGCATGCGCGATGATGAACTGCGGCAGGATCTGCTGCGTGTCGGTATCGCGGTACCGATCGACCAGCGCCGGGTCGATCAGCGTGGCGCTGTATGCGAGGAAGATCGGGACGAACGCGAAGATCAGGTACAGCACGCCGCCCAGAACCGAGCTGGCGACCGCGATGCGCCGCGTGCGCGACGACATCACGCGCTGGAAGACGTCCTGCTGCGGCATCGAGCCGAGCATCATCGTGATCCACGCCGTGAAGAACCCCAGCGTTTCGACCAGGTTCGCGCCGGGCCAGAAATCGAGCTTGCCGGCGTCGGCCGCGTGGGCGATGACCGTGTGCACGCCGCCGACCTGGCCGCTGATTTCATTGCCGATGTAAAGCATGCCGGCAACGATGACGATCATCTGGATCAGGTCGGTGATCGCCACCGACACCATCCCGCCGAACAGCGTGTAGACGAGAATGCTGGCGGCCCCGAGCAGCATGCCGGTCTGTTCGGCGATCGCACCCTGCGACACGACGTTGAACACGAGGCCCAGCGCCTTCATCTGGGCGCCGACCCAGCCCAGATATGAGACCACGATGCACAGGCTGATGACCACCTCGACCGTGCGGTTGTAGCGGATGCGGAAGTAATCGCCGATCGTCAGCAGCTTCTTGGTGTACAGCGGCGCGGCGAACAGCAGGCCCACGAGGATCAGGCACATCGACGAGCCGAACGGATCGGCGACGATGCCGCCCAGCCCTTCGTCGAGAAATGTCGCCGGGATGCCGAGAACGGTCTCGGAACCGAACCAGGTCGCGAACACGGTCGCCGTCACCACGTACATCGGCATCGACCGCCCGGCGACCGCGAAATCGGCGGAATTCTTGACCCATAGCGCCGCGATCAGGCCGATCACGACCGAGACGATCCAATACAGGATCACCAGCCAAAACAACATCCGTGCTCCTTTGCCAGGAATTCGGCCAGCGGCCGGCGCTTGCGATTGGAGGCGATCATAAATCAGCGGGGGCCGGAGGCGTTTTCGCGCCGGCCGGCGGCCATGCAATACTGGGGGTTCGACCGAGGAGGCACCGGACCGGCATGATCATCACTTCGTTGCTCGATACCGACCTGTACAAGTTCACGATGATGCAGGTCGTGCTCCACCATTTCCCGGGGGCCCAGGTCGAGTACCGTTTCAAATGCCGCAACGAAGGGGTGGCGCTGACGCCGTTCATCGACGAGATCCGCGAGGAGATCCACCACCTGTGCCTGCTGCGTTTCCGCAGCCGCGAGCTGGACTACCTGCGCGGCTTCCGGTTCATCAAAAGCGATTTCGTCGATTTCCTCGGCCTGTTCCAGATGAACCCCAAGTACATCGAAGTGCGCCCCTCGCCGAAGGGCAATGGCGAGATCGACATCGTCATCAAGGGCCCGTGGCTGCATACGATCCTGTTCGAGATCCCGGTGCTGGCGATCGTCAACGAGATCTACTTCCGCAATACCCAGAAGGAGCCCGACCTGGAGGAAGGGCGGCGACGGCTGGCGACCAAGATGTCGGTGATGATCGACCGGCCCGACCTGGACCAGATGAAGATCGCCGACTACGGCACCCGCCGCCGCTTCTCGCGGCTCTGGCAGGAAGAGGTGCTGCTCAAGGCACAGCAGGGGCTCGGACCGCGGTTGGCGGGGACGTCCAACGTCTATTACGCGATGAAGCACGACATGGTGCCGCTGGGCACGATGGCGCACGAATACCTTCAAGCCTGCCAGGGGCTGGGGCCGCGGCTGCGCGACTCGCAGATCTACGGGTTCGAGATGTGGGCGCGCGAGTATCGGGGGGACTTGGGCATCGCGCTGTCCGACGTTTACGGGATGTCGGCGTTCCTGCGCGATTTCGACCTGTATTTCTGCAAGTTGTTCGATGGCGCGCGCCACGATTCGGGCGATCCGTTCGTCTGGGGCGAGCGGCTGATCGCGCACTACGAGGCCAATCGCATCGATCCGCGCACCAAGACGCTGATCTTCTCGGACGGGCTCGACTTTCCGCTGGCGATCCGCTTGTACGAGCAGTTTCGCGACCGGTGCCGGCTGGCGTTCGGCGTCGGCACCAACCTGACCAACGATCTGGGGTACACGCCGCTGCAGATCGTCATCAAGATGGTCAAGTGCAACGGGCAACCGGTGGCCAAGCTGTCCGACACGCCATCGAAGAACATGTGCGAAGACGAAAACTACCTGAAGTATCTGCGCCAGGTCTTCGAGATTCCGGAGCCCGTCAAGTGAAGCCGCGGCTGCTGATCACCCGCAAGGTCTTCGACGAGACGATCGCGCTGCTGCAACCGCATTTCGACATCGAGGCCAATCAGGACGACGCCGTCCGGGACGCCGTCGAGCTGCGTCGCCGCGTGCACGACAAGCAGGCGCTGTTCGTGACGGCGTCCGACACGATCGACGCCGGCATCATCGATGCGGCGCCCGGGCTGCGGATCATCGCGACCGGTTCGGTCGGCTATAACCAGATCGACATCGCGCGCTGCCGCGAGCGCGGCATCGCCGTCACCAACACCCCCGACGTGCTGACCGAATCGACGGCCGACATGGCGTGGGCACTGCTGATGGCGGCCGCGCGCCGCGTCACCGAGTCCGAGCGCTGGCTGCGCGACGGGCATTGGCAGCGCTGGGCGTTCGATCAGTTCCTCGGCCACGATGTGCACGGCGCCAGCCTCGGCATCGTCGGCATGGGGCGCATCGGCTCGGCGATCGCACGCCGCGCGCGCGGCTTCTCGATGACGATCCGCTACTTCAATCGCAGCGCCGCCGCCAATGAAGCGGAGCTGGGCGCGACCCGCGTCGACCTGCCGACGCTGCTGCGCGAGTCCGATCACCTGGTGATCGTCGTGCCGTACTCGGCGCAGACCCATCACCTGATCGGCG
>JAKPAM010000165.1 GCA_029779435.1 Pseudomonadota bacterium | reverse complement strand
AGTTGACCTGCCGGAACATCTGCCCGAGCGAGGTGTGCGGCATCATCGTCTTGATCACGAACAGGTTCATGCCGACCGGCGGCGTGATCATCCCGAGCTCGAGATACTTCACGATCAGGACACCCATCCAGATCATGTCGATCTCGAGGTGCTTCATGATCGGCATCAGGAACGGCAGCGTCAGCAGCATGATGCCGATGGGCTCGATGAAGCAGCCCAGCACGAAGTAGATCACCGACACGCCGACCACGAACACGATGGCATTGGAGGTCGCGCCCACGACGATCTGGGCGAGGTAGTCGGGCACGCCCGACAACGCCATGAACTGCGTGAACATGATCGACGCGATCCCGATCAGGAACGTCGACGCCGTCATCTCGAGCGACTCGACGACGCACTGCACGAAGCGCTCGCGGGTGAACTCCTTGCGCGGCCAGGCGATCAGCAGCGACAGGAACGCCCCCACCGCCCCCGCCTCGGCGGCCGAGAACAGGCCGACGAACAGGCCGCCCATGATCGCGAAGAACAGCAGCGTGATCGGCACGACGTCGATCAGGCGTGCCTCCTCCGTGCGCTCGGGCAGCGCATCGCGCTCGGCCTGCGTCGCCTGGTGGTTGACCAGCGACGGATCGGCACGCACCCGCAGCCAGACCATCAGCGAATAGACGAGCGTGGACAGGATGCCGGGCAGGATGCCGGCGATGAACAGCTTGCCGATCGAGATCTCGGTGAAGATGCCGTAGAGGATGAAGAAGATGCCCGGCGGGATCAGGTTGCCCAGGGTCCCGCCCACCGCGACCAGTGCGCCGGCGAACGCCGGGTTGTAGCCGTTGCGCACCATCTCGGGCACCGCGATCCGGCCCATCGCGGCGGCCGTCGCGAGACTGGATCCGCAGACCGCGGAGAACGCGGCCGCCCCGCCGATCGCGGCGATGCCCAACCCGCCGGCGACCCGGTGCAGCAGTCGCTTGGCGGCGACGAACAGGCTGTCGGTCAGGCCCCCGTAGTAGCAGACGTAACCCATGAACATGAACATCGGGATCGAGCTCAACGACCAGCTGGCGACGAACTCGAACGGTCCGCTGGTGAACAGGCCCAGCGCCGAGCGCATGCCCATCATCTGCGTGACGCCGACGAACGAGGCCAACGCCATCGCCACCGCCAGCGGCATGCGGATCAGCATCAGCAGCAGCAGCGCCGCGATGCCGACGAAGCCC
>JAKPAM010000125.1 GCA_029779435.1 Pseudomonadota bacterium | reverse complement strand
TCGGAGCCGCTGTGCCGTCAGGAGGTGTTCGCCCGATTCGGCCTGCCGGCCGACCATTGCCTGGGTCTGGGCGTGGACCGGTTCGACTACACCAAGGGCATTCTCGAGCGCCTGTTCGCCATCGAACGGATGCTCGAGAAGTATCCGCAATGGGTCGGCCGGTTCACCTTCGTGCAGATCGCCGCGCCGACCCGCGTGGCGCTCGAGGAGTACCGCGCCTTCCAGGAGCGCATCGATGCGCTGAGCCGGCGGATCAACCAGCGCTTCGGCAGCGGCAGCTATCAGCCGATCCGGCTGCTGGTCGAACACCATTCCCATGACGACCTGAACCGGCTGTATCGCGCGGCCGATGTCTGCGTGGTGACGAGCCTGCATGACGGCATGAATCTGGTCTGCAAGGAGTTCGTGGCGGCCCGTGACGATGAGCTTGGGGTGCTGATCCTGAGCCGCTTTGCGGGCGCCGCGCGGGAGATGGCCGAGGCGCTCATCGTCAATCCCTACCACGTCGAGGAGACCGCCGATGCGCTGCATCGGGCGCTCACCATGCCGGTGGCCGAGCAGCGCGAGCGCATGGCGAGCCTGCGGGTGACGGTCCGCGAGTTCAACGTCTTTCGCTGGGCAGGCCGGATGCTGGCCGACGCGGGCAGCTGGCGCCTGCGCGAACGCATCGAGGCCCGCGTCCAGCGCCACAAGGAACCCTGATTTGCGACATCTGTTCAGCCCCGACGGGCTGCGCGAACTGGCCTCGATCGTGCACGACGATCCGCTGCTGGCCTTCGATTTCGACGGGACGCTCGCGCCGATCGTCTCGCACCCCGACCGTGCGCGCGTGTCCGAGCCGGTGGCGCGCGAACTTCAACGGCTGAGCCGGATCCTGCCGGTCGCGGTGATCAGCGGCCGACGGGTGTCCGATCTGATCCCCCGCCTGGGGTTCACGGCGCGGTTCGTGGTCGGCAACCATGGCGCCGAGGATCCGGACGACCGGCCGCCGGAACACTGGGGGCGCATGCTGGACGGCCTGCGCGAGCGGCTCGAACGGGCCGCGCGCCCGCTGTTCGCAGCCGGCGTGTGGGTCGAGGACAAGGGCTGCTCGATCTCCCTGCATTACCGGCTCGCCCCCGATCCCATGGTCGCGCTCGACCGCATCAACGAAGTGCTGCTCGACCTCGAGCCGGGGCTGCGCCGGTTCGGCGGCAAGCTGGTCGTCAATGTCGTTTGCAGCGATGCA
>JAKPAM010000103.1 GCA_029779435.1 Pseudomonadota bacterium | reverse complement strand
GAAGGCTTTCCGGACAATCCCGGCGTACTCGACTTCCAGGATGCGGTCCATGGTCCGCTGACCTACGATCTGGTGTCCTTGTATCGCGACGCGTACATCGACTGGCCGGAAGAACAGGAGCTCGATTTCGTCATCCGTTACTGGGAAGCTGCCCGCCAGGCGGCGTTGCCGGTCGACAGCGATTTTCACACCTTCTATCGCGATTACGAATGGATGGGCGCGCAGCGGCAGCTCAAGGTGCTCGGCATTTTCGCGCGCCTGTGCTACCGCGACGGCAAGTCGGATTACTTGAACGACATGCCGCGTGTGATGAGCTATCTGCTGCGCACGGCGCGCCGCTATCGCGAACTGCGGCCGCTGGCGCAACTGCTCGACCGCCTGGAAGAACGTCCGACCGCTGTCGGGTACAGCTTCTGATGAAAGCGATGATTCTCGCCGCCGGCCGCGGCGAGCGCCTGCGGCCGCTGACCGACCATACCCCGAAACCCCTGCTGTTCGCCGGCGGCAAACCATTGATCGTCTGGCATCTCGAACGGCTGGCCGCCGCTGGCTGGCGCGAGGTGGTGATCAATCATGCCCATCTCGGCGAGCAGATCGAGGCGGCGCTTGGCGACGGCGGCCACTTCGGCCTGCACATCGTCTATTCGCCCGAGCCGGCCGGCGCGCTGGAAACCGCCGGCGGCATCTCTGCTGCCTTGCCGCTGCTCGGTACGCAACCCTTTCTGGCGGTCAATGGCGACATCTGGTGTGACTGGGATTTCACGCGTGCGCATGGCGTGCCGCTGCCCGACGGCGGCGCGCACCTGGTAATGGTCGACAACCCCGCGCATCACCCGGGCGGCGATTTTCGTCTCGCGCACGGTTGCCTGTCGCTGGTCGACCCTGCCGACGCGGCCCGCACGGGCGCGCTGACTTACGCCGGCATCGGCGTCTTCAGCCCGCAATTTTTTGCCGGCCTTGCCAACGGTGCGGTCTGCAAGCTGCGCCCGCTGCTCGATGCCGGTATTCCCGCCGGCCGCGTCAGCGGCGAGTACCACCGGGGACGCTGGCTGGACATCGGCACCGTCGAGCGCCTGCACGAACTCAATTCCTGGCTTACCGATCCCCAATGACTTTCGACCCGCAAATCAGGCGCCGCCGGCAGCTGCTCGACCGTCTCGGCGACGGCGTAGCGATCATTCCCACCGCACCGGAGCGCCTGCGCAACCGCGACGCGCACTACCCCTACCGCTTCGACAGCTATTTCTGGTACTTGAGCGCTTTTCCGGAACCCGAAGCGGTGATCGTCCTTGTCGGTGGCGATGCGCCACAGGACTTGCTGTTCTGTCGCGAGAACGACCCGGAACGCGAGGTGTGGGACGGCTTTCGCTACGGACCGGCCGCTGCGGCCGAGATTTTCGGCTTTGCCGAAGCCTGCCCATTGGCGACGCTGGACAAGCGTTTGCCGGAGTTGCTCGCCAACCGTCACCGGCTCTGGCATACGCTGGGTCACGACGCGCATTGGGATCGGCGGGCCGCCGCCGCCCTGAACGCCGTGCGCGCACAAAGCCGCAATGGGACGCGCGCGCCGCGCGAGATCCACGATCTGCACGCCTTGCTCGACGAGATGCGGCTGATCAAGGACGCACATGAAATCGAACTGATGCGGCGCGCCGCGGCGATCACCGACAGCGGACACCGGCGGGCGATGCACCAATGCCGTCCCGGAGTCAGCGAATATCATCTCGAAGCCGAACTCAGCCACGAATTCCGCCGGCTTGGCGCCAGCGGACATGCGTACACGCCGATCGTCGCCGGTGGCGCCAACGCCTGCGTCCTGCACTATGTCGACAACGACCGTCCGCTGGTCGACGGCAGTCTGCTGCTCATCGACGCCGGCTGCGAACTGGCCGGCTACGCCGCCGACGTGACGCGCAGTTTTCCGGTCGGTGGCCGCTTTTCCGGCGTGCAGCGCGAGGTATACGAAATCGTCCTCGCCGCGCAATCGGCAGCGATCGCCGCCTTGCGTCCCGGCGCGCCGTTCATCGCCTATCACCAGGCGGCGTTGCGCGTGCTGACGCAGGGGCTCGTCGATCTGCGCGTTTTGACCGGCAACGTCGACGATTTGATCGCTCAGGAAAGTTACAAACCCTGGTACATGCATCGCACCGGCCACTGGCTGGGTCTCGACGTCCATGATGCCGGCGATTACCGCTTCGGCAGCGGCGACGAGGACTGGACCGTCCTGGCGCCCGGCATGGTGCTGACCGTCGAACCGGGACTCTACTTCCAGGCGAGCGACGCCACGCCCGTTCATCTGCACGGCATCGGCGTGCGCATCGAGGACGATGTGCTGATCACTGCCGACGGCGGCGAGGCGTACACCCACGCGCCGAAATCGATTGCCGCCATCGAGGAGACGATGCGTCATGACTGAATCCCATTCCTTGCCGACAGCGGTGGACGTGGCGATCGTCGGTGCCGGCCCGGTCGGCATGACCTTGGCGCTGGCGCTGGCCGGCGGGCCGTACAGCGTCTGCCTGATCGACGCCA
>JAKPAM010000088.1 GCA_029779435.1 Pseudomonadota bacterium | reverse complement strand
AGTTGCAGGACACCAATTCCAGCGTGCTGATCACCGCACCGGAGCAGCCGGGCTTCAAGTACGTGGTGATGCCGATGCGGATCTGACGGATCCGCATCGGCATGCTGCTGTCCTTGCCTGCGACACCGCACCCCCTTGCCCCCGCCGAGCGGGGGTTCCAGTTCGATTGACGACGTGGCCGCTAGAAGCGGCCCGGGACATTTCATGACCGATACGACACCGATGCCGCCGAGCCCCGCCGATGGTTATGGCGAAGGCTCGATCCAGATCCTCGAAGGCCTGGAAGCGGTGCGCAAGCGGCCGGGCATGTACATCGGCGACACCTCCGACGGCACCGGGCTGCATCACCTCGTCTTCGAAGTCGTCGACAACTCGATCGACGAGGCGCTGGCCGGCTGGTGCGACGACATCATCGTCACCATCCATTCCGACAACTCGATCTCGGTCATCGACAACGGTCGCGGCATTCCGACCGGCGTCAAGATGGACGACAAGCACGAGCCCAAGCGCTCGGCTGCCGAGATCGCGCTGACCGAACTGCATGCCGGAGGCAAGTTCAACCAGAACAGCTACAAGGTATCCGGCGGCCTGCACGGTGTCGGTGTCTCGTGCGTCAACGCGTTGTCGCGTTGGTTGCGGTTGACCGTCAAGCGCGATGGCAAGATCCACAAGCTCGAGTTCGAGCGGGGTTTCCCGCAGAACCGTTTGCTCGAAACCGTCGGCGGCGACATCATCTCGCCGATGGCCATCGCTGGCGCTACCGATAAGCGCGGCACCGAAGTCCACTTCCTGCCCGACGAACAGATCTTCAGCGATATCGATTTTCACTACGACGTGCTGGCCAAGCGCCTTCGCGAGTTGTCATTCCTGAACAATGGCGTGCGCATCAAGCTCATCGACGAGCGCCAGGGTAAGGAAGAGGACTTCGCTTTCAGCGGTGGCGTGCGCGGTTTCGTCGAGTTCATCAACAAGAACAAGACGCCGATCCATGCGAACGTATTCAACGCTTCCGGCACACGAGCGATCGATAACGACCTGAGCATCACCGTCGAAGTCGCGCTGCAATGGAACACGACGTTCGGCGAGCAGGTGCTGTGCTTCACGAACAATATCCCGCAGCGCGATGGCGGCACGCACTTGACTGGCCTGCGCGCCGCGATGACACGGGTCATCAACAAGTACATCGAGCAGAACGAGACGGCCAAGCGCGCCAAGGTCGAAACCAGCGGCGACGACATGCGCGAGGGCCTGGCCTGCGTGCTTTCGGTCAAGGTGCCCGAACCCAAGTTCTCATCGCAGACCAAGGACAAGCTGGTCTCGTCGGAGGTACGCGCGCCGGTCGAAGAGATCGTCGCCAAGGCGCTCGAGGAGTTCCTCGACGAGAACCCCAACGATGCCAAGACCATCGTCGGGAAGATCGTCGATGCCGCGCGTGCGCGTGAAGCGGCCCGCAAGGCGCGCGAGATGACCCGTCGCAAGGGCGTGCTCGACGGTCTGGGACTGCCGGGCAAGCTGGCCGACTGCCAGGAGAAGGATCCGGCGATGTCCGAGCTGTTCATCGTCGAGGGCGACTCGGCCGGCGGCTCGGCCAAGCAAGGCAGGGATCGCAAGTTCCAGGCGATCCTGCCGTTGCGCGGCAAGGTGCTCAACGTCGAGAAGGCCCGATTCGACAAGCTGATCTCGTCCGAACAGATCGCCACGCTGATCACCGCGCTGGGAACCGGCATCGGCACGGGCCTGGGCTCGGACGACTTCAATGTCGATAAGCTGCGCTACCACCGCATCATCATCATGACCGATGCGGATGTCGACGGTTCGCACATCCGCACGCTGCTACTGACGCTGTTCTACCGGCAGATGCCGGTGTTGATCGAGCGCGGCCACATCTACATCGCGCAGCCGCCGCTGTACAAGATCAAGCACAACAAGGACGAGCGGTACCTGAAGGACGACAACGAGCTGAACCAGTACATGCTGCGCCATGCGCTGGATGGCGCCGCGCTCGTGCCGGCCGCCGATGCGCCGCCGATCTTCGGCGACACGCTGGGCGAACTGGCCCGCAAGTACCTGCTGGCCGAAGCCGTCATCGACCGGCTGGCCCGCATCATCGATGCCGATGCGCTGCGCGCGCTGCTCGACGGTTGCGCGATCGACCTGTCGAGCGAGCAAGCTGCTACCGCATCGGCCGAGCGATTGGAAACCGCGATGGCCGCTTACCTCGTCGCGGGTTTGGGACAGCCGGCGCATGTGTTCGCGCGCTTCGACGACAACCAGGAGAAGTGGTATCTGCGGATCGAACGCAAGCAGCACGGCAACATCAAGGTCAGCGGCATCAACGCCGATTTTCTGCTGTCGGCTGACTATCAGGCGCTTATCGACAGCGCGCAGATGCTGAGTGGCTTGATCCGCGATGGTGCCGAGATCAGGCGTGGCGAAGGCGATAAGCAACGCTCGCAACCGGTCGCCAATTTCAGGCAGGCGATGAGGTGGTTGCTCAGTGAAGCCGAGCGTGGTGTCTCGCGGCAACGGTACAAGGGTCTGGGCGAAATGAATGCCGAGCAGTTGTGGGAGACGACGATGGATGCGTCGGTGCGCCGGCTGCTGAAGGTGCAGATCGAGGATGCGATCGCTGCGGACCAGATCTTCACGACGCTGATGGGCGATGACGTCGAGCCGCGGCGGGCGTTCATCGAGCAGAACGCGCTGGTGGCGAAGAATATCGACGTGTGAAGGGTAAGCGAACGGCTCGCTTTTCAGTCCGTGGATCGATCTGTCGCAGCGCTGGCTCCATGGCCTTGATGCCTGCGATCGGGGGTTCCCGAGCAACTCGGGTACCGAGTTCGCAGATGCGATCGACGACACGCCCCCGGTCCGTTCGCCCGTAGTCGTTGTCCTCCCGACGGATGCGCCGGGCGATGCCATCCGGATGCAGATACATCGGCGCGACGTCGTATAGAGGCGTCAGCGCGATGCAGCCATCGAAATCGCGCTGCATGGCGGTATTGCGCGCGCGATTGTCCTTGTTGAGCCTCGCCAGGTTGGCGATATCGCGCTTGATGTATTCGAGCACCTCCGCTTGCGACGTCATGCCATAATGCTAACCATTCTCATTCTCACTACATAGACGATGAACCCCGTCCGCCGCCAGTCGCGCCCGGCTCCGCACTTTCCTTCACGCCCGCTTGCCGTCCTGGTGCGCCGATGCTTCGGTGTCGGGCTGACCTTCGCCGCCGCTGGCGTCTTCGCACAGGCGACTCAGCCAGCCGAAACCGCGCAAACGTCTCAGCCGACCCAGGCGGTCCCCTCATCCTCGTCCCCTGAGTCGGCTCAGGCTGCTCCTACGCCGGAGCCGGCTTCATCCGACTCGGCATCGGCCGCGGTCGACCGCACGCTGCCTTCGGTAACCGTCTACAGCCAGCCCGAAGCCATCGGCGGCCTGCAGAAGACCTATTCCGGCGGGCAGTTGGCACGTGGCGGCTACCTGGGCCTGCTCGGTGTCACGGACCTGATGAACGTGCCGTTCAGCACGACCAACTACACGTCCGAACTGATCCAGAACCAGCAGGGCCGCAGCGTCGCCGACGTCGTGATGAACGACGCGTCGGTGCGGCCGCTGGCGTCACGCGGGGGGTTCGGCGACGATTTCCAGATCCGCGGCTACCAGGTCGGCAATGGCGACATCGCGATCAACGGTTTGCTCGGGCTGTCACCGTCCACACGGCTTCCGCTCGAAACGATCGAGCGCGTCGAGGTGCTCAAGGGCCCCGGTTCGTTGACCAGTGGCGTCGGGCCCAACGGCAGCATCGGCGGTACGATCAACGTGATGACGAAGCGTGCGGCCGACATTCCGCTGACGCGATTGAGCGCGATGTACATGGGCCAGCGGCAGTTGGGCACGCACGTTGACGTTGGTCGCCGGTTCGGCGAGCAGAACGAGTGGGGCGTGCGCTTCAACGGGCTGTATCGCAACGGCGAAGGCAACATCGACAACGGCAGGGATCGCCTGGCGCTCGGATCGGTCGGCATCGACTACGCGGGCGAGCGCACGCGCTGGTCGCTGGACGTCATCGCCAGCAACGGGACGACCCATGAGTTCCGCCCGCAGACCAGCTTCGCGGGCACCACGGGCGTGCCGGCGGTGCCCTCGGCACGGCGCAACTTCTATCCGGGCCAGAACCTCGACGACAACAATGCACGGACGGTAATGACCCGGATCGAGCATGACGTCAACGACAGCCTGATGGTCTACGCGAGCGCCGGCTATACCGACTACTCGTTCAAGCAGAATCTGGCCAACGGCCGGCCCGATGCGCTCGGCAACTTCGCCGTCACCAACGCGTGGTACGACCAGGACACCAAGAGCAAGTCGGCCGACGTCGGCCTGCGGACACGCTTCGCGACCGGCAGCGTACGCCATACGTTGGCGCTGGGCGCCAACTACCTGGACCAGGAAACCGCTTTTTTCTATGTAACGTCTTCCGGATCGGCGCCATCGAACCTGTACAACCCGGCGCCGCTGCCGGCCATTACCGCGGCGCGCGGCGAGCCGGGCAAGAGTTCGGTCGTCAAGCAGCACAGCCTGGCGATCGCCGACACGATGTCGTTCGGCGACAGCGTGCTGCTGACGCTGGGCCTGCGTGACCAGACGTTGGAGCAGGACAGCTTCACGGCCGCCACCGGTGTTCAAACGGCCCACTACAAGTCCAGCAAGATCACGCCGCTGGCCGGCATCGTGTTCAAGCCCGTGCAGAACGTCTCGCTGTACGCGAATCACACGGCGGGCCTGACTCGCGGCGGCATCGCGGGGGTCCAGACCGCCAACGCCGGCCAGGCCTTCGCGCCGCAGAAATCCAAGCAGAACGAGGTCGGCGTCAAGGTCGACTGGGGACGGCTGACCACGCAGGCGGCGCTGTATCAGATCAAACGGCCCAATTCGATCACCGACCCGGTCACCAACGTGTACAGCTACGGCGGCGAGCAGCGCAACCGAGGGTTCGAGCTGACCGCTTATGGCGAGTTGCAGCCCGGCTTGCGCCTGATGGCCAGCATGGCCTTCCAGGATGCCGAACTGACGCGCACCGCCGGTGGCGTCAACCAGGGAAATGAGGCGGCGGGCGTTCCCAAGCGCACGTTCAACCTGGGCCTCGACTGGGATACGCCATGGGTGCCGGGCCTGAGCGTCAATGGCCGCGTGATCAGCACCTCGTCGCTGTACGCCGACGCGGCCAACCGGCTTCGTGTCGACGGGTGGACGCGGTTCGATATCGGCGCTCGCTATGCGACGCGGATCTCGGGCAAGCCGGTGGTGTTTCGCGCCAACCTCGAGAACGTCTCCGACAAGCAGTACTGGGTCGTCAGCAACTACGTAACGGTCGGCGCGCCGCGCACGCTGATGCTGTCGGCGACGGTCGATTTCTGACGGTCAGGCAAAGCGCGCGCGACATTCGCGATGCGGGCGCGGCAATCGAGCGGCGCCTCGCTTATGCCCGACTGAGCGTCATGGCGCGGATATGCGCCTCGATCCGCTGGACCAGATGATCGGGTACGCCGGCGGCGGCAAAGCAATGTTCCCATGCATCCAGTACGCGGCGGGTGGTTGAGCGCACCGATTCCATCAAGTCGTCGCGCACGTGATCGTGCAGTCCGATCCGTGCGAACAAGGCAGCAAAGGTGTCAAAGCCGATCGTATCGAAGCGCTTGACGCCTGCCATGTTGAGAGCGGTCGTCTTGTCGTGAGTCAGGTAAGCCACGGTCGATACGAGGTCATAAGCTGGCGCCAGGCGTGGCCGCGTCGGGTTCGTATAGATCAGCGACCAGTTCTTGATGTGGGCGTCGCCGTTGCCCAGCAGGACGTTGAGCACGAGCCGGCGGCTCATCTCCTTGACGTCCGGCAGGCCTCCCGCATAGTGCAGCAGGGTCTGCGCGATCATGTCGTAGTTGACCCGGTTGTACTTTTGAGAGGGACGCAGGTTGAAGACCTGCGCGAAATCCTCGACGTGCATGCGACCGCCCGCGGGCCGGTCGAAGCGCCGGATCGCGTAGAACGGCTCGCCCGGACGATACCCGGACATGTCGGGCAAGCCTTCGATCTGTTCGGGGGCCAGCAGCGCCACTTCTGGCACGTCCATGCCCGCGGCGCGAGCCGTTTCCATCGTGGCCGCTTCGATCCGCGGCATGGCCTCGTAGTCCGGTGACGGCGGCTTGATGATGTAGTCACCCAGCCTGCCGCCGGTATTGAGCGTATAGCGCTCGCCCTGGCGCAGCATCGAGAATTTCAGCTGCGCGCCGCCAAGGGAGAACTTCAACTCAGCCAGCTCTCGAGCCGCCGCCGGCATCGCAGCACCCGGCTCGGGTCGCAAATGATCCGGCGTGTCGGCGGGTGCCAGGACAACGGCACCGGGGAGGTCGTGTCCCAGCGCGGTCAGCAGCGGGAACTCCCGATCTTCGTGGACCTTGAGACGCTGGGCGATGCGGGTGCGTAGTCCTCCTTCGGGCAACAGGTTCGAAAAAAAGGGCGGCGCGTTGACCGACGCGGACTTATGGCGCTCGTCGCGCAGCAGTGCCTGTGTCCGCTCCTCGTCAGCCGGGCGAGCCATCGACAGCGTGAGGATGGGGCGCGCTGGCCCGAGAGCGATGTACGTTTCATCGACGATGAAGATCGTTTTTTCGTCCGGATAGCACGTGAGGTAACCGACACGAACGTCGCCCAGGCGTACTTCTAGCGAACGTACCCCGGTCATTCCGGATCCTTCAGGTGGTCGAACTCGCTCAGCAGGTCGGTTGGCTTCCACGGCGCAGCCGTCGACGTGTCTTCACCTGCAACGCGATCCGCCTGGAGGATGGCGGCGCGCCCGATCGGAACCAGGGCGACTTCGAGACCGAGTGCGGCGGCATAGGTGAGGAAGGTGTCCAGCGTCACGTCGAGGCCGTTCTCGACCTTCGAGACAGTGCCCTGCCGCATGAGCTTCACCCTGCTCTGGGCCAAGCCAGCCGCCTCCCGCGCCTGGCGTAGCTGTCGGCCCAGCAAGGCGAGCGTCTCGGGGTTTCGGAGTCGTGGCGATCGGGTTTCGGGCATTTCATACGATATAGCGACTATCCGTGAGCGTTTATACAGAAAACCGACTCGATTGGATAGAATTAAATCGCTATCGCGTATGAATCGTCTGATGAGGTGGCGCCTCGCTCACTTCTGGCTCAGCGCCGTGGCGCGAACATGCGCCTCCTCCGTTAGCCGCAACGCCACCTTGCCGATCACCTCGCGCGCAGATACGGCGGCCAGCGCCTGTCGCCAGTCGTCGAGCGCGAACGTCCGATAGCATTCCGGCGCCAGCCGGCCTTCCTCGCACCATCGGAACATCTCGGCCATCGCGTCGCGGACGCGTTGTTCGTTGCCGGGCGCCGGCGGCTGCCGGCCCCAGCCCAGGTAGTGGCCCCAATACAGGCCGATGACGTCGATGTTCTTGACCAGCACGATGTTGGCCGGGATCGCCGGGATCGTCCCGCTGGCGAATCCCATCGGGATGATCCGCCCTTCCGGTGCGATGCATCGCAGCGATTGATCGAAGACTTCGCCACCGACCGGATCGAAGATGACGTCGGCGCCCCGGCCATCGGTGACGGCCAGCACTTCGTCCTTGAATGTCCCCGTGCGGTAGTTGACGATCACGTCGGCGCCATGGCGCCGCGCGGCGGCCAGCTTCTCGTCCGATCCGGCGGTCGCGATGACCTTGGCGCCGAGGCATTTGGCGATTTCGACAGCTGCCAGGCCGCTGCCGCCCGCGGCGCCGTGTACCAGCACCCACTCGCCTTGCGCCAGCCGTGCGCGCGACGCGAGCGCGCAATGCGCAGTGGCATAGATCGTCGGGAACTGCACGGCCACATCGTGCGAGATCGCGTCGGGCAGGGGCCAGACGGTGCTATGCGGCGCGACCACCTGTTCGGCGAAGCCACCCGAACGCACGCTCGCCGCGACGCGGTCGCCCGGCTGGAAGCGCGCGGCGCGCGGGCCGCATTCGACGACGACGCCGCTGACCTCGGTCCCCGGAATCAACGGAAGCTCGGGACGATTCTGGTGCTTGCCGGCGAGCACCAGCAGGTTCGCGAAACTGACGCCGGCCGAGATGACGGCGATCCGCACGCCGTCATCGGTCAGCCGCGGCGCCGGAAAATCCTCGACGGCGACCGCATCGTCATTACCCCGCTCGTGGCAGACGACCGCGCGCATCAGGATCCGCCGACCTTGCCGTGGCGCCCCTGGCCCGAGGCGAACCGCGCGGCGCCGGCCTGCGCTTCCTTCTGCCGCGCTTCGGTCGCCAGCTCGAGTTCGCGCGCGATGGCGGCGTCGACGTCGAGGTCTTCCTGCGCATAGGCGGATGCGCGGTCGGACCGCATCGCGATCTGCGGGAACTGCGCGATCCGCAGCGCTAAGGACTCGGCTTCCTGGCGGGCCGTGCCATCGTCGACGACCCGGTTCGCCAGGCCGATCCGCTCGGCCTCTTCGCCATCGACGGCGCGTGCCGTCAGCAGCATGTCGAGCGCGCGGCTGCGGCCGATCAGCCGCGGCAGCCGGACGGTCGTGCCGTCGCTCATCGGCACGCCCCAGCGGCGCGACAGCACGGCGAATCGGGCGCTGCGCTCGGCGACGCGCAGGTCGCACCATAGCGCGACCCCGAGCCCGCCGGCGCACGCGTGGCCGGCCACCGCGGCGATCACCGGCTTGGCGCACGCTCGATGCAGCGGCCCCTCCGGGCTGCCGGCCCAGGGAACGTAGTCGACGCCCGAGGCCAGCTCCTTCAGATCCGCGCCGGCGCAGAAGCTGCCGCCCGCGCCCGTCAGCACGGCGACCCGTGCCTCGCCGTCGGCTTCGAACGCGCGGATCGCCCGCGCGAGCGCTGCGCTCGCCTCGAGGTCCAGCGCGTTGCGGACTTCGGGACGATTGATGACGATCGTGGTGACGGGACCGTTCCGCTCGACGAGGATCTTGCTCATCGCTTGCCTTCGATCTCGATCTCCAGCAGGTAAGGACCGCCGGACGCGAAGGCCTTCTGCACCGCGGCCTTCAGCTCGTCCGGGCGCGTGACGCGCGCGGCCGGCAAGCCCATGCCGGTGGCCAGCTCGACGTAGCCGATCCGCGGCCCGCTCAGGTCCATCTCGGGGTAAGGCCGGTCGTTCCGGACGCCGAAGCGTTGCCGGTAGATGTCCAGGTTGTGCTTGAGCACCCGGTACTCGCGGTTGCACAGCAGCGCGAACACGATCGGCAGCCGGTAGTGCGCGGCGGTCCACAACGACTGGATCGAGTACATCGCCGAGCCGTCGCCCGTCAGGCACAGTACCGGCCGTCCCGGATAGGCGACCGATGCACCGATCGCGCCGGCCACGCCCTGGCCGATGCCGCCGCCGCGCGCGCCGAGGAACACGTCGTCGGCCGAGAACGGGAACGCCGCCGCGAAATCGAGGCCGGCGGTGATCGCTTCTTCGACGATGACGGCCTCCTGCGGAGTGCCGGCGCGCAGGTCGGCCATCACGCGAGGCATCGAGATCGGTTCGCGCGACCAGGCCTTCTTCAGCCGCGCCTGGTAGGCGGCTTCCGTGGCCGCCTTGGCCTGCGCGAGCTGTTCGCGGCGCGTGGCCGCCGTCTGCCGTCTGCCGTCGTCGAGGCTCGCGTCGAGAGCCTCGTCCAGTGCGGTAAGCGCGCTGGGCATGCTGGCAACGATCCCCACCTGCACCGAATGGTTGGTCCCCAGCGGCGCGGCCGACGACTCGATCTGGATCAGGCGGGCACCGTCCGGAAACGGCGATCCTTCGTCGTGCCAGACCGCTTCGAAGAACGGGCCGCCGATCAGCAGCACGACATCGGCGTCGCCCAGCGACTGGCGGATGGCGTTCGCGTCGAACGGCAGCGCGCCCTTGGATTGCGGATGCGAGGTCGGAAACGAGATGTTCCCGCGCATGCCTTCGCTCCAGACCGGCGCGCCGATCCGTTCGGCCAGGCGCACGAGATCGCCGATCGCCTGCTGCCGGCCGACCTCGTCACCGGTGACGATGACCGGCGATCGCGCCGACGCCAGCAGGGCGGCGGCTTCTTCGATGCCTCGGGGATCCGGGGCGCCGACGCGGAACGCGTGCGACGGCGGTGTCGCGCCATGCGTCGTCGGCTGTTCCATCACGTCGATCGGCAGCGAGACGAAGACCGGTCCATGCGGCGGATCGCAGGCGATCTTGAATGCGCGGCGCATGACCTCGTCCATCTCGTCGGCGGTCCGCACCTCGGTGCTCCACTTCGTGACCGGCGCCGCCATCGCCGCCAGGTCGTGGCTGAGCAGGGGTTCGCGACGCAGCATCCGCGTGTCCTGCTGTCCGGCGGTAATGACGACCGGCGCGCGGGCCTTCAGCGCGTTGTAGATCATCCCGAGGCCATTGCCCAGGCCGGGGGCCACGTGCAGGCTGACGACCGTCGGCCGGCCGGTGGCGCGCGCGCAGTAGCTGGCGGCGCCGACGGCCAGGCCCTCGTACAGATGGCACACGTACTGGATTCCCGGGTAGTCGGCCAGCGTGTCGAGCAGCGGGCTCTCGGTCGTGCCCGGGTTGCCGAAGATGTGCGTGACCCCGTGCGCGGCCAGGCTGTCCATGAAAACGTCGCGTCCCCTCATTCCTGTGCTCCTATCGGATTTGGTGGCCTCTCGAATCCTAACGGTTCGCGCGGGGAAGGGTCCGGCGCGCGTTCCACGACACGGCATAATGGGTTCGATCAGCCGTTTCGATTGCAACCCAGGAGACATTCGATGAACGCGCCTTCCCCACTGGTCGAGACCTCGCGCGATGGCGCCGTGCTCGTCATCACGCTGCGCCGCGAACACAAGCGCAACGCGGTCGACCGGCAACTGGCCGATGCGATGGATGCGGCGTTCAACCTGCTCGACGACGATCCGGCGCTGCTGGCCGGCGTGCTGACCGGCGGCGACGTCGCGTTCAGCGCCGGCAGCGATCTGGCGGCGCGCGGCGACTACGACACCGAGCGCGGCGGGCAGTACGGCATCATCCGGCGCAAGCGCGCCAAGCCGCTGGTCGCTGCGGTCGAGGGCCTGGCGCTCGGCGGCGGCATGGAGATCGTGCTGGCCTGCGACATGGTCGTGGCGGCCGAGGACGCGATCTTCGGTCTGCCGGAAGTCTGCCGCGGCGTGCTGCCCACGTGCGGCGCGCTGTTCCGCGCGCTGCAGGCGCTGCCGCCCAACGTCGCGCGCGAACTGGTGCTGACCGGCGAGCCGATGTCGGCCGGGCGCGCGCATGCGCTGGGCCTGGTCAACCAGCTCACGCCCAAGGGACGGTCGCTCGACGCCGCGTTGCGGATGGCGCGCCGGATCAGCGAGAATGCTCCTTTGTCCGTGCAAGCCTGCCTGGGCGCGATGAACGGCCTGCTGGCCGCCACCGACGCCGCGGGCTGGGAAGCGACGCGCACCGCCTACCAGGCGATCGTGAACAGCCGCGACACGAAGGAAGGCGTGCAGGCGTTCTTCGAGAAACGGCCGCCCCGCTGGCAGGGCGTGTGACGCCGGCAACGGCAGGTCCGTCTGACGGAACGTCCGCCGGCCTGCCTCCACCCCCCTAGAATCCCAACGATCAACCCAGGAGACCCCGACATGCAGTCTCGCGAAATGCGATATCCCCACGTCCCCCGTCACACGCCCTATACGCTGAACCCCAACGATGCGCTGAACGACCTGCGCATGTCGGACAAGGTTCGGCCGCTGTACGACCACGTGATCCGCTTCATCGCCGAGACCGTCGAGCCGATGACCGCCGAATACGTCCGCCTGGGCGAGGGCAAGGCCGACCGCTGGAGCTTCGCCCCCGGCCAGCTCGAGGTGCTGCAAAAGGCCAAGGACAAGGCCAAGTCCGAAGGGCTGTGGAACTTCTTCCTGCCCGATGCCGAGACGGGCGAAGGCCTGAGCAACCTGGACTACGCGTACATCGCGGTCGAGCTGGGCAAGAGCCCGCTGGCATCCGAGGTGATGAACTGCGCGGCGCCGGACACCGGCAACATGGAAGTGCTCGAGCGCGTCGGCACGCCCGAGCAGAAGCATCAGTGGCTCGAACCGCTGCTCAACGGCGAGATCCGCTCCGCCTACGTGATGACCGAGCCCGACGTCGCGTCGTCCGATGCGAAGAACATCTCGACGACCGCGCGGCTCGAAGGCGACAACTGGGTCATCAACGGCGAGAAGTACTTCGCGTCGGGCGCCGGGGATCCGCGCTGCAAGATCATGATCGTGATGGTCAAGACCAATCCGGATGCGCCGACCAGCCAGCAGCAGTCGCAGATCCTGGTGCCGCGCGACACCCCCGGGGTCGAGTTGCTGGGCCCGATGTACGTATTCGGCCAGGACCATGCGCCGCGCGGCCACATGCACCTGCGCTTCAACAACGTGCGCGTGCCCCGCAGCAACATCCTGCTCGGCGAAGGCCGGGGCTTCGAGATCTCGCAGCTTCGCCTGGGCCCGGGCCGCATCCACCACTGCATGCGCACGATCGGCAAGGCCGAGAAGGCGCTCGACATGATGGTCGCTCGCGGCCTGTCGCGCGAGGCGTTCGGCCGCAAGATCGCTCACCTGGGCGGCAACCTGCAGATCATCGCGCAGGCGCGCTGCGAGATCGAGGCGATGCGCCTGATGGTGCTCAAGGCCGCCAAGGCGATGGACGTGATGGGCAACAAGGACGCCCGCATCTGGGTCAGCATGGTCAAGGCGATGGTGCCCGAGCGTGCGTGCAAGATCATCGACCAGGCGATCCAGTTCCACGGCGCCACCGGCATCTCGCACTGGACGCCGCTGGCCGAGATGTACCAGGACGTGCGCCACCTGCGCTTCGCCGATGGTCCGGACGAAGTGCACTGGATGGTCGTCGGACGCCACGAACTGGCGTTGTGATCGACGCGCCACGAGTCGATCGGCGGCGATCGACCCGTGGCCATGCTGGCGGCCGGCTCTTCCGGGCCGGGTCAGGGGCGGGAGGCCATCGCGGACATACGCGGTGGCGTGGCGTAAAAGCCGCTCGCCTTGATCTTTCGCCGCCGGCCGGTATCGTTCATGCCTTGGCTCGCATCGCACGCGGCCCCCTTACCCCAGGCAGGCATGAGCAGCAGCCTCGTTTCGCTCCCCCGCATCGAGTGGCCTTATGTCGAGGCGTTGATCCGCTTGTCGCTGGGGCTGGCGCTCGGCCTGTTGATCGGGCTCGAACGCGAGCGCAGCCAGAAGGAAGCGGGCATGCGCACGTTCGCGGCCATCGCGCTGCTCGGCGGGCTGGGCGGATTGATGGGCCAGCCGTTCGCGCTGTCGGCGCTGATGTTCACGGCGCTGCTGACCGTGTACCTGAACGCGCGCACGCTGATGGCGCGCGAGGGAGCCGAACTGACCACGTCGGCGGCGATGATGATCACCTGTGTGGCCGGGGTGCTGTGCGGGCAAGGCCATAGGCTGACGCCGGCGGCCCTGATCGTGTCGCTGACCGCGCTGCTGTCGTGGAAGCGGCCGCTGTCCGGGTTCAGCCGGGGGCTGACCGACACCGAGGCGCGCTCGGCGATCATCCTGGCGATCCTGGCGATCGTCATCTACCCGGCGCTGCCCGACAAGCCGCTCGGGCCGATGGGGCTCATCGAGCCCCGCGCCGCCTGGATCACCGTGCTGGTGATCGCCGGCATCGGGTCGGTCAACTACGTGCTGCTGAAGCTCTACGGGACGCGAGGCGCGGATATCGCCGGCTTCCTGGGCGGGCTGGTCAACAGCAGCATCACGGTCAGCGAGCTGGCCGGGCGTGTCGCCACCGGCGGCGACGCGGCGGTGCCTGCCGCCTATCGCGGCATTTTGCTGGCCACCGCGGCGATGATCACGCGCAACATCGTGCTGTTGGCGCTGCTGTCGCCGGTGTCCCTCGCGTACAGCCTGTCTTCGTTCGCCGCGATGCTGCTCGCGTGCATGGTGCTGCTGCGGTTCTGTCCGGTGCCGGCCGGCACCACGCCGATGCCGATGAACCTGGAACTGCCGTTCTCGCTGAAGCTCGCGCTCAAGTACGGCGTGCTGTTCCTGCTGCTGTCGGTCGGCGGCACGCTGACGCTGAAGCTGCTCGGCGAGGCCGCGTTCTATGCCGTCAGCTTCGTCGGCGGCCTGTTCTCCAGCGCCAGCGCGGTGGCGTCCGCGGCCGACCTGGTGTCGCGCCAGCAGATCGACCCCTGGCAGGGCGCGGTCGGCGCGATGCTCGCGTCATGGGCCAGTGTCGTCGTCAACCTGCCGTTTCTGATGCGTGCCCGGCACCGGGGGCTGAGCCGGCGGATCGGCATCGCGATGCTGGTCGTGATGGTGGCCGGCGCGGCGGGCCTGATGGCGGTGTCGCCGATCGCGACGATGTTTCTCGAACTGCTGGACGCCAGCGAGGCGCTGTCTCCCTAGGGGGCGTCGAGCGGTAGCTCCGGAGGCGCGCCGGGGTCGTCTCGCAACGAACGCCCGGCGCCCATTCCCATCATGCCGCCGGCCGCCATGCCGGCGCCACCTGAACCTCCGCCACCCGCGCCGGCGCCAGCGCGCTTGTCGGCGGCGCCAGCGCCTCGCGCGCTCCCGCTGGCGGCCCGCAGCGGACCCTGTTTCGGGATCACGACGTCGGTCGGTACCGGCTCCAGATCGAGGACCGCGCGGATGAAGTCGCGCAGCGATTCGACGAGTTCGGCCGTCTCGATCCAGCGGCCCGCCACCATGTCGGCGGCAGCCCGAGCGGCGAGCCGTACCTGGTCGGCCGTGCCCAGCAGGATGACGTCCGACAGCGCGGCCTCGACCGCGTCGCGGATGCGGCGGTTGCGGTCCGAGCCGGCGGGCGGCGAAGCGTCGTCGCCGGCCATGGACAAAGCGGTATCGGCGGCATCGGCGTCGCGCAGCCGCAGCTCGCGCAAGTGGCCGGGATCGACGAGCAGGTTGCCGGTGAACGAACCGCCCGGCGTCTTGTACGCGGCGATCAGCGTCTTCAGGCGTTCGTTGATCTGCCGGTTGGCGCGTTCGCGGCGCTGCTGCACGCGCTGCATGACCAGCAGGCGGACGGCGACCGCCACGAAGCTGACGGTGACCAGGCCGAGCAGCGTGGTGATGATGGCGTGCCAGGAACTGAAATCGATCGGACTGCGCATGGCGCGATCTTAGCGTCAGCAGGCTCGGGGGCGTGTTCGTTCGGAGATCGAGCCCGCCGCCGCGTCGCGAATGTTCGCTCCCGCGTCGCTATCGAGGGTCTTGCCCGGATACTATAGAGGAGTATATATTCCGCCATCATGCCGCATTCCCCCCAGGCCAAGAAGCGCGCGCTGGTCCGCGTGCGCCGCATCCGCGGGCAGGTCGACGCGCTCGAGCGCGCATTGCAGGCGGGTGCCGACTGTGCCCCGGTCCTGCAGCAACTGGCCGCGATCCGCGGCGCCGTCAACGGTCTGATGGCCGAAGTGCTCGAGTCCTACCTGCGCGAGGAGATCGGCGCGAAGCCTCCGAACGCGGACGGCGATTCCGAACGCCTGCGCGAGGTGGCGTCGCTGATTCGCGCGTACCTGAAGTGATGCCGGCCCGCGTCGTCCGTTCAACCCTTTCCCAGGAGACCTGCCCATGAAATCCCGAGCCGCCGTCGCCTTTGCCGCGGGCCAGCCGCTGCAGATCGTCGAGATCGACGTCGCGCCGCCCAAGAAGGGCGAGGTGCTGATCAAGATCACGCATACCGGCGTGTGCCACACCGATGCGTTCACGTTGTCGGGCGATGATCCCGAGGGCCTGTTCCCGGCCGTGCTCGGCCACGAGGGCGCGGGCATCGTCGTCGAGGTCGGCGAAGGCGTCACCAGCGTCAAGCCCGGCGACCATGTGATCCCGTTGTACACGGCCGAGTGCGGCGAGTGCCTGTTCTGCAAATCGGGCAAGACCAACCTGTGCGTGTCGGTGCGCGCCACGCAGGGCAAGGGCGTGATGCCCGACGGCACGACCCGCTTCAGCTACCAGGGCCAGCCCGTCTACCACTACATGGGTTGTTCGACGTTCAGCGAATACACGGTCGTGGCCGAGGTCTCGCTGGCCAGGATCGATCCGAACGCCAATCCCGAGCAGGTGTGCCTGCTGGGCTGCGGCGTCACGACCGGCCTGGGCGCGGTCAAGAACACGGCCAAGGTGCAGCCGGGCGACAGCGTCGCGGTGTTCGGCCTGGGCGGCATCGGGCTGGCGGTGATCCAGGGAGCCAAGCTGGCGCAGGCCGGCCGCATCATCGCGATCGACACCAATCCGTCCAAGTTCGACCTGGCCCGCACCTTCGGCGCCACCGACTGCGTGAACCCGAAGGACTTCGACAAGCCGATCCAGCAGGTCATCGTCGACATGACCGGCTGGGGCGTCGATCACTCGTTCGAGTGCATCGGCAACGTGCAGGTGATGCGCGCCGCGCTCGAATGCGCGCATCGGGGCTGGGGGCAGTCGGTGATCATCGGCGTCGCGGGCGCCGGGCAGGAGATCTCGACGCGACCGTTCCAGCTCGTGACGGGGCGGCGCTGGCTGGGCACGGCGTTCGGCGGCGTCAAGGGCCGCACCGAACTGCCGGGCATGGTCAAGGACGCGATGGACGGCCGCATCCAGTTGGCGCCCTTCGTCACGCATACGATGCCGTTGCCGCAGATCAATGCCGCGTTCGACCTGATGCACGAAGGCAAGTCCATCCGCAGCGTCGTGCACTACTGAGCCGGATCGCCATGCAACGCATCGAATCGCACGCGAGCTTCGGCGGTCGGCAAGAGGTCTGGCAGCATGCATCGTCGGCCCTGGGCTGCGCGATGCGCTTCGGCCTGTACCTGCCGCCCGCGGCGCTGGCCGGCCAGCCCTGCCCGGTCCTCTACTGGCTGTCGGGGCTGACCTGCACCGAGCAGAACTTCATCACCAAGGCGGGCGCGCAGCAGCATGCGGCGCGCCATGGGCTGATCCTCGTCGCGCCGGACACCAGTCCGCGCGGCGAAGCGGTCGCCGACGATGCCGCTTATGACCTCGGGCAGGGCGCCGGCTTCTACCTGAACGCCACGCGCGCGCCATGGTCGGCGCACTTCCGGATGGAGGACTACGTCGTCGACGAACTGCCCGCGCTGGTCGGCGGGCATGTGGCCACGACCGGCCGGCGCGGCGTGTTCGGGCACTCGATGGGCGGGCATGGCGCGCTGACGCTGGCGCTGCGCCACCCGGGGTGCTACGCGAGCGTGTCGGCGTTCTCGCCGATCGTCGCGCCGTCGCAGGTGCCGTGGGGGCGAAAGGCCTTCGCCGCCTATCTGGGTGACGACGAGAACGCCTGGGCCGCGCACGACGCGGTGGCGCTGATCGCCGGCGCCCGCGAGCGGTTGCCGCTGCTGGTCGACCAGGGTGAGGGCGACGAGTTCCTGGCCGGCCAGCTCAAGCCCGAACTGCTGCAGGCGGCTTGCGACGCGGCCGGCCATCCGCTGACGCTGCGCCGCCACGCCGGCTACGACCACAGCTACTACTTCATCGCCAGCTTCGTCGGCGATCACGTCGCGCACCACGCGAACGCGCTGCGCTGACCACGAGCCCGAGCCCAAGTCCCGTCCGGCCCGTCGCAGCAGCGCGCAAGTCCGCCGTGGGCATCCGTACGTCTGGCGGCGTTTGAGCCATTCGGGTGGTCCGGATAGAAAGGTGTTTTCGATTCCAAGAAACGGCGCCTCAGATGGACGACGGGCGAGCCTCGACCGACGCGAACGCCAACCGCATTCGGGGCGACCGGATCCACGCGATGGAGTCGAACGTTCCGAAGACGATGGCGGGCTACCTGGCCGGCGCCACGTTCGCGAGTGCCTACGCCTATGACCAGTGGCGATCGCTGCTGCGCGTCTGGGCGCCGTTCGTCTGCCTGGTCTGTCTCGTTCGCATCGCGATCGCGCTGAACACCGCGAGGGCGGCGCCCCGTCCGATGGGGATCGGCCGCGAACGGTTCCTGATGGCGGCCACCGCGATCGTGTCGCTGGTCATCACCGCGTGTCCGACGTGGATCGCGCTGAACAGCGACGGCTTCACCAGCGCGATCATGATGGCGCTCGTCCTCAGTACGCTATGGGGCGGCGTCATGGTCCAGGCCACGGTGCTCTCGTCGGCCGCCAGCTTCGCCGCGGCCACCGTGCCGGTCTGGCTCGTGAGCCTGGCGATGATGGACGGTGTCGGGTCCGGCCCCGTGCAACTGGCGCTGCTGTTCATCGTCACGGCAGGCATCGCGATCGACAACGTCAAGCGCTTCGCGAACGACTTCGAGGCGAGCCAGCGCCAGAAGATCGACCTGCAGGACCAGAGCCATCGCCTCAAGCAGCAGGCCGACGTGATCGGCTTGCTGCTCAAGGACCACGAAGACCAGTCGAGCGACTGGCTGTGGCAGACCGATGCCGACGGCCGGATCACACGCCCGTCCGCGCGTTTCGCCGAAGCCTTCGCGACCAGGGACGCCGGCCTGGCGGGGCGGCCCCTGATCGAGTTGCTGCGGGCCGATGCCGTGTCCGGCAATACCCAGGCCCTCGAGCGGCTCGGGCGGGTCTTCGCATCGCGGCGCTCGTTCCGCGACATCGTGGTGCCCGGCGGCGTCGCGGGGCATGCGCGGTGGTGGTCGCTGTCCGGCCGCCCGGTGCTGGGCGACGATGGCGGTGTCACCGGTTATCGCGGCGTGATGGGCGACGTTACCGAGGCCAAGCAGGCGCAGGCGCACATCGACTACCTCGCGCATCACGATCCATTGACGAGCCTGGCCAACCGCATGCATTTCAGCCGGCGCGTGCAGGACGACCTGACGCGGACGCCAGGCCGGCGGATCGCGCTGATCAGCATCGACCTGGACGGTTTCAAGCCGGTCAACGATCGCTTCGGGCATCCGGTCGGGGACGCGCTGCTGGCGTCGATCGCCCGGCAGTTGCTGCAGGTCGTCGAACCGCATGGCATCGTGGCGCGGCTCGGCGGCGACGAGTTCGCGATCGCCGTCCATGACCTGCAGAAAGCGCAGATCGAACACCTGTGCCAATGCCTGATCGACGCGATCGGCGCGCCCAAGCGGATCGGCGATCACGACGTGGTCGTCGGCGCCAGCATCGGCGTGGCGGTCGCGCCGGACGACGGCGGCACCATCGAAGAGCTGTTGAAGAATGCCGATTCGGCGCTGTATCGCGCCAAGCGCGAAGGCCGCGGCCAGTTCCGCTTCTTCGAGCCCGACATGGACCGGCAGATCCAGATGCGGCATCTGCTGCTGCAGGATCTTCGCGACGCGGTGCAGGGCGGGAGCCTGTCGCTGTACTACCAGCCGTACGTCGAATCGGCCAGCGGCAAGGTGACCGGATGCGAGGCGCTGCTGCGCTGGCACCATCCGGTGCGCGGCGCGATCTCGCCGGCCGAGTTCATTCCGCTGGCCGAGGAAAGCGGCTTGATCCTGGACATGGGCCGCTGGGTCATCGACAAGGCCTGCGAGGTGGTGGCCGGCTGGCCGCCCGGCATCCGCATCTCGGTCAACGTGTCGCCGCGCCAGTTCAAGGATCGCAGCCTGCCCGCCTACATCGAGGACGTCGTGCGGCGCCATCGGCTGGCACCCAGCCGGCTGGAGATCGAGGTGACCGAGGCCGTGCTGATCGATGACGCGGTCACGGCGACGGAGGTGCTGCGCAGCATCCGCGACATCGGCGTGAAGCTGGCGCTGGATGATTTCGGCACCGGCTACTCGTCGCTGAGTTATCTGCGCGACTTTCCGTTCGACAAGGTCAAGATCGATCGTTCGTTCGTGCGGGACATCGAGTCGCGCCGCGACAGCCAGGTCATCGTGCAGGCGATCCAGAGCATCGCCAAGGGTCTGGGCATGACGATGACGGCCGAGGGCGTCGAGACCGCCGCGCAGGCCCGGCAGTTGCGGGCGGTCGGCTGCGACGAGCTGCAGGGGTTCCTGTTCAGCAAGGCGCAGCCCGAGAGCGAGGTCGCGGCGCTGCTGCAGCGGCGCCTGCAGATCGGCCCCGCCGAAGCGGACATGCCCGACGAGGTCAGCGGCGAGCTGGCTTAGGGCCTGCTGACGCCATGATCGAACCTTAGCGCGGCATGAACGGCCGCAGGTCCGGATAACCGCTGGTCTCCCACGCGCCGTCGACGAACAGGTTCGACCCCGAGATGTAGCCGGCGTCCGCGCTGGCCAGGAACAGCGCCGCGGCCGCCATCTCGTCGGGCGTGCCCCAGCGCGCCATCGGGATCCGCTGCATGAACGCCTGCTCGAGTCCCGGCGCCTGGTGGATGCCCGAGGTCAGCGGCGTATCGGTCAGGCCGGGCGATACGGTATTGACGCGGATGCGATGCTGCGCGAGTTCCAGCGCGGCATTGCGGGACAGCATTTCGACGCCGGCTTTCGCGCAGGCATAAGCGCTGCCGCCGAACATCGGCACATGGCTGTTCAGCGACGCGATGTTGACGATCGCGCCCCCGCCGCGTTCGCGCATGCGCCGTGCTTCGTGCTTGACGCACAGGAACACGCCGGTCAGGCAGATATCGATGACAGTGTTCCAGTCGTCGCGCGACAGCTCGGTCAGTTCGGCGCGCGCGCTCAGGCCCGCGCAGTTGAAACCCAGGTCCAGGCCGCCGAAGCGTTCGACCGCGGCGTGCGTCATCGCCTCGACCTGCTGTTCGTCGCGCACGTCGACGCGCACGGTGGCGATGCGATCGCCGAACTCGGCGGCCGCCGCCTCCAGCGCTGCCGGGTTGACGTCGGCGACGACGGCGCGGCCGCCTTCATCGATCAGGCGCGCGACGATCGCCCGGCCGATGCCGGACGCACCGCCCGTCACGACGGCCACCTTGGCGTCGAAGCGTCCCGGATAGCGAGGCGACGTGGTGTCGGAGGGAGAGGTGGGCGTTGGTCGCGTCATCGCGGAGTCTCCAGGAGAGGGTGGGGCGCGCCGTCGAGTGCCGGCGACGCGGCGGGGTGATGGCTCGATCGCGGGCCGATGGGTGGCGCCGGTCGGATTTATCGTGCAGCATGAACGGACGCACGATCCTGGCCGAGCCCAGGAATCGAAACGATGCGAATGGAGACGGCCGATGAAGGCACTGGTATTTCACGGAGAGTCCGGTTTGCGCCTGGAGCAGGTCGCCGAGCCCGCGCTGGCCGATGGCGAGGTGCGCGTGCACGTCGGTGCCGCCGGCGTGTGCGGCTCGGACCTCGGCTGGTTCCGTGGTGGCATGCCTTCGGTCAGCACGCCGGTCGTGCCTGGGCACGAGTTCGGCGGCATGCTCGACGACGGCACATCGGTCGTCATCAATCCGATGGTGGGATGCGGAACCTGCCTGCGTTGCGCGGCCGGCAACACGCACCTGTGCGCGCAGCGTCGCATCATCGGCATCCATCGCGACGGCGCTTATGCCGAGCGCGTGTCCGTGCCCCGCCACAATGTCGTCGCGGCTGACGGCCTCGATCCGGTGCGCGCCGCGCTCGTCGAACCGATCGCCAACGGCGTGCATGGCTGGGACCGCGCGGGCCGGCCCACCGGTGCGGTGGCGATCATCGGTGCCGGGGCGATCGGCATGTGCCTGCTGCACGTGCTGCGCAGCAAGGGCCTGTCGAACATCATGGTCGTCGATCCGATGTCCCAGCGGTGCGAGGCCGCGCGGGCAGCCGGCGCCACCGCGACGTCGACGAGGCTGACCGGCCAGTTCGACGCGGTATTCGACGCTGCCGGCACCCGGGCAACGCGTGCCGACGCGATCGCTTGCACGGCGGCGGGCGGGACCACGGCGCTGCTGGGATTGCACGACGACGTGCTTAGCGTGTCGGCGGCCGGGGTCATCGTCGGCGACAAGACGATCGCCGGCTGCTTCGGCTACAGCGAACCGGCCTTTCGCGAGGCGGTGGCGCTGGCCGCGTCGATCGACGCCCCGTGGGTCGCGCCGGTGCCGATCGACGATGCGCGCCAGGTGGTCGAGGCGCTGGTGGCCGGGCGCGGCACGCCCGGCGCGATCAAGACGATGATCCGCTTCACGGACGTCGGGGCCTTCGGGACTTGAGAACGGACTCAAGAGCTGACGTAGAAGCGGACTTGGAAACTTTCACTGACTGACGAGCGAGGGCCGCGACGGCCCCGAGGAGATATCACGACGATGAGCACGAATCCTTCCCGCGTCGACGGCGGCGAACTGATTGCCCGCACGTTGAAGGCCGCCGGCGTGCGGCGCATCTTCGCGCTGCACGGCGGGCATCTCGAGGCGTTCTATCGCGGCTGCCGCGAACATTCGCTCGACCTGGTCGATTTCCGGCACGAGGCGTCGGCCGGGCACGCGGCCGACGGCCATGCGCGCGCGACCGGCGAGGTCGGCGTCTGCGTGGTGACGGCCGGGCCGGGCTTCACCAACGTCGTGACGGCGGTCGCCAGCGCGAACCTGGACGGCGTGCCGGTCGTGTTCATCGTCGGCGCGCCGCCGCTGCGCGAGGCCGAGTTCAACGTCCTGCAAGGCGGCATCGACCAGATCGCGATGATCCGGCCGGCGTGCAAGTGGGCGCACCGGATCACGCATGGTGAACGGATTCCGGACCTGCTGGCGATGGCGATCCGCCAGGCGACCACCGGCCGGTGCGGCGCGGTGCTGCTCGAAGTGCCGATCGACGTGCTGCATACGCCGGTCGCCGAGGCGGACGTCACGCGGCCGTCCGGACTGGGTATCCATCCGCGGCCGGCACCGTCGCCCGGCGAGGTCGCGGCCGCGCTGGCGGTGCTGGCCGAGGCGAAGCGGCCGGTGATCCTGTGCGGCGGCGAGGCGCGTTTCGCCGACTGCGCGCAGGCGCTGGCGTCGTTCGCCGAACGCGTGGGGGCGCCGGTCTTCGCCAATCCGCGCGCGGCCGGCATCCTGCCGCACGATCACCCGTTGTTCGCGGGTGAATCCCGCAACCTCGCCGCGCTGCAGATCGGCGGCCAGGCGGGTCCGGACGTCGTGCTGATGCTGGGTGCCAAGGCCGGCATGTTCGTCGGAGGACGCAAGACCGCGATGCTGCCGGCCGGTGCTCGCCTGATCCAGGTGCTGGCGCAGCCCGAGGAGATCGGTCGCCTGCGCGACATCGACGTCGCGATCGCGGCCGACTGCGGCAGCGCGCTCGACGTCCTGCTGGCCGCCGCCGGCGAGCGGAGCTGGCCCGATCGGCAGGCCTGGATCGCCCAGGTCATCGGCGTGCGGGAGCGGGCCGCGGCCAAGTCCCGCGAGTTGACGGCCGAGCACGGCATCCATCCGTACCAGGCGTCGCTGGCGGTGGCCGAGGTCGCGGGCAGCCGGGCCTGCTACGTGCTCGACGGCGGCGAAAGCTCGATCTGGGCGGCCAGCGCGCTCCGCCTCGACGGGCCGGGGCAGTTCGCCACGGCCGGTTACCTGGGATTGCTCGGCGGCGGCATGGGCCAGGCGATCGGCATGCAGATGGCGCGGCCCGACCGGCGCGTCGTGCAGATCGCCGGCGATGGCGCCATCGGCTTCCATCTGCAGGAGTTCGAGACGATGGTCCGGCACCGACTGCCGATCGTCACGGTCGTGCTCAACAACCGTGTCTGGGGCATGTCGCTGCACGGCCAGCAAATACTGTTCGGCGAGTCGTACGATGCGATCAGCCGGCTCAGCGACGACACGAACTACGCGCGCATCGCGGAAGGTTTCGGCTGTTACGGCGAGACGGTGACGCGAGCCGAGGACGTGGCGCCGGCGATGCGGCGCGCGCTGGACGCGAACCGGCCGGCCTGCCTGGACGTGCGCACCGATCCGACGGTCGTGCATCCGGTGATGCACGGGATGCTGCGGGCCGGCGCGCCGGGGGAGGTCGTGATCCCTTATTACGAGAGCATCCCGGCGCGCTGAGGCGCCCTGCTGCATCGATGCCGATGAACGGGACGGGGGAGCCCGGCCCGGCTCATCGGTCGTCAGCGACGAGGCGTCGCTCCCGCCGCCTGGGCGAGGCTCGCGCTTCGGCCCGCGGTCAGGCCTTCGGACGGAACAGCGCGCAGATCTTGTTGCCGTCGGGGTCGCGCAGGTAGGCGAGGTACATGCCGCTGGGGCCGCCGCGCCATCCGGGCGGGTCCTCGCACGTGGTGCCGCCGTTGGCGACGCCGGCCGCATGGAATTTGTCCGCCTGCTCGGTCGAGTCCATCAGGAAGCCGATCGTGCCGCCGTTGCCAATGGTGGCCGGCTGTCCGTTGATCGGCGTCGTGATCCCGAACAGGCCGGTGCGCGAGCGGTAGAAGTACCGGTTCTTGTCGGCGACACCGGGGCCGATGCCCAGGGTGCCGAGCAGCGCGTCATAGAAGCGCTTCGATTTTTCGAGATCGTTGGTGCCGACGATGACGTGGCTGAACATGGCGTCTTCCTCTCCTTTGTGGTGGTGGATCCGGGTTGAATCTGAATCGGGTCAGCGACCGATCTTATCCGACCGTACGGCCTTCGGGCCGCCATGCCGGAGGGCGAATGGAACGGCTTTCGCGCGAACGGATCAGTTGATCGGCACCAGCTTGTCCCACGGAAAGTTCGCGAACAGGTGCTTGTGATCCGGATAGCAGTCGAATTCATCGTGCGGCGCTACCTGCCGGCCGTTGTATCGGCCGTCGCAGCCGAAGTGGCCGCCCGGCGACGCATAGGGATCGACGGGCTCCTCGCCGGTGCTCCACGACGGCCATTTGCGCCGCCAGTTCTCGACCCGGATGCCCACGACGTTGAAGGTCTGGTCGGTGGCCACCAGGCCATGCTCGATCGCGGCGCGCGCGACCATCCGCGCGAATGGGGTCAGTGCCGACAGATCCGTCCCCGGCGGCAGCTTCCAGACCTGGCCCAGCGGCACGCATTGCGACGGGTCGTTCCTGGCGGCGTTGCCGTCGGTCCGCGTGGCGGGCCACTTCCATTCGGCGCAAGAGAACGGCACCGATATCTGCACCGCGTGCGGAATCTTCCCCGCGCGCAGTTCGCGCTCGAGCACCATGCCCGGAATGAACGACAGGCCACTGGCCTGCGTGCCGTAGTTGGAGCCGCCGTCCTTGCGCCATTGGCGCCCATAAGGTGTCTGTACGAACGACGAGTTGCGATCGGCGCCGCCCCATTCGGCGCGCCAGCGACCGCGCTCGTCCCGCGCCATGGCCCAGAATTCGTAGGTCATGTCGTTGACGTGATCGAGCACGATCGCCTCGCTGTCGGTGCCATCGGCCGGTTGGAAATCGCAGGGCAGCGGCACGGATTTCCAGCGCGCGGCCAGCGGCTGAAACGCGTTGCCGACGTCGACGCGGCAGGTCCGGGTGTCGGCGGTGATCTCGTAGACGGGTGGCGTGTAGCTCGACGAGCCGACCCACAGGCCGTGCTTCTCGACGAGCGCGGCCAGGCCACTGGTGGCGGCCTGGGCGCACGGAAGGCCGATCGATAGCAGCAGGGCGACGGACAGGCGAAGGCCAGAGTGTTTCACGGTGACGATGACGCAGCGAAAAGGAGGCGCGATCGATACTAATCCAAGCCTCATGAACGCATGAGTGATCGAATAGGCGGCCTTCTGTCAAAAACCGATACGTCGGCGTCGTCCAGGATCGAAGCCATACGGGTTGCCAATCGACGGGAAAGTGCGCAATCTTCGTCGGATTTCCGCACGGATCCGCTGATGAACCGCACCAGACGCCTGCTGTCGATCGCCGCCGCGAGCGGACTCGGCCTGGCCGGCCGACCCGCCGCCGCGCAACTGTCATCGGACAAGCCGATCACGCTGGTCGTGCCTTTCACCGCCGGGAGCGCCACCGACCAACTGGCCCGGGCGCTCGGCCAGGCGATCTCGCGGGCGACGCCGTACCAGGTCGTCGTCGAGAACCGGCCCGGCGCCAACGCGTTCATCGGCGCGCAGACCGTCGCGCGCGCGCCGCGGGACGGGCACACGATCCTGATCGGCACCAATACCACGCACGCGGCCAACCAGCATCTGTTCAAGAAGCTGCCATACGATCCGGTCAACGATTTCGAGCCGCTGTGCCTGCTCGCGCGCGGCGCGCAGATCCTGATCGTCAACAACGATCTGCCGGCCAGGGACGTGCACGACCTGGTGGATCTGGCCCGGGCCAGGCCGGGCAAGCTGACTTTCGGCTCGGGCAGTTCGTCGAGCCGCATCGCCGGGGAGCTGTTCAAGCAGATGACCGGCACCTTCATCGTCCACATCCCTTACCGCAGCAATCCGCCCGCGGTCACCGACCTGATCGGCGGGCAGATCGACATGATGATCACCGACATGGCGACGGGGCTGCCGCAGGTGCGCAACGGCAAGGTGCGCGCGCTGGGCGTCTCGTCGCTCAAGCGCGCGTCGCTCGCGCCCGAGATCCCGACGATCAGCGAGGCGGGCGTGACCGGCTACGAGATGATCTTCTGGTTCGCCGCTTATGTGCCGGCGGGTACGCCGGCGCCGGTGATCGCCCGGCTCAACCAGATCATGACGGCTGCCAACCGCGGCCCGGCGATGACGAAGTTCTATGCCGACGTGGGCTTCGAGGCGTTGAACGGCTCGCCGCAGACGCTGCGCCGCTTTCAGGCCGACGAGGCGGAGAAGTGGGGGCGGATCATCACGAAGTCGGGGATCGAGAAGGAGTGATCGCCCGGCGGCGCGGGTGCCGGAGCGGGCGGATCGATCCGTGCGTCGTCGGCGGCGCACGCCAGGCGTTTGCCGGATCGCGAGGCGATCTCAGGGCGCCATGCGCGCCGTGGTCGCCAGCGTCGCGGCCTCGGCCGCGCAATCGGCCTGCGACGGTACCTTGCCGTCGGCACGCGCGGACGCGAGTTCACGTCGGGCGGCGGCCACTTGCGCGTTGAACACCGCGTTGCCCTGCAGCCGTGCGACGGTCGCCGAGCCGATCAGCCGGCCGTTCTCGATGTCGCTCTTCCAGTGCACGCCGCAGACGCCGCGGCTCTGGGCGAACGCGCGGCCCCGCTGCAGCAGCGCATCGGCCCGCTCCGGCGCGACCTGCGTGAGCACCAGCGCCCAGGCCCAGCCGATCGACGAGTGGCCCGACGGATAGGAGCCGTCCTTGGACAGCTTGGCTTCCTCGTCCGGCGTGCACGTGGCCGCCTTGTGGACGACGAAAGGCCGTTGCCGCTGATAGTGGTCCTTGGCCTTGTAGGTGGCCAGCCCCGCGTCGAGCAGCGTGCGCCGCAACAGCATCGTCAGGTGCGGCGTGTCGCGCTCGTTCAGGTTCACGCCCAGCGCGCAGGCGAAAGCCTTGGGCGCCGGCGGGAACTTCAGTTCCGCATCGTCGTGGGCGAGCTTGCCGCGCGGGCCTTCGCGCAACGCGGTCAATGTTCGCCAGGCCTCGTCGTCGGCGGCCTGCGCGGCCGAACCCGGCGCGGGCGGCGGCGGGACCAGCGCGAGGCTGTCCGGCAACTCGGCGCGGGCCAGGTAGCCATTGGCCAATCCGCTGCCGGGGCGGAACTCGCCGACTTCGGTCAACGTGGTCGGCGGTGCGGCGCAGGCGCCGGTCAGCGCGACGGCAAGCGAAACGATCCAGGGGCGGGTGCTGCGCATCGTTGTGTCTCCTCTTGGGTGGATGGATGGCGTCGATCCGACGGGGCGGCCGGCCATCGCGTCGATTGTGCCTGATCGATCGCGCCGGTTTCTCGCCACCATCGTTCGCTCGGAACCTTGCGCGATCACCGGTGTCCGGCCGCGCATCCGGGTTAAAGTCGCGGGTCTGCACGGCGCGTCCGCCGGTCTCCGCACCGGTCTTCGCGGGTGGCGCGCGACGCCGTGCGACTTCAGGAGAAACGTGACGATGTCGAGCATCGAGGCAGTCATCTGGGATTTTGGCGGCGTGATCTCGTCGAGCCCGTTCGAGGCGTTCGCCGCATTCGAACGCTCGCGCGGGCTGCCGGCCGACTTCCTTCGCACGATCAACGCGACGAATCCGCACGACAACGCGTGGGCGCGGCTCGAACGCAGCGAATACGATCACGCGCAGTTCGACGCGGCGTTCGCGAGCGAGAGCCTGGCGCTGGGGCACGAGGTGCGCGGCGCCGACGTGCTGCCGCTGTTGTCCGGGACGATCCGTCCCGAAATGGTCGAGGCGCTGCGGCGCATCGGCGAGCGGATGAAGACGGGCTGCATCACCAACAACTTCACGTCGAACGACGCCGCGACGCCCGGCTCGCTGTACAAGCGCGACATCATGGCGTTGTTCCATCACGTGATCGAGAGCGCCCGCGCCGGCCTGCGCAAGCCCGATCCGCGCATCTACCGGATGATGACCGACGCGTTGGGCGTGGCGCCCGATCGCTGCGTCTACCTGGACGACCTGGGCATCAACCTGAAGCCGGCCCGGCAGATGGGGATGAAGACGATCAAGGTTGGCGCGCCCGGGCCGGCGCTCGACGAACTCGAATCGCTGGTCGGCTTCGCGCTGCGCTGAGTCGACGAATCACTGAACCGCCAATTCCATGCGCTGCCAGACCCCTAAGTCCCCTAAGTCCCATAAGTCCCATAAGTCCCATAAGTCCCATAAGCCGCTGGATCCATGAGTCGCCAGCCCGGACGCCGCCACGGAGCCCGCCGATGAAAGCCGTCGCTTATCTGCAATGCCTGCCGGTCGATGATCCGGCGTGCCTGGTCGACGTGACGCTGCCCGAGCCCGAGCCGGGTCCGCGCGACCTGCTGGTCCGCGTGCGCGCGGTGTCGGTCAATCCGGTCGACACCAAGCTGCGCCGCAATGTGGCGCCGGCCGACGGGCAGCCGCGCGTGCTCGGCTTCGACGTGGCCGGGGTCGTCGAGGCCGTGGGCGCGCAGGTCACCGGCTTCGCGCCCGGCGACGAGGTCTGGTATGCGGGCTCGCGCACGCGCCAGGGCGGCAACGCGGAGCGGCATTGCGTCGACGAGCGGCTGGTCGGGCGCAAGCCGCGATCGCTGGATTTCGCGCAGGCCGCGGCGATGCCGTTGACGACGATCACCGCATGGGAGTCGCTGTTCGATCGCTTGCAGTTGCGTATCGGACGGCCCGCGGATCCCGGATCGGTGCTGATCACCGCGGGCGCCGGCGGCGTCGGCTCGATGGCGATCCAGTTGGCCAAGCGGCTGACCGGCGCGCGCGTGATCGCCACCGCGTCGCGTCCCGAGTCGCGCGCGCAGGCCGAGCGCCTGGGGGCCGATGTGGTCCTCGATCATTCGCAGCCGCTGTCGCCGCAACTGAAGGCCGCCGGCCTGCGCTGGGTCGAGGCGATCTTCAGCATCTCGCATACCGACCAGCACTTTGCCGAGCTGGCCAAGGTCATCGCGCCGTTCGGGCGATTGTGCGTGATCGACGAGACCGGTCCGATCGATGTGCGCCTGCTCAAGGCGCGCAGCGCGTCGCTGCACTGGGAAGGCATGTTCACGCGCTCGGGCTTCGAGCTGCCCGACATGGCGCAGCAGGGGCGGTTGCTGAGCGAGGTCGCGGACCTCGTCGATGGCGGGCTGATCCGCAGCACGCACGCCAGGACCCAGGGCCGGCTCGACGCGGCGACGCTGCGCGCCGCGCACGCGCTGGTCGAGTCGAACCGGATGGTCGGCAAGGTCGTGCTCGACGGTTATTGAACTGACGATTCAATCACGCCACGGAGTCATCATGGTCGAACGTTCGATCCCGTCCCGCGCTTCGCCCGCGCGGATGATGCGGGCGCTGTCGCGGATGGGCGCCTGGTTTGCCGCTGCGGTGGTCGCCGGCAGCGCGATCGCGCAATCGGCAGCGCCTGCCGTCGCTCCGTCGCCCGCTGCGCAGCCGCCGGCGGCCGTGGTCCTGCGGCCCGAGGCCGGGCCATTGGCCGCGCAGGGCAGCTTCGGTTTCGCCGGCAAGGCCGACAAGGTGCGCCGCTCGCTGAGCGGCATCGCCTGCCCGGTGCGCGCCGGCGGTACCGCGCACTGCCTGGTGGCCTTCGATGAAGGGGATGAACTGCGCACGGTCACGCTGGACGGCGATGCGTACAGGCTGTCGTCGACACCGATCCCGCTGCGCGAGCGAGGCGCCGAACTCGATGCCGAGGGTGTCGCCAGCGATGGCCGCGGCTATCTGTACGTGAGCGGATCGCACGCGCGCAAGCGCGGCGGCTGCGAGAACAACCCGGCCAGCCAGCAGGTGTGGCGGATTCCTTATGACGCGCGCGATGGGCTGTCGCCGCAGGCGCTGGCCGGTGCGCGGATCGAATCGTCGCGCGCGGCGTGGCGCGCGATGCAGCGCCGGGCCGACCTGGGCGCCAAGCGTTGTCCGGGGCGCGGCGGGCTGAACATCGAGGGCCTCGCGTGGTTCGACGGCCGGCTCGCCTTCGGGCTGCGCCAGGGCACCGCGCACGGCCGCGTGCGCTGGCTGACGTTCGATGCCGAGGCGCTGTTCACCGGCGAGGAAGTGTCGATGCACGTGCACACGGCGCCGCTGGGCCGGGGTGTCGGCATTCGCGACCTGGCTACCGTCGCCGATGGCGTGCTGATGCTGATCGGCCCGGACGACCAACCCGACAATGCCGACCTGCCGTGGCGGATCGCATTGTGGGAGCCCCGGCGCGATTCGCTGGTGACCGAACTGGCGACGCTGGCGCTGCCGGCCGTGCCTGCCGATGGCTGCAGCCGCCAGATCAAGCCCGAGGCGATGGCGGTGCTCGAGGACTCGCCGCAGCACTACCGGATCGCCGTGCTGTCCGATGGCCTGTGCGACGGCGGCCCGATGCGCTTCACGGTGCCGCGTCGGCATTGAGCGGCACCATCGGCGATCCGCGACGCATCGAGCTTAGACGCTTGTTCCACTCCGGCATGCAATGACCGCCGCCCGCATTCCGCCGATCCAGTCGTTGCAGGCGTTCGATGCGCTGGCGCGGCTGCGTAGCGTCACGCTGGCGGCCGAGGAGCTCAGCGTCACGCCCAGCGCCGTCAGCCACCGCATTCGCCAGCTCGAATCGCAACTGGGCGTCAAGCTGTTCACGCGGGCGGACTTCACGCCGAGCCCCGAGGGCGCCGCCTATCTGCCGCGCGTGCGCGAGGCGCTGGCCGCATTGCGGCAGATGCCCGGGCAGCAGCCGGGCGCGCCGACCCGGCTGCGGCTGGGCGTCACGCCGACGTTCTCGCGCCAATTGCTGCTGCCGCGGCTCGCGCTGTTCCGCCATGCTTATCCCGACGTCGAACTGACGCTGCACGTCGTGATTCCGGGCTCGAACATGACGGCCGAGGATACCGACCTGCAAGTGCTGTTCGGCACCGGCCCGTTCGCCGGCCGCGAATCGATGCATCTGCAGGCCGATGAAGTCTGTCCGGTGTGCAGTCCGGACTACCTGCACGAGGCCGGCCCGTTCGATGGCTTCCGGGCCGAGCAGACGATCGCGCGCGCCCATTTGATCCGCACGCCGCTCGAACCCTGGCGAACGTGGTTCCGCGCCTGCGGCATCGATCGCGCCGAGCCGCACGCCGGCTCGCAGTTCAACGATCTGGGGCTCGTGCTCGATGCGGCGGTCGCGGGCTTCGGCGTTGCGCTGATGCGGCTCAAGCTGGGCCGAAGCTGGCTCGACAGCGGCCGTCTGGTAAGGCTGTCGACGGTCAGCGTGCCGTCGCCGCACGGCTACTACCTGTGCTGGAAGCCCGGCACGCTGGAGCGCTGGGAGTGCGCGGCCTTCGTCGACTGGCTGCGGCAAGCGCTCAAAGACTGACGATTTTCTGACAATCAGGTCTTTTGACCACCATGGGCACCCACTTCGGGCAGGTCAGCATCCCGAACTTACGCGCGGCTTACTTGCCGCCGTCGCCGGCTTGAAATAACTTCAAGCGCGCGCACGGCGTTTTTCATGCAGGGCTCCCGCGATCAACCCTAAAGTCGCTCGCACCGCGGACCTTGCCCGACAAGGCGTCCACCGCGACGCTGGCCATCACCAGCCGTTGCCGGCGAATCGGTTCCGTCCACGAGACTCATCCTACATAACGTCCAAGCAGCGACCGGGAGACACCCGCCATGTGGCAGCAGATCTACGATCCTTTCGGCAACATGTTCATTTCCACGGCGTTGGCCGCCATCCCCGTCGTGGTGATGCTGGCCGCGCTGGGGTTTTTCCATATCAAGGCGCACATCGCGGCCGGCATGGGCCTGATCGCGGCGCTGCTGGTGGCGATCTTCGCTTATGGCATGCCGGCCGAGATGGCCGGGCGCGCGGCCCTGTTCGGCGGCTTCACCGGCCTGCTGCCGATCGGCTGGATCGTGCTGAATATCATCTTCCTGCATCAGCTCACCGAGCAGAACGGCAGTTTCACGGTATTGCAGGATTCGCTGTCCGGCATTACCGAGGACCGGCGGATCCAGTTGCTGCTGATCGCGTTCTGCTTCGGGGCGTTCTTCGAAGGAGCCGCCGGCTTCGGCACGCCGGTCGCGGTGACGGCGGCGATCCTGATCGGCCTCGGTTTCTCGCCGCTGGCCGCGTCGGGCCTGTCGCTGATCGCCAATACCGCGCCGGTGGCCTTCGGCGCGCTGGGCACGCCGGTGATCACGCTGGCCAAGGTCCACGGCTACGACCTGATGGAAGTGACCGCGATGATCGGCCGCCAGTTGCCGGTGTTCTCGCTGCTGGTGCCGTTCTGGCTGATCTGGGCGTTCGCCGGCCGTAAGGGAATGATGGAGATCTGGCCGGCGATCCTCGTCACCGGCGTGTCGTTCGCGGTGCCGCAGTTCATCGTCTCCAACTACATCGGCCCCGAACTGGTCGACATCATCGCGGCGATCGTATCGATGGTGTCGCTGGTGCTGTTCCTGCGCGTCTGGCAGCCGAAGAAGATCTGGACGTCGCCGTCGATGCGCGGCCACGATCCGAGCGCGGCCGAGGCCAAGCCCGCCAAGGCGGTGACCCAGCATCCGACCGGCGACCTGATACGCGCCTGGACGCCCTGGGTGATCCTGTCGGTGTTCGTGTTCATCTGGGGCCTGCCTTCGGTCAAGGCATGGATGAACGGCATCTTCGCGCCGGCGTTCCCGATGGAAGGGCTGCACAACGCGATCGAGAAGGTGCCGCCCGTCGTGCCCAAGCCGACCAAGGAGGGCGCCGTCTACACGTTGAACCTGCTGTCGGCCACCGGCACCGGCATCCTGCTGTCGGCGATCGTCAGCGCGCTGTTCATGAAGTACAACCCGGTCACCATCGTCAGCACGTTCCTGCGCACGATCTGGCTGGTCAAGTATTCGCTGCTGACGATCGTGCTGATGCTGGCGCTGGGCACGCTGACGCGCTACTCGGGCACTGATACGACGCTGGGCCTGGCGTTCGCGAACACCGGCGTGCTGTATCCGTTCTTCGGCACGCTGATGGGCTGGCTCGGCGTCGCGCTGACCGGCTCCGATACCGCGTCGAACGTGCTGTTCGGCGGCATGCAGAAGGTGGCGGCCGAGCAGCTCGGCCTGTCGGGCAACCTGATGGGCGCGGCCAACAGCTCGGGCGGCGTGATGGGCAAGATGATCGACGCGCAATCGATCGTCGTCGCGTCCACCGCGACGCGCTGGTTCGATCACGAAGGCGACATCCTTCGCTACGTGTTCTTCCATTCGATCGCGCTGGCCTGCCTGGTCGGCCTGTACGTGACCGCGCAGGCTTACCTGTGGCCGTTCACGTTGACGGTCGTGCGCTGATCCCGATTCCGGCGACCGCAGGTCGGCCCCGCGCGGGCCGGCCGGCGCGGCGCGCTTTCCCGGACACGACGAGACGAGACCCCCGATGACAGTCATTACCACGATCGAAGACCTGCGCGTGCTGGCCGAGAGGCGCGTGCCGCGGATGTTCTACGACTACGCCGACTCGGGCTCCTGGACCGAGGGCACTTATCGCGCCAATGAAGCGGACTTCCAGACGATCAAGCTGCGCCAGCGCGTGGCGGTCAACATGGAGAACCGCACGACGGCCACGACGATGGTCGGCCAGGCGGCGCGCATGCCGGTGGCGATCGCGCCGGTCGGGCTGACCGGCATGCAGCACGCCGACGGCGAGATCCTGGCGGCGCGCGCCGCCGAGAAGTTCGGCATCCCGTTCACGCTGTCGACGATGAGCATCTGCTCGATCGAGGACATCGCGCAGCACACCAAGGCGCCTTTCTGGTTCCAGCTCTACATGATGCGCGACCGCGAGGCGATGGCGCGGATGATCGGCCGCGCGCGCGACGCGGGCTGCAGCGCGCTGGTGCTGACGCTGGACCTGCAAGTGATCGGCCAGCGTCATAAGGACCTGAAGAACGGCCTGAGCGCGCCGCCGCGGCCGACGCTGCGCAACATCCTGAACCTGGCGACCAAACCGCGCTGGTGCCTGGGGATGGCCAAGACCGAGCGGCGCACGTTCCGCAACCTCGTCGGCCACGTCAAGGGCGTCTCGGACATGAGTTCGCTGGCCGCGTGGACGAACGAGCAGTTCGATCCCCGGCTGTCATGGGTCGACGTCGAATGGGTCAAGCGGCAGTGGGGCGGCAAGCTGATCCTCAAGGGCATCATGGTCGAAGAGGACGCGCGCCTGGCCGCCGAGGTCGGTGCCGATGCGATCGTCGTCAGCAACCACGGCGGGCGGCAGCTCGACGGCGCGCCGTCGAGCATCAGCGCGCTGCCCCCGATCGTCGCGGCCGTCGGCGACAAGCTCGAAGTGTGGATGGACGGCGGCATCCGCAGCGGCCAGGACGTGCTCAAGGCCTGGGCGCTGGGCGCGCGGGGCACGATGATCGGCCGCGCGATGGTCTACGGCCTGGGCGCGATGGGTGAGGAAGGCGTGCTGAAGGCGCTGCAGGTCATCCACAAGGAACTGGACGTC
Source organism: Pseudomonadota bacterium (assembly GCA_029779435.1). Taxonomy (GTDB): domain Bacteria; phylum Pseudomonadota; class Gammaproteobacteria; order Burkholderiales; family Burkholderiaceae_E; genus JAKPAM01. The sequence goes on along the minus strand of JAKPAM010000088.1, from coordinate 7,700 downwards.
ACGATGGCGTTCTGCGGCCACACGAACATCCAGAACGTCGATCGATCGATCCTGCTGCCGGGGACGGCGCCCGACGAAGCCGCCATCATGACCCGAATGTGATCGGTCAACGTGGTGCGAAGACCGTGATCCGGCCGCGTTGCAGTACGACGTGGCCGTCGTCGGCGAGCCGCTGCAATACCAATCCGACGCGGTAGCGCGACGCGCCGACCGCGCGTGCCAGATCGGCCTGCGTGATCACGAGTTCACCGACCCGTTGCCGTGGCGCTCCGGTCGACCGGCCGACGGGCGTCCACCGCGCGAGCCGCAGCAGCGTTGCCCATACGCGATCGGCCAGTGATTCGAGCGACTGCAGGCGCAGCATGTCGAGCACGAGGCCCAGGCGCACGCTGAGCAGCCGGGCGATCGCCAGCGCGGCGGCCGCATCGCGGGCCAGCAGTTCGGTCAGCTTGTCGCGTGCGATGTGCAGCACTTCGCAACGTCCGTCGGCGACGATGTCGCACGGCGAAGCCACCTCGGCCAGCGCCGACACCAGTTGCCCCAGCGTGCCGGCACGGAACCAGCCGAGGATCAACTCGTGACCGTCGGGATTCAGCACGCGCAGGCGCACGCGGCCGCTGCGGACCAGGAACACCCCGCTGCCGGCTTCGCCGATTCGTAGCAGCATCTGGCCGTCGCGCCAGACGCGCGGTGTACCGATCGCCACCAGCGCCTCGCGCGTGGCCGGGGGCAGCAGCCGGAACTCGGCATGCCCGGGCGACAGCGGATGGGCGTCGGCGTTTGGACGGGAGGCCATACACGCAGTGTAGCCGCCTGTGCCACCTGGGTGGCATTCGAACGGCGTCCGGCGGGCTAATGTCGTGCCTCTGAAGTCTCGTTCAACGAACTTCCGATTCACGACACGCGACTGCGCGGGCAATGAAACCCGAGCGCGGCACCGATGCGCAAAACCTGGAGACGCAAGACGATGACCGATTTCATGGCGATGGCCGAACGTCAATGGCGGGGTGAACTCGATCTGGTCCATGCCGACCATCCGGTCGGCGCCGGCTATCCCGATTCGCAAGAGATCATGCCGGGGCTGCTGTATCTGAAGGGCGTGGCGGCGATCTCGATCGTCGATACCGGCGCCGGCCTCGTGATGATGGACTGCGGCACGAAGCGGGACATCTCCCGCACTTATGAAGCGGTGCGCCGCTGGCGACCCGATGCGCCGCTGGTCGCGGCCGTCTATTCGCATCATCACGTCGACCACGTATGGGCGACGCGCGGCTTCGACGAAGAGGCCGCCGCTCGCGGCTGGCCGCGGCCGGTCGTGCATGCGCATGCGCTGCTGCCCGCGCATTTCGATCGTTACCGCAAGACGCGCGCTTGGAACGCGGCGATCAACCGCCGGCAGTTCCTCGTGCATGCGGACAAGTTCGAATGGCCGGTCGATTACCGCTATCCGGACGTGACGTTCGATGATGGCGCGACGTTGCGGGTCGGCGACTGCACGTTCGAGATGCACCATGCGCGCGGCGAGACCGACGATCACGTATGGACTTATCTGCGCGAGCGGCGCTGGCTGTTTCCGGGCGACCTGTTCATCTGGGCCGTGCCGAATGCCGGCAACCCGCAGAAGGTGCAGCGCTATTGCGACGAATGGGCCGGCGCGCTGCGCGAGATGGCCGCGCTGGGCGCCGAGCTGATGGTGTGCGGCCACGGTCTGCCGATCCTCGGCGCCGACCGGATCCGGCAAGCGCTGCTCGATACGGCTGAATACCTGGATGCGATCGAGTCGCAGACGCTGGCGCTGATGAATCGGGCGCTGCCGCTCGACGAAATCCTGCAGCGCGTGGTGCCGCCGCCGCACCTGGCCGGCCGCGCTTACCTGCAGCCGATCTACGACCATCCGCAGTTCCTCGTGCGCAACGTCTGGCGCCGCTATGGCGGCTGGTGGGATGGCGAAGCCGACCACCTGCTGCCCGCACCGCGCGCGCAGCAGGCTCGCGAATGGATCGACCTGGCCGGCGGCGTCGCCAACGTGCTGGCGCGCGTCGAGGCGTTGCAGGCGGCTGGCGATCTGCGGATGGCCTCGCATCTGATCGAAATGGCGGTATTGGCCGAGCCGCAGTCCGACGCCGCGTTCACGCTGCGCGAGCGCGTCTACGCGGCGCGGTCGGCCGAGCAGCTCTCGACGATGGGGCGCGGCATCTTCAATCACTTCGCGGTCTCCAGCCGCGAGCGTCGTCGCGACCGTTTCGCGGTGCTGGATACGCCAACGGCGGGCGAGGGTGCGACGTAGGGAGGGGCCGATGCGGTGGCGGCGTTCCGCGATGTGCTCGCGCGATGGGCCGATCAGACAGGGCCGATGAGACAAGGGCGACAACCGCCGAACTGATAAGGAGTGCGGAGATGACGTTGAGCGATGCCGAGCTGGCGACGACGATCGATGATGCTTATGTGTACGGCTTCCCTGTCTGGGAGATCGCCCGGACGCGGCAGGCCGATCTCGACGCCACCGATCCGTCGATCAGGATCGATCCCAATCAGCTTCGTCACGATCGCCGGCTCGGCGATCACACGATGCGCTGGATCACGACGCCGAACAACGACACGCTGTACTCGCGTGCATGGCTCGACCTCAGTGCCGGGCCGGTGCGCGTCGAGGTCGATGCGATGGCGCCCGGTCGCTACTGGTCGGTGGCATTCCTCGACGCCTACAGCAACAATTTCGCGATGATCGGCACCCGTCTCGATGGCGTGGGCCCGGTCGCCGTCGAGCTCGTCGGCCCTGGCGGTCGCCAGGCGGCGGCCGCGACGGATACGGCTCTGGGGAGGGATGATCCCTGTTCGCCTGCGGTTCGCGTCATCGAAGCGCCGGGCAACGACGTCTGGCTGTTCGCCCGCTGGATCGTCGACGGGCCGGCTGATCTGCCCAATGCCCATGCGATGCAACAGGGGCTGCGCGTCATCGCGCCGCCGGCGCCGCCTCCGGTGCGCGGCACGCCGTTCGATGGCGAGGATCCGCAGCAGTTCCTGGCGGTCGTCAACGCGCGGCTGGGCCGCAACCCGCCGCCGATGACCGATCGTGATGCGCTCGCGCGCTTCGCGGCGGTCGGACTCGTGCCGGGCGATGTCGACGCATGGGAGCGATTGCCGGCGCGGATCCGCGCGATCTGGCAGCAGCGGATCGTCCACGGCCCGACCCTGATCCGCCGGTCGCTGCCGCGACCCGCCAGCGGTGTGCGGGGCTGGGTCGTGCGACCGCCGCATATCGGCAACTTCGGGACCGACTATCCGTTGCGGGCCGCGATCGCGCTGGGCGGGCTCGCGGCGCTCGAGCCGGTCGAGGCCGTCTACGCCTCGCTGAGCGCGGCCGACGACGGCGAACGTCTGCACGGCGGGCGTCGCTATCGGTGGCGGTTGCCGCCGCAGGGGCTGCCGCTCGACGGGTTCTGGTCGTTGTCGATGTACGAGACGACCCCGGACGGCCGGCTGTTCTTCACCGACAACCCGATCGATCGCTACACGATCGGTGACCGTACCCGCGGCCTGCATCGCGATGCGTCGGGCGGTCTGGAGATCGCGATCCAGGCCGAGCCGCCGGACGACGAGACCGCGCGCGCCAACTGGCTGCCGGCGCCGGCCGGGTCGTTCGTGCTGGTCCTGCGCGCTTATCTGCCGCGGTCGGCGCTGAGAGAAGGCACGGCGGCGATACCAGGGATCATCAGCGTCTGACGCCACACTGTCGTACGATGTCGGCATATCGCAATGAGACATCCGGCAGAACGATGAACGGCACTACCCAGGTGAGCGAGGCGCCCCCCACGGTCCAGCGGACCGACTTCGGGCGCGTATCGGTTTATTTCGGCGACAAGAACGGCAAGTATCCGGACGGCAACCAGGTCATGGTGCGCGGTACCGATACGCTGACCGCGTTCGACACGCCGCTGGTCGCCAACCACATCGGCCCCGAGTTCGACGCGGTGGAACTCGTCGTCATGGGTCACGTTCACGAGGACCACATGGCCGGCCTGCATCGGCTGCCGCACGCGGCCGTGCACGTGCACCGGGCCGATCTGCCCGCCGCGTTGAGCTGGCAGGGCATGGCCGATGCGTTCGGTACGCCGGAGCACGAGCGCGACCAGACATTCGAGCGCTTGCAGCGCGAGTTCTTCTACGCGCCGCGGCCGGATGCGGTCGCTTATGACGACGGTGCATCGTGGGACCTCGGCGGCAGCCGCGTGCGCGCTTATCACATGCCGGGCCATACGGTGGGCCACACGGTGCTCGTCGTCGAGCCCGAAGGCGTGGCCTTCATCGGCGACATCGACCTGAGCAGCTTCGGCCCTTATTACGGCGATGTCACCTCCAATCTCGGCGATTTCCGGCGCACGCTGGCGAACCTTCCGCAGATTCCGGCGCGCATCTGGGTCACGTCGCATCATCGGGGCGTCTACACCGACCGCGAGCGCTTCCTGAACGACCTGGCCGCCTTCGCCGCCAAGATCGACGCGCGCGAACAGCGGCTGCTCGAACTGCTGGCCGAGTCCCCGAAGACGGTCGCGCAGCTCGTCGACTGCCGGCTGCTGTATCCGCCCGGGCACGAGAGCCCGTGGGTCATCAGCGCCGAGACACGGACGATCACGCAGCATCTGGCGGAGCTGGTCGAGCAGCAGCGCGTGCGCAGTGATGAGGACGGGGTGTATCGGGTGGTGTGACCACGACAAGGCGACCATGATGCAACCGGATCGGATCACAAGACAGCCCAACGAGATGGGCGGCAGAGCCTGCATCCGTGGAACGCGAATCACGGTGGGCATGGTGGTGGGACAGATCGAGGCCGGTCACATTTGGCGCGAAGGCGGAGCACGGGACGCCCACTCCCTCCTGCCTTGAGCAAGCCTCGCGGCTCGCATGATCGTGCGCGATCCATCGCTCGATGCGGTCGAGCACGCGGCGGGCCTCGGGCTCGTCTGCGCCCCACACGGACCAACAACATCCGTTGGCAACAAGATTGCGAGCGGGGCGGGGCGATTAGATCCGAACCGTTACGAAGTGTATTAATTTTGGAACAAAACCACTCGATTTTGGATTTTTATTGACCAACTTGATGCCAATCATCGAATCTACTGATCGTCCCCGCCGGCCGATTGGCAGGCCCCAAGCAAGAAGGGCAGTTCCATAAAGGAACGATCAATGCAACGAGTTGTTGGTGGAAGCGGTCGCCATGGCTTTCCCGATTGGGTTGCAGCGGGAGCGCTGAGCGTCGCATTCATGTTGACGCCGATTGTGTTAGCAAGAGCTCAGAGTCCGGATCCGAATCAGGTTCCAAAGCGAACCGGCACGGGGAAGATCGTGCTCCCCCAACTCTATACTTTGCGAGCCGCGGCTACCAAGCCACCGAGCTTCAAAGAAGAAATTCTCTACGGCTTCATATCACGCGAACCATTTTAAGGGTGATCATTCTCGCGCTCATTGCTCTGTTCGATATTGTGGTTCAAGCGGAGCGATATTTTGAAAAGAGCAGTTTTTCTTCTTATTGTTGCGGCGTTGATGGCTGCGACGATATGGTTGACCGATTTTTACTATAAACCATCGGAAAATGGGTTGATTGAGGAAGAAATTGCATTGAGTGATATGTACAGATATTGTGCGACATCGAAACTTGATTGTAATGATTTGCGAGTGGAAGAGCGATTGGCGCCAAGCCAAAAAGACGTTGGGCATTGGGAATTTCTAGTTAGCACAGGAAATCCAAGGGTGCGGTATATTTTGGCTGTCCTTCCGGGGCTTCAAACTCAAGTGGTTCCGTTTGAATCTGAAAAATAGATAGTTGAATATTGTAAGAAAATATGCCATTTGATGTTTCCTACCTATTTTCTTTTTCATATGCGCAAATTACTCTTTCTCTGTTCGATGTTCGCCGCGGTAGTCTGCTGCGGTTGTAGCAGCACGCCAGGGGATGCTGCCGTTCGGGCAGGGCACCCGGACGCTGCCGCCAAACTGTACGAGCGTGGTGCCTCGCAAGGTGATTCGGCTGCCGCGCTCAAGCTTGGCCTGCTTATCGCGGAGGGGCATGTGGCGGGCTATGGCACCGCGTCAACGTGGTTCTTGAAGTCATGCCAATTAGGGTCCGTCACGGGGTGTCATAACATCGGTGTCGGATATGAGAATGCGGAGCATGGCCTGCAGAAGAACTATCTGGAAGCGGCGCGCTTTTATCGCGTGGCCGCCGAGCGAGGCTACATGCAATCGCAGTACAACCTCGGCAGCATGTACGCCAATCGTTACCTTTCCGATGATGTGGAAGGCCTCAAATGGCTGCTGCTTTCGCAGAAGGCCGCGAGTTCCTGCCTCGGCCAACCGCTGTGCAAATGGGTGCGAGATGATCCGCCGGGCCATGTCGCCAAGCTGACAGGGCGCATGTCTGCGGTTGAGATTCAGGCCGCTGAAGCGCAAGCGGCTGCCTGGCACCCACAGCGTGATGGCTTACCCTTCGTTTCAGGTGAGAGCCTATCGCCGCGCCCAGGTTTGAAGGATTGAGATCGATCATGCGATTTCGGCACGCGGAGTTCGACTCAATCTCCTTAGGCAAGGATGGCCGTCAAGGAGGAGCAACGGAGGTGCTGATCAATTCGCCCGAGGGACGGATGTGGCGGCCGGGTGGAATTGATCAGCGCGTCCCAAGCGTACCGAATCAAAATCTATTTTCCTCCTCGTTGACCCTCAAGGCGCCACCGTCGCCCCATCGATCCCATGCCGCCGCAGCGCCTCCTCGACGAACCGCGCCGCCTTGACCGATGCGATGAACGCATCGAGCGCTTTCGCGGCCCGCTCGCCACGCGCGGCCGGCAAGCCCATCGCCTGCTCGATGACCATGAACCGGCCCGGCAGCAGCCGCAGGCCGCCGACGCGTTCGGCTTCGGCCTGCAGCGGCTGGCGCACACCGGCCGCAACGTCCAGGCCCTGCGCGACGAACAGCGGTACGACGTCGGCCGACGTCGGCGCGCGGACGATCTCGGCGCGCGTCAGATGTCGGCTCAGGAACAGGTCATAAGCGCTGCCGGCGCCGACCGCGACGCGATGGCCCGGCGCATCGACCTTGGCGTTGTCGCGTAGCGGCGAGTCGTCGCGCACCAGGTACGCCCCTTCGATCAACAGATACGGCGCGGTGAACCGCACGCCCTGCGCGCGGCCCGGGTCGACCGCGAAGAAGCCGACGTCGGCATCGCCCGCGGCGACCGCCGCGACCGACTTGGCCGCCCCGTCGACGACGCTCAGCGCCACTGGCACGCCCAGCAGCTCGGCCAGGCCGCGGGCCAAGTCGACCGACACGCCGTGCGGCTGCGGGTCGCCAGCCGCCTGCCGCGCCAGCAGCGGGTTGCCCAGGTTGATCATCGTGCGCAGAACGCCGGTGGGCGCGAGCGCGGCGCGGTCTTCGTCGGTGAAGGCGAGTTCGAGAGGTGGGATCATCGTCGAGCGGGTCCGGGGTGAGGCCAGCGGGCCGGGCGGCGTGGCGAAGGCGATACTGCGCGGCGCGCCAGCCGGGGTTCTCCATTATTTCAGCAATCGGGCGGCGTGCCCGGCGCGAGTCGAGGGGCCGGGCGGGTCGGCGCATCGGGCAGCCGGAGTCTGCCGGGTGCACCCGGCGGACGTGGAGGAGCAGGCCGACCGCCTGCGTTAGCATTGGGTCTCGCGCTAGGGACGCGGTG
>JAKPAM010000060.1 GCA_029779435.1 Pseudomonadota bacterium | reverse complement strand
GGCCGCAGTTCTACTTCCGTACGACGGACGTGACGGGGGCGGTGACGCTGCCCGAGGGTACGGAGATGGTGATGCCCGGAGACAACGTGCGGATCAACGTGCAGTTGATCGCGCCGATCGCGATGGAGCAGGGCTTGCGGTTCGCGATCCGCGAAGGCGGCCGCACCGTCGGTGCCGGTGTCGTCTCCAAGGTTCTCGACTAAAATATCGTTATTGTCGTTGCAGGTTTTAGGGGCATAGCTCAACTGGCAGAGCGTCGGTCTCCAAAACCGAAGGTTGGGGGTTCGATTCCCTCTGCCCCTGCCAATCCTGCAACATCGTCCTGGCGAAAGCCGCTGCTTGTCGACGGGTCGCCGCGACGGAAGTCAGCCTCGGCAGCCGGGCTGGAATTCAAAGTCAGATGGCGAATCAAACGGTCGAAACGGTGGGCAGCGGCGCAGACCGCGCCAAGATTGCTGCGGCGATCGTCGTGTTCTTGGCGGGGATCATCGGGTTCTACGTGCTGGCCGACAAGCAACCGGGTTACGTCCGATTGGGCGTGATTCTGGTCGGGCTGGCCGCTGCGGTCGGCATCGCCTGGACGGCCGGGCCGTTCCAGCGGCTCGTGGCGTTCTCCACCGATGCATGGACCGAGACCAAGCGCGTGGTCTGGCCCAGCAAGAAAGAAACCTGGCAGACCACGTTGGTCGTTTTTGCGTTCGTCGCTGCGATGGCCATTTTCCTGTGGCTGATCGACAAGACGATCGAATTCACGCTGTACGACCTGATCCTGGGCTGGAAGAGATAATGGCCAAACGCTGGTATGTCGTGCATGCCTATTCGGGCATGGAAAAAAGCGTCGGACGGGCTCTGCAGGAGCGTGTCGAGCGCGCCGGTATGCAGGAGCAGTTCGGCAGGATCCTGGTGCCGGTCGAAGAGGTCGTCGAGATGCGCAATGGCCAGCGCACGATCACCGAACGGCGCTTCTTCCCGGGTTACGTGCTCGTCGAGATGGAAATGACCGACGAGACCTGGCACCTGGTCAAGAGCACCAACAAGGTCACCGGCTTCGTCGGAGGGCAGGGCAACCGGCCCTCGCCGATTTCCGAGAAGGAAGTCGAGAAGATCATGGCCCAGATGCAGGAAGGCGTCGAGAAGCCGCGGCCCAAGACCCTGTTCGAGGTCGGCGAGCTGGTTCGCGTCAAGGATGGTCCGTTCACCGACTTCAACGGCAACGTCGAGGAAGTCAACTACGAAAAAAGCCGGCTGCGCGTGTCGGTCACGATCTTCGGTCGTGCCACGCCGGTCGAGCTCGAATTCGGTCAGGTCGAGAAGGTCTGATCGCTTGCCGCCGACCCGAGCCTCGGGCCGGCGGTTCTGTCAACGAGGAGCGTCAGTACCCTGACAATCCGGTCGCCTTCCGCGATCGGCCCTGGTCGGGCGACAACGCGTTATCACTCATACGGGAGTAGCCACTCATGGCGAAGAAAATCGTCGGCTTCATCAAGCTGCAAGTGCCAGCCGGTAAAGCCAATCCCGCGCCACCGATCGGTCCGGCGCTGGGCCAGCGCGGCCTGAACATCATGGAGTTCTGCAAGGCGTTCAACGCGCAAACGCAGGGCTTGGAGCCGGGTCTGCCGATTCCGGTCGTCATCACGGCTTTCGCGGACAAGAGCTTCACGTTCGTGATGAAGACGCCGCCGGCGACGATCCTGATCAAGAAAGCCGCCAAGATCGACAAGGGCTCGAAGACGCCGCATACCGACAAGGTCGGTTCGATCACTCGCGCGCAGGTCGAGGAAATCGCCAAGACCAAGATGCCCGACCTCACGGCTGCCGACATGGAAGCCGCCGTGCGCACGATCGCCGGGTCGGCCCGCAGTATCGGTATCACGGTGGAGGGTCTGTAAATGGCCAAGTTGACCAAACGCCAGAAAGCGCTGGCCGGCAAAGTCGATGCACAGAAGGCCTATCCGCTGGCCGATGCGCTGAATCTGCTGCGCGAATGCGCGGCCGCCAAGTTCAACGAATCGGTCGACATCGCGGTCCAGCTCGGCGTCGACCCCAAGAAATCCGATCAGGTCGTTCGCGGCTCGGTCGTCATGCCGTCGGGAACGGGCAAATCGGTCCGCGTGGCCGTGTTCACGCAGGGTCCCAAGGCCGATGAAGCCCGCGCCGCGGGTGCCGACATCGTCGGGATGGAAGACCTGGCCGAGCAGGTCAAGGCCGGCAACCTGAACTTCGACATCGTCATCGCGTCGCCCGACGCGATGCGCGTCGTCGGGACGCTGGGCCAGATCCTGGGTCCGCGGGGCCTGATGCCGAACCCGAAGGTCGGCACGGTCACGCCCGACGTCGCCACCGCCGTCAAGAACGCCAAGGCGGGCCAGATCCAGTATCGGACCGACAAAGCCGGCATCATCCACGGCTCGGTCGGACGTGTCTCGTTCAACAACGAGCAACTCGAAAGCAACATTCGCGCGCTGATCGAAGCGCTGAACCGCGCCAAGCCGGCTAACTCCAAAGGGGTCTACCTGCGCAAGGTCGCTGTATCCAGCACGATGGGCGTCGGGGTCAAGGTCGATACGGCAGCCTTCTCGGCTTCCGCCGCCTGATCCATATAAAGAACTTTGGGCCGTCCGACGGCCGCCGAACCGCCTCTCCGGGGGCGCGAATCGGTCGACGGGCGGGTTGTCAAAGACCGTAGGGGGGCGACAGCCCTTATATGCGTCGGCCAATCCTTCGGGATCGGGCCGGGGCGCCCTACGCAGATGGCGAACCCGAACTCACAACTCGGTCGCCGTGTCATGGTAGCGGGCAAGGTCGACGACGATGGGTTTCCTCGCGAAGCCCGTTCGGCCGTGGATCCCAGCCGCTGTTTAGTGGAGCAAGACCGTGGGTCTCAATCGTAGTGAGAAGGCGTCGGTACTCGAGGACGTCAGCGCCCAGGTGGCGCGGGCGCAATCGATCGTCCTCGCCGAGTACCGTGGTCTGGGAGTCGAAGCGATCACCGGCCTGCGCAAGCAGGCGCGCGAGAAGGGCGTTCACCTGCAAGTGGTGAAGAACACGCTCGCTCGCCGCGCGGTCGACGGGACGCCGTACGCCAAACTGGCCGACAAGATGGTCGGCCCGTTGTTGTACGGCTTCTCGACCGACCCGGTTTCGGCCGCCAAGGTCCTGAGCGATTTCGCGAAAAGCAACGACAAGCTGGTCATCAAGGCCGGCGCCATGCCCCATTCCGTCCTCGACGAGAATGGGATCAAGGCGCTGGCGACGCTGCCCAGCCGGGAAGAGCTGCTCGCCAGGTTGCTGGGGACCATGCAGGCGCCGGTCGCCAAGTTCGTTCAAACCCTCAACGAGGTGCCGGCCAAGTTCGTCCGCACCCTGGCTGCCGTCAAAGAGCAGAAAGAGGGTCAGGCCTGATCGGCATCCGCCGGTCGGTCACTCCTGGAAATCGGTGCTCGCGCAGGCGGGTACCTCAACGCACTCTGAAACGTATCTGGAGCTTTAAATGGCACTGAGCAAACAAGAAATCATCGATGCCGTCGCGGGTCTGACGGTTCTGGAACTGTCCGAGCTGATCAAGGACATGGAAGCGAAGTTCGGCGTGTCGGCGGCTGCCGCTGCCGTCGCCGTGGCCGCGCCGGCCGCCGGCGGCGCTGCTGCCCCGGCAGCGGAAGAGCAGACCGAGTTCACGGTCGTTCTGGCCGCGGTCGGCGAAAAGAAGGTCGAGGTCATCAAGGTCGTTCGCGCGGCCACGGGCCTGGGCCTGAAGGAAGCCAAAGACCTGGTCGACGGTGCGCCGAAGCCTGTGAAGGAAGGCGTCAGCAAGGCCGATGCCGAAGCGCTGAAAAAGCAACTGGAAGACGCTGGCGCGAAGGCCGAGCTCAAGTAAGTTGCCCGACGGCATCGACCCGGAAACGTCCTCCGAGCGTGCTCGGGGGACCTCCGGGTTTTTGCGTTTTGCGTCGGGAGGGCTGTGCGGCAGCATGGCCGGGCCCGATGCGCGCCGATCGCGGTCACCGCGATTGATGGCGGGAATTGAAGTGTGGGCTGGATCTGACAACCCAGACTTCAGTTTCCGAGGCAGTTCCGCCCCCGGGTCGCCGCGACCGGAGGCGAGGTCCAGATCCATCGCCTGAGTCCAGCAAGCCCCGTGCCAGGGCTTGACAGCTCATTTATCCTAGACAGGATACCGGAGTGCTCATGTCACAAGCAACCTACTCCTTCACCGAGAAAAAGCGCATCCGCAAGAGCTTCGCCAAGCGTCGCGTCGTGCTGAATGTGCCGTATCTGCTGACCACGCAGATCGAATCGTACGATCAGTTCCTGCAGCTCGACGTCGCTGCGACGCAGCGCAAGAACGAAGGGCTGGAGGCGGCATTCCGGTCGATCTTCCCGATCGAGTCGCACAACCAGATGGCCCGGCTCGAATTCGTCAGCTACGTGCTCGGCAACGCGCCGTTCGACGTCAAGGAGTGCCAGCTCCGCGGCCTGTCGTATAACGCACCGCTGCGGGCCCGCGTGCGCCTCGTCATCATGGACAAGGAAGCCGCCAAGCCGACGGTCAAGGAGGTCAAGGAGCAGGAAGTCTACATGGGCGAGATCCCGTTGATGACGACCACCGGCTCTTTCGTCGTCAATGGCACCGAGCGCGTGATCGTCTCGCAGCTGCACCGCTCGCCGGGCGTGTTCTTCGAGCACGACCGCGGCAAGACGCACAGCTCGGGCAAGCTGCTGTTCTCGGCACGGATCATTCCTTATCGCGGCTCGTGGCTCGACTTCGAGTTCGACGCCAAGGACATCCTGTATTTCCGTGTCGACCGCCGCCGCAAGATGCCGGTGACGATCCTGCTCAAGGCCATCGGCCTGAACCCCGAGCAGATCCTCGCGCACTTCTTCGTGTTCGACAATTTCCACCTGATGAACGAAGGCGCCCAGCTCGACCTCGTGCCGGAGCGGCTGCGCGGCGACATCGCGCGCTTCGACATCACCGACCGTGACGGCAAGGTCATCGTCGCGAAGGACAAGCGGATCAACGCCAAGCACATCCGCGAACTGGATGCCGCCGGCGTCAAGCGGATCTCGGTGCCCGAGGACTTCGTCGTCGGCCGCACGCTCGCGCAGAACATCGTCGATGGCGAGACCGGCGAGATCGTCGCCAAGGCCAACGAGGAGGTCACCGAGGACACGCTCAAGCGCCTGCGCGATGCCAACATCAAGGACATCCGCACGCTGTACACGAACGACCTCGACCAGGGCCCGTACATCTCGCAGACGCTGCGTGTCGACGAGACCGTCGACCAGACGGCCGCCCGCATCGCGATCTACCGGATGATGCGTCCCGGCGAGCCGCCGACCGAGGATGCGGTCGAAGCCCTGTTCAATCGCCTGTTCTACAACCCGGACGCGTACGACCTGTCCAAGGTCGGCCGGATGAAGTTCAACCGCCGCGTCGGCCGCGACGAGCTGACCGGGCCGATGACGCTGACCGATGACGACATCATGGCCGTCATCAAGATCCTGGTCGACCTGCGCAACGGCAAGGGCGAGATCGACGACATCGACCACCTGGGCAACCGCCGCGTGCGCTGCGTCGGCGAACTGGCCGAGAACCAGTTCCGCGCCGGCCTGGTGCGCGTCGAGCGCGCGGTCAAGGAGCGTCTCGGCCAGGCCGAGACCGAGAACCTGATGCCGCACGACCTGATCAACAGCAAGCCGATCAGCGCCGCCATCCGCGAGTTCTTCGGGTCCAGCCAGTTGTCGCAGTTCATGGACCAGACGAACCCGCTGTCCGAGATCACGCACAAGCGCCGTGTCTCGGCGCTGGGCCCGGGCGGCCTGACGCGCGAGCGCGCCGGCTTCGAGGTGCGCGACGTGCACCCGACGCACTACGGCCGCGTGTGCCCGATCGAGACGCCCGAGGGTCCGAACATCGGCCTGATCAACTCGCTGTCGCTGTACGCGCGGCTGAACGAATACGGCTTCCTCGAGACGCCGTATCGCAAGGTCGTCGACGGCAAGGTCACCGACGAGATCGATTACCTGTCGGCGATCGAGGAAGGCCGCTACGTGATCGCGCAGGCCAACTCGCAGGTCGACGAGGACAACAGGCTCGTCGGCGAACTGGTGTCGGTGCGGATCAACGGCGAGCCGCAGCTGTCGTCGCCCGATCGCGTCACGTACATGGACGTCGCGCCGTCGCAGATCGTGTCGGTGGCCGCGTCGCTGATCCCGTTCCTCGAGCACGATGACGCGAACCGCGCGTTGATGGGCTCGAACATGCAGCGCCAGGCCGTGCCCTGCCTGCGGCCGGAAAAACCGGTCGTCGGCACCGGCATCGAGCGCACCTGCGCGGTCGACTCGGGCACCGTCGTCACCGCGTTGCGCGGCGGCCTCGTCGACTACGTCGATGCGCAGCGCGTCGTGATCCGGGTCAACGATGACGAAGCCGCGGCCGGTGAGGTTGGCGTCGACATCTACAACATGATCAAGTACACGCGTTCGAACCAGAACACGAACATCAACCAGCGCCCGATCGTCAAGAAGGGCGATCGGATCGCGCGCGGTGACGTCGTGGCCGACGGCGCGTCGACCGACCTGGGCGAGCTTGCGCTGGGCCAGAACATGCTGGTCGCGTTCATGCCGTGGAACGGCTACAACTTCGAGGACTCGATCCTGATCTCCGAGAAGGTCGTGTCCGACGATCGCTACACGTCGATCCACATCGAAGAACTGTCGGTGCTGGCGCGCGACACCAAGCTGGGCGCCGAAGAGATCACCCGCGACATCTCGAACCTGTCCGAGAACCAGCTCGCGCGGCTCGACGAATCGGGCATCGTCTACATCGGTGCCGAAGTGCAGGCCGGCGACACGCTGGTCGGCAAGGTCACGCCGAAGGGCGAGACGCAGCTCACCCCCGAAGAAAAGCTGCTGCGCGCGATCTTCGGCGAAAAGGCGTCCGACGTGAAGGACACGTCGCTGCGCGTGCCGTCGGGCATGAGCGGCACCGTCATCGACGTGCAGGTGTTCACGCGCGAAGGCATCGTGCGCGACAAGCGCGCGCAGTCGATCATCGACGACGAACTGAAACGCTACCGTCTGGACCTGAACGACCAGTTGCGGATCGTCGAGAACGATGCGTTCTCGCGGATCGAGCGGATGCTGATCGGCAAGGTCGTCAACGGCGGTCCCAAGAAGCTGGTCAAGGGCGCGGCGATCACCGCCGAGTACCTGGCGGATCTCGATCGCCACTCGTGGTTCGACATCCGCCTGGCCGACGAGGACGCCGCCACGCAACTCGAGGCGTCGAAGGAATCGATCGAGCAGAAGCGTCACTCGTTCGACCTGGCGTTCGAAGAAAAGCGCAAGAAGCTGACGCAGGGCGACGAGCTGCCCCCGGGCGTGCTGAAGATGGTCAAGGTCTACCTGGCCGTCAAGCGCCGGCTGCAGCCGGGCGACAAGATGGCCGGCCGCCACGGCAACAAGGGTGTCGTGTCGCGCATCGTCCCGATCGAGGACATGCCGTACATGGCCGACGGCACGCCGGTCGACATCGTGCTGAACCCGCTGGGCGTCCCGTCGCGGATGAACGTCGGGCAGATCCTCGAGACGCACCTGGGCTGGGCCGCCAAGGGCATCGGCGTGCGGGTGGGCGAGATGCTCAAGCGCGGCGCCAGGGCCGCCGAGATGCGCAAGCTGATGGAGCAGATCTACATGACCAGCTCCGGCATCAAGGAGAACATCGACTCGTTCGACGACGACGAGATCATGGAGCTGTCGGCGAACCTGAAGCTCGGCGTGCCGTTCGCGACGCCGGTGTTCGACGGCGCGTCCGAGCCCGAGATCAAGCAGATGCTCGACATCGCTTACCCCGATGACGATCCGCGCACGCAACTGATCGGCTTCACGCCCAGCAAGACGCAGGTGCGTCTGTACGACGGCCGCACCGGCGATGCGTTCATCCACTCGGTCACGGTCGGCTACATGCACATGCTCAAGCTGCACCACCTGGTCGATGACAAGATGCACGCGCGCTCGACCGGCCCGTACTCGCTGGTCACGCAGCAGCCGCTGGGCGGCAAGGCGCAGTTCGGCGGCCAGCGCTTCGGCGAGATGGAGGTGTGGGCGCTCGAGGCGTATGGCGCCGCGTACACGCTGCAAGAGATGCTGACGGTCAAGTCGGACGACGTGAACGGCCGCACGAAGGTCTACGAGAATCTCGTCAAGGGCGAACACACGATCGACGCCGGGATGCCCGAATCGTTCAACGTGCTGGTCAAGGAGATCCGTTCACTCGGTATCGACATCGACCTGGAACGCAACTGATCGGCCGCCCGCTAGCAATTTAAGGAGCAATCGATGAAAGCATTGCTTGATCTGTTCAAACAGGTCCAGGAAGACGAACATTTCGATGCGATCAAGATCGGGCTGGCCTCGCCCGAGAAGATCCGCACCTGGTCGTTCGGCGAAGTCAAGAAGCCCGAGACGATCAACTACCGGACCTTCAAGCCCGAGCGCGACGGCTTGTTCTGCGCGAAGATCTTCGGGCCGATCAAGGACTACGAGTGCCTGTGCGGCAAGTACAAGCGCCTGAAGCACCGCGGCGTCATCTGCGAGAAGTGCGGTGTCGAGGTCACGCTGACCAAGGTGCGCCGTGAGCGGATGGGCCACATCG
This sequence comes from Pseudomonadota bacterium, assembly GCA_029779435.1. GTDB lineage: Bacteria > Pseudomonadota > Gammaproteobacteria > Burkholderiales > Burkholderiaceae_E > JAKPAM01. Next base: position 45,183 of record JAKPAM010000060.1, on the reverse strand, counting down.
AGCTGGCCTCGCCGACCGCGCACATCTGGTTCCTGAAGTCGCTGCCGTCGCGTCTGGGCATGGTGCTCGACATGACGTTGCGCGACATCGAGCGCGTGCTGTACTTCGAAGCATTCGTCGTCATCGAAGCCGGCATGACGCCGCTCAAGCGCGGTCAGATCATGACCGAGGACGACTTCCTCGCCAAGACCGAGGAATACGGCGACGAGTTCCGCGCGATGATGGGCGCCGAGGGCGTTCGCGAGCTGCTGCGCACGATCGACATCGACCGCGATATCGAGACGCTGCGCAAGGAGCTCGAAGCGACCGGCTCCGAGGCCAAGATCAAGAAGATCGCCAAGCGCCTGAAAGTACTCGAAGGTTTCCAGCGTTCGGGCATCAAGCCCGACTGGATGATCATGGAAGTGCTGCCGGTGCTGCCGCCCGAGCTGCGCCCGCTGGTGCCGCTCGATGGCGGCCGCTTCGCGACGTCCGACCTGAACGACCTGTATCGCCGCGTCATCAACCGCAACAACCGCCTGAAGCGGCTGCTCGAACTGAAAGCGCCCGAGATCATCGTGCGCAACGAGAAGCGGATGCTGCAGGAGTCGGTCGACTCGCTGCTGGACAACGGCCGTCGCGGCAAGGCGATGACCGGTGCCAACAAGCGCGCGCTGAAGTCGCTGGCCGACATGATCAAGGGCAAGGGCGGCCGCTTCCGCCAGAACCTGCTGGGCAAGCGCGTCGACTACTCGGGCCGTTCGGTCATCGTGGTCGGCCCGCAGCTCAAGCTGCACCAGTGCGGGCTGCCGAAGCTGATGGCGCTCGAGTTGTTCAAGCCCTTCATCTTCAACAAGCTCGAAACGATGGGCGTCGCGACGACCATCAAGCAGGCCAAGAAGTTCGTCGAGAACCAGGAACCGATCGTCTGGGACATCCTCGAAGAGGTGATCCGCGAGCACCCGGTGATGCTGAACCGCGCGCCGACGCTGCACCGCCTGGGCATCCAGGCGTTCGAGCCGGTGCTGATCGAAGGCAAGGCGATCCAGTTGCATCCGCTGGTCTGCGCGGCGTTCAACGCCGACTTCGACGGCGACCAGATGGCCGTGCACGTGCCGCTGTCGCTCGAGGCTCAGCTCGAGGCGCGCGCGCTGATGCTCGCGTCGAACAACGTGCTGTTCCCGTCCAACGGCGAACCGTCGATCGTGCCGTCGCAGGATATCGTGCTGGGCCTGTACTACACGACCCGCGATCGCGTGAACGGCAAGGGCGAGGGCATGATGTTCTCCGACCTCGGCGAAGTCATCCGCGCTTATGACAACGAGCAGGTCGAGCTGGGCACCAAGATCACCGTCCGTCTCGTCGAGTACGACAAGAACAAGGCCACCGGCGAGATCACGCCGCGCCCGATCCGCGCCGAGACCACCGTCGGCCGCGCGCTGCTGTCCGAGATCCTGCCCGCCGGGCTGCCGTTCTCGTACATGAACAAGGCGTTGAAGAAGAAAGAGATCTCGCGGCTGATCAACGCGTCGTTCCGCCGCTGCGGGCTGCGCGACACGGTCATCTTCGCCGACAAGCTGATGCAGAACGGCTTCCGTCTGGCGACGCGCGCGGGCATCTCGATCGCGATCGTCGACATGCTGGTGCCGCCGCAGAAAGAGAAGATCCTCGCCGACGCCGAGAACGAGGTCGTCGAGATCGAGCAGCAGTACACGTCGGGCCTGGTCACCCAGGGCGAGCGCTACAACAAGGTGGTCGACATCTGGGGCCGTGCCGGTGACCTGGTCGCCAAGGCGATGATGGAGCAGCTCGCGGTCGAGGACGTCGTCGACCGGCACGGCAACACCGTCAAGCAGGAGTCGTTCAACGCGATCTACATGATGGCCGACTCGGGCGCCCGGGGCTCGGCCACGCAGATCCGCCAGCTCGCGGGCATGCGGGGCCTGATGGCCAAGCCGGACGGCTCGATCATCGAGACGCCGATCACGGCCAACTTCCGAGAAGGCCTGAACGTTCTGCAGTACTTCAACTCGACGCACGGCGCGCGCAAGGGCCTGGCGGATACCGCGTTGAAGACCGCGAACTCGGGTTACTTGACGCGCCGTCTGGTCGACGTCACGCAGGACCTGGTCGTCACCGTCGACGATTGCGGCACCACCAACGGTGTCGCGATGAAGGCGCTGATCGAAGGCGGTGAGGTCATCGAGGCATTGCGCGACCGGATCCTGGGCCGCGTGTGCATCGGCGACGTCGTGCATCCGGAGACGCAGGCCACCGTGTTCGAGAGCGGCTCGCTGCTCGACGAGGACGCGGTCGACGAGATCGAGCGGCTGGGCATCGACGAGGTGCGCGTGCGCACGCCGTTGACCTGCGCGACGCGTTACGGCCTGTGCGCCAAGTGCTATGGCCGCGACCTGGGCCGCGGTGTGCTCGTCAACGCCGGCGAGGCGGTCGGCGTCATCGCCGCCCAGTCGATCGGCGAGCCGGGCACGCAGTTGACGATGCGTACGTTCCACATCGGCGGCGCGGCCTCGCGCAACGCGGTGGCCAGCGCCGTCGAAGCCAAGTCCAACGGCACGGTGCGCTTCACCGCCACGATGCGTTACGTCACCAACGCCAAGGGCGAGCTGATCGTCATCTCGCGTTCGGGCGAAGTGATGATCGTCGACGACAACGGCCGCGAGCGCGAGCGTCATAAGGTGCCTTATGGCGCGACGCTGCTGGCGACCGACGGTAAGGCGATCAAGGCCGGCACGCAACTGGCGACCTGGGATCCGCTGACCCGCCCGATCATCACCGAGCACGGTGGTACCGTCCGCTTCGAGAACATCGAGGAAGGCGTCACCGTCGCCCGGCAGATCGACGAGGTCACCGGCCTGTCGACGCTGGTCGCGATCGATCCGAAACGCCGCGGCACCGCCACCAAGAACGTGCGCCCGCAGATCAAGCTGCTCGATGCGAGCGGCGAAGAGGTCAAGATCCCCGGCACCGACCACGCGGTGACGATCTCGTTCCCGGTCGGCGCGCTGATCATGGTGCGCGACGGCCAGGAAGCGGGCGTCGGCGAGGTGCTGGCCCGGATCCCGACTGAATCGCAGAAGACCCGCGACATCACCGGCGGCCTGCCGCGCGTGGCCGAGCTGTTCGAGGCGCGCGCGCCGAAGGACGCCGGCATGCTCGCCGAGGTTACCGGCACGGCGTCGTTCGGCAAGGACACGAAGGGCAAACAGCGTCTGGTCATCACCGACCTGGACGGCAACTCGCACGAGTTCCTGATCCCGAAAGAGAAGAACGTGCTGGTCCACGACGGCCAGGTGGTCAACAAGGGCGAGATGATCGTCGACGGCCCGGCCGATCCGCACGACATCCTGCGCTTGCTGGGCATCGAAGCGCTGGCTCGCTACATCGTCGATGAAGTACAGGACGTGTACCGGCTGCAGGGCGTGAAGATCAACGACAAGCACATCGAGGTGATCGTTCGCCAGATGCTGCGCCGCGTGCAGATCACCGACCCGGGCGACACGCCGTTCATCACCGGTGAACAGGTCGAGCGTTCCGAGCTGCTGGACGAGAACGACAAGGCGCGCGAAGCCGACAAGCGCGAGGCGTCGTACATCAACCTGCTGCTGGGCATCACGAAGGCCTCGCTGTCGACCGATTCGTTCATCTCCGCCGCGTCGTTCCAGGAAACGACCCGCGTGCTGACCGAAGCGGCGATCATGGGCAAGCGCGACGACCTGCGCGGCTTGAAGGAAAACGTCATCGTCGGCCGCCTGATTCCGGCTGGTACCGGCCTGGCCTTCCACCGCGCCCGCCGCGCGAAGGAAGAGCTGGAGGCGCAGGAGCAGGCCGCGCTGGCCGCTTCCAGCAACGCGATCGCCGAGGCCGAGGCGTTGTTCTCGTCGCCGAGCGAAGTGTCGACGACCGCCGATCAGGGCGGCGACGCGCAGCCGGGCAGCGAGGGCTGAACGACAGCGACCGGGTGCCGCGGCCGTCGATGACGGCAGCGGTGCTCCTGCAGGCGTGCGAGTCGGGCGCCTGCAGCGATCGCCGGGAATCGATGAACCGCCGTGAGGGTGACCTCACGGCGGTTTTTTCTTTGCGGCCGGAATCAGGGAGAGCGATCGAACGCGTCGCGCGGGCCGTGGTCGATCCGTTCGCGGATGCCCGGATGCCTTGAAACAGGCAATCCAACGCGCGGGCGATGGATGACGTGGGTGGCGGTGAGAAATCCGGGCTAGCGCCGGATCTTCGTCATCAGCTTTCTGTTCAGGATGGCGATCTCGGCGTCGTAGGCCCGCAGCCGCTCGCTGAACGCCTGCGCAGGTGCCGAGAGGGTGCGGCCGCGCAGGTGCACGATGGCATGGCGTGTTTCGACGTTCAGGCGGATGGCGGGTAGCGTCACCAGCCTACCGGCGCGCAACTCGTCCGAGAACAGAAACGGACTTAGCAGGGTCACCGCGTCCGTGCGCAGCAACAGGGTCTTGAGGATCGAGAAGTGGTCGCAGGTCATGGTCAGCAGCCCTTCGGCCCGTACCTTCCTGCGCGCGGCGGCCGGCTGGATCTGGCGAAGCAGTTTCTCTTTCATGGGCTCCGACAGGCGAACGCCGGCTAGCGGATAGGCCACCAGGTCCTGCGCCGTGGGTGCGGCGTGGCCAGCCAGAGGGTGGCCGGCGCGTACCACGATGACGAGCGGATATTCGCCGAGCGGAACGATCTCCAGGTCATCGGTGATCTGGATGTCTTTCGCGTCGGCCACGCACAGTTCGATGTCCCGCCGTCGCAGTTGTTCAGGCAATTCGGCGCAGGGGCGCACGCTGATACGCATGCCAAGTCGGGGGTAAGCCGCGTTCATGCGCGCCAGGACTTCGGTGGCGAGCGCTGCGCCGATGAAGGGGCCGGCGCCGACGTGCAGCTCACCGATCTCCATCCCTTTGGCCAACTCGACGTCGCGCATCAGGTCGCGTTCGGACAGATCGAAGGCGCGCGCGTGCTGGATCACCAATTCACCGATGGGCGTCGGCGTGACCTCACGCGTGCCGCGGTCGAACAACGGCGCGCCGAACAGGGCTTCGATGCCCTGGATGCTGCGCGAAAGGCTGGGCTGGGTGATGTGCAGCATCTCGGCCGCCCGGACGAAGTTGCGCTGCTCGGCCAGCGCGAGCACGTGTCGGAGTTGGCGAAGCTCAATCATATGCCTGAATTCTATAGGAATGATGTGTTTAATGCATTTGACGTATGGAAAACCGGAAGCCCATCATGCGTCCTTATCGAAGAAATTCAAACGGAGACATGCCATGAGCCAGGGTTTCGCCCCCAATCCACCCGGCGGTCCCAGCGCCAGCGCGCTGGTGCGCACGCTGCGCGAATGCGGCATCACGCACGCCGTCACCGTGCCCGACTATGCGCAGTTCGCGTTGCACGTCGCGCTGTCGGCGTCCGATGCCGGCATCGCCACCGTCTACACCTGCAGCGAGGATCAGGCGCTGACCACCGCTACCGGCCTGCACATCGGCGGTGCCCGGCCCGCGCTGGTGATCCAGAACCAGGGCCTCTACAAGTGCATGAACACGCTGCGCGCCACTTGCCTGGATGCCGACGTGCCGGTGCTGTTCCTCGTCGGCCAGTTCGGTCGCGAGGCAGCCAACATCGGCCGGCCCATGACGCAGTCGAGCCGCCGCACGGTTCGCCTGCTCGAACCCGCGCTGGACGCTTTCGGCGTGCGTCACTGGACGGTGGAGGACGACGCCGACCTGTCCCGCGTGCGCGACGCCGCCGACCACGCGCAGCAAGCATCGACCGCCGCCGTCGTCGTGGTCGGCCGCCACGTCACCTGGAACTGAAAAGGAGCCCGGCCATGACCACCACCCCCGCATCCTTGCAACTCGGCCCCGCCGTGCGCGCCGTGGCCCAGGCGCGCGAGACGCACAGCCCGCAGGCCGTGATCGTGTCCACCATGTCGTGCCAGTTCGTGCTGGACATGCTGGGCGTCAAGCACCGCCGTGTCGATTCCGTGCCGCTGATGGGCGGCGCTGCCGGCATCGGCCTGGGCATCGCGCTCGCGCGGCCCGACGTGCCGGTGATCGTGCTCGACGGCGACGCCAGCCTGCTGATGGAACTCGGCAGCCTGGCCACCGTGGCGCATAACCGCCCGCCTCGCTACCTGCACGTGCTCAACCACAATGGCGTGCAGTTCAACGGCCTCGTCAACCTGCCGGCCGTCTCGTCCACGCCGCGTATGGATTTCGTCGCCATGGCGCTGGCCGCCGGCTACGCGCACGCGCGGCGCTTCACCGACCTGGCCGAACTGGTGCTCGCACTGCCCGGGCTGCTGGCGCAGGACGGCCCGAGCTTCGTCGAACTGGTGGTGCAGCCCGAAAACGCCGGTACCAGCGCGGACGCGCCGCAGGGACTGTTGCCCGACCTGCAGTTCGTTCGCATGGGCCTGGGCGTGCGCCAGCTCAAGGCCGAACTCGCGGCCTGAACGGAGGCGAACGATGCAAGCCTGCACCTTCGACTACATCGTGGTCGGCGCCGGCTCGGCCGGCGCGGCACTGGCCATGCGGCTCAGCGAAGACTCGCACGTCAGCGTGCTGCTGCTCGAAGCCGGCCAGCCGCGTCACAACGATTTCTGGGTGCGCACGCCCGTGGGCGTCGCCAAGATCCTGACCGACCCCCGGTACGTCTGGCAGTCTCAGACGACGCCCCAACAAGGTCTGGTGGGTCAGCCGGTCTACTGGCCGCACGGCAAGCTGCCGGGCGGGTCCAGTTCGGTCAACGGCATGATCTTCGTGCGCGGCGACCCGGCCGAGTACGACCACTGGGCCACGGGCCTGGGTTGCACTGGCTGGGGCTACACGGATGTGCTGCCCTACTTCAAGCGCCTCGAATCCACGGTGGCCGGCGACGACGCGTATCGGGGCCGCAGCGGCCCGATCACGGTCACGTCCCTGGCCCAGGCGCACCGCGACCCGCTGACCGACGCCTTCGTGCGGGCCAGCCACGAAGCCGGCATCCCGGTCACCGAGGACTACAACGGCGCGCAGCACGAAGGCGTGGGCTACCTGCAGCTCTCCACGCGCAACGGCCAGCGCTGCAGCACCGCGCGCGGCCACCTGGCACGCGCGCGCGGGCGCAGCAACCTGCGGTTGCTGACCGAGGCTCACGCCATGCGCATCCTCTTCGAAGGCCGGACCGCCGTTGGTGTGGCATACCGGCAAGGTGGCCAGCTCGTGAATGCTCGCGCGCGCCGCGAAGTGGTGCTGTCGGCCGGGCCGATCAAGTCGCCGCAGTTGCTGGAACTCTCCGGCATCGGGCAGGCCGAGCGGCTGCGCGGACTGGGCATCACGGTCATCCACGACGCACCCGAGGTCGGCGAGAATCTGCGCGATCACCTGCAGGCGCGCATCACTTATGAATGCACCGAGCCCATCACGCTCAATGACATCATGAGCAGCCCGGTGCGCACATTGCGGATGGGCGCACGCTACCTGCTTACCCGCAAGGGCTGGATGTCCACAGCCTCGACCTCGGCTCATGCCCAGTTGCGCAGTCGCCCGGGCCTGGATCGCATCAACGTCAAGATCCAGCTCCACTACATCAGCGGCGACAACCGCTATGTCGCCAAGGGCTACGGCCTGGACCCGTTCCCGGGTTTCCAGATGGGCTTCTTCCAGTTGCGCCCCGAGTCCAAGGGCTGGCTGCACGTGAACACCCGCGACCCCATGGTCGATCCGCTCATCGAGCCGCGCTACCTGAGCGCGCCGGCGGATGTCGAAGCGATGCTCGACGCGCTCAAGTTCTCGCGCCGCATCGTCGATCAGCCCGCGCTGCGCGCCTACACGAAGCGCGAAACGCGCCCCGGCGCCGACGTGCGCAGCGACGATGAACTGCTGCACTACATCAAGACCTGCGGCCAGACCTCGTGGCACCCCATCGGCACCTGCCGCATGGGCGGGGACGAGCGCTCGGTGGTCGACCCGCAGTTGTGCGTGCGCGGCGTGCAGCGGTTGCGTGTGATCGACTCGTCGGTCATGCCGACGATGCCGTCGTCCAACACCAATGCCGGCTCGATCATGATCGGCGAGCGCGGGGCCGACCTGCTGCGGGGGTTGCAGTCCGCTTGAGCACGGCCGGGTACGAAACGCCCGCGTTGCCGTCAGACCAGCTCGACGGCGCCTACCGCAAGATCGTGCGAAGGCTCGTGCCGCTGCTATTTCTCTGCTATCTGATGAACTTCATCGACCGCGCTTGTTGCAGTCGCTCCTGATGATGGTGCAGGGCGCGCCGTGCCATGCAGGTCTTCGTGCCGGACACGTCGCCCTCGAGTCGGGTGGGAAGAGGCCCATATCGAGTAAAGTCGAATCAGCTTCTTCGTTCCCACGTAGTCTTGGCCGCACCCAGGAGACCAGCCATGACCCTCGACACCACCTCCGCCACGCTGCCCGGCTATGCCCAGGTTGCCGCGAAATATGGTTTTGAAGACGCCGCCTCCGTGCTGCAAGGCGACGTGAACGCCGGCCTCAACGCCTGCGTCGAATGTTGCGATCGCCACACCGGTGGTCACCGCGTCGCGCTGCGCTGCATCGCGGTCGACGACACGCTCACCGAATACACGTTCGAGCAGTTGCGTGACCTGTCCGCCAAGGCCGCGAACGTGTTCGCGGCCGCGGGCGTCGGTCCCGGCGATGTGGTGGCGGGGTTGTTGCCGCGCACGGTCGAGCTGGTGGCCACCGTGCTCGGCGCGTGGCGCCTGGGCGCGGTGTACCAGCCCTTGTTCACCGCCTTCGGCCCCAAGGCGATCGAGCATCGCCTGCATACCAGCAACGCCAGGCTGGTGGTGACGAACAGCGCGAATCGCGCCAAGCTCGACGACATTCCCGGTCACCCGCCCGTCGCTACGGTCGTCGCCGACGGGGCCGCGCTGCCTGCAGGTGACATCGATTTCCGCGCTGCGCTGGCGCAGGCGCCGGCCGATTTCGCGCCCGTCCTGCGCAAGGGCGACGACCTGTTCATGATGATGTCCACGTCCGGTACCACGGGCTTGCCCAAGGGCGTGCCCGTCCCGTTGCGCGCGTTGGCGGCCTTTTCCGCCTACATGCGCTTCGCCGTCGGCCTGCGCGAGGGCGACGTGTTCTGGAACATCGCTGATCCCGGCTGGGCCTACGGCCTGTACTACGCGATCTGCGGCCCTCTGTTGCTGGGCCAGGCCACCACGCTCTACGAAGGCGGATTCACGGCCGAGAGCACCTGGCGGGTCATTCAGCGCCTGGGCATCACCAGCTTGGCCGGTTCGCCGACCGCTTTCCGGCTGCTGATGGCCGCCGGGCCGCAATTGGCGGCGCCGATCAATGGCCAGTTGCGCGTGATCAGTTCGGCGGGTGAACCGCTCAACCCCGAGATCATCCGCTGGTGCGCCGAGCATCTGGCCGCGCCGATCCATGACCATTACGGCCAGACCGAGCTGGGCATGTGCGTCAACAATCACCACGGGCTCGCGCACCCGGTGCGGCAGGGTTCGGCGGGCCTGGCGATGCCCGGCTTTCGGGTCGCCGTGCTCGACGCCGAAGGTCGCGAACTGGGTCCGAATCAGCCGGGCGAGCTGTCCATCGACGTGGCCCGCTCGCCGCTGATGTGGTTCACCGGTTATCTGGGCAAGGAGCCGGTGGACGCCAACGGCTACTACCGCACCGGCGACAACGTGGAGCTGGAGCCCGATGGCTCGGTCAGCTTCATCGGCCGGGCCGACGACGTCATTACCTCATCGGGCTATCGCATCGGCCCGTTCGACGTGGAAAGCGCGCTGATCGAACACCCCGCCGTGCTCGAAGCGGCCGTGATCGGCGTACCGGATCCGGAGCGCACCGAGATCGTCAAGGCTTTCATCACGCTCAAGCCCGGCTTCCCGCCGACCGATGCGCTGCGCGAGGAACTGCAGCAGCACGTCAGGGCGCGCCTGTCGTCCCACGCTTACCCCAGGGCCATCGATTTCGTCGACGAGTTGCCCAAGACGCCCAGCGGCAAGTTGCAGCGCTTTTTGCTGCGGCGTGCCGAAGCGGCCAGGCAGGAGCAGTCGGCGCGCTGACTGCCCGCCACCCTCACATCAGCACGCTCGACCGTTCGCCCTGCTCGTAGACGACATGCGCGCGGCCGACCAGCAGCGGGTCGATCTTGCCGATCAGGTTGGCGTCGCGGTTGTCGTAGGGCAGGCGGCCGAGTACATAGCGCATCGCGTTCAGGCGCGCGCGCTTCTTGCAGTCGCTCTTGATGACCGTCCAGGGCGCGTCGGCGGTGTCGGTCTCGAAGAACATCGCCTCCTTGGCGCGTGTGTAATCGTCCCATTTGTCGAGCGAGGCCATGTCGATCGGGCTGAGCTTCCATTGCTTGAGCGGATGCGCCTGGCGTTCCTTGAAGCGGCGGCGCTGCTCGGCACGGCTCACGCTGAACCAGAACTTGATCAGGTGTATGCCGCTGTAGACCAGATGACGTTCGAATTGCGGCGCCTGCCGCATGAACTCGCGGTACTCGGCGTCGGTGCAGAACCCCATCACGCGCTCGACGCCGGCGCGGTTGTACCAGCTACGGTCCAGCAGCACGATCTCGCCTGCCGACGGCAGGTGCTGGACGTAGCGCTGGAAATACCACTGGCCCTTTTCGGTGTCGGTGGGTTTTTCGAGTGCGACGACACGGGCGCCCCGCGGGTTCAGATGCTCCATGAACCGCTTGATCGTGCCGCCCTTGCCGGCGGCATCGCGGCCCTCGAACAGGATCACGACGCGCTGGCCGGTCTCCTTGACCCAGGCCTGCAGCTTCAGCAGTTCCACCTGCAGGCGGAATTTCTGCTTCTCGTATACCGAGCGGCGCAGCAGGTTCGCGTACGGATAGCCGCCGTCGCGCCAGTCCTTGGCCAGCTCTTCATCCGGATTGATCCTGGGCGGCGAAGCGGCCGGATCCTCGACCAGCGCGAGACGCAGGTACGCGCGGTCCTCGGCATCCGCTCCTTGCAGGATCGCGCGCAGCGCACGGGCGCGGTCGGGCAGGCTGCCGTCGCCAGCCAGCACGTTGTCGAGCGCGGCCAGCGCCTTGCCTTGGGCGGCCAGCGCCGATTCGGTCGAAACGAAGCGGCTGATCGCTTCGGGCGTCAGCGAGGGCGGCGTGTCGCCGCTTCGGGCGCGGCGCGCGGCGGCGCCATTCCGCTTGCTTCCGCCAGGCCGGCGGCCGGTGGGGGCCGCGCCATTGGCGGTCGATGGGTCGCCGGCTTTCAGAGCAGCGGCATCCAGCGAGGCGGCGTTCGAAGCGGTGGAAACCGGAGATGCCCCATTCGGAGCGGCAGGGGTGGCCGCAGAGGGCCGCGTTTTCTGGTCCATGGCAAGATCCGCGAAGGGTTCGTGAAGGCGACGCCAGCGGGCGGAGGCTGGCGAACCGCGTGGGCAAAGCGCGTGGCGAAGCTCGTGGGCGAAGCGTGAGGACGGCGTATCCGGAGAGCCGCGAACAGCGGCACGGTACTGCCGATCCGGCGATCGATTTCAGTCTGTGGCCGGGCGCCGCCCTGCGGGTTGACATCGATCAATACCGATTCGCCACAGGGAGGTCGGCAGCGTCGATATCGGACTGACGGCGCAGAGCAGCTCGGACCGACGGCGCAGGCCCACTCGGGCTGACGGCGCAGGCCAACGGCGGGGGCCTGCGACCTGGCTCCCGTAGCACTCCGTGGCGCTCCCGCAGCGGCTGCGCGGTGAGGCTCCGGCGGCCCCATTGCGCGGCATCAAACGGAATCGAGGAAAATCGCACGACCGTTCGTCGTGGGGATCATCAATGGCGTTTCACCGATCGATGACCGTGACCTATCGCACTGGCGTCGACCGCCCCGCATGGACAATCACATCCATGGATACGACGCTCACTCTTCGCACACCGTTCGACGCGCTGGAACGCACGCTCGTCGCCTGCCCGGATGGGGTGGTGATCACGGCCAAGCTGTTGTACTGCGAACTCGCCCGCCATGGCTACCTGGGCGAGGAAGCCGACCTGATCGTTCACAGCGCGGTGCGGGCCGAGGCGCTGACGCCGATCCTGGATCGCGAACTGCGATCGTCCTTCATCGTCTCGCCGGCGCGGCTCGGAGCGCTGCGCGGCACCCTGGATGGGTGGCGCCAGGCGCTCAGCCGGGGATCGTCCAGCCTGGCCTGATCTTGGCGTTAACAGGCCCTAGTCCGCGTAGCCCGGCAGTTCGCGGTCCAGCACGCGCATCATCGCCTCGAAGTACAGTTGCTCGCGTTCGGCGCGAGGGTGCGTGTCCTTCGGGTTGGGCTTGTCGACCTTCTCGACCATCTCGTCGCTGAGCAGCGCCAGCGGCTGGCCGGTGGCCATCGCCACCAGTTGCGCGCGACACACGCGCTCGAGCTTGTACAGCCGGCGATAAGCCTGCGCGACGGTGTCGCCGACGGCCAGCACGCCGTGGTTCTTCATGAACATGATGTGCTTGTCGCCCATCAGGTGCGCCAGCCGCTCGCCTTCGCTGAGCTGGTGCGCCAGCCCGTCATAGCCGTTGTCGTAGACGATGTGCTTGCAGAAGAACGCCGAGGTCTGGCAGGCCGGCAGCAGCCGGTTGTCCTGCAGCATGTTCAGCGCCAGCGCCCAATGCTGATGCGTGTGCAGCACGACCTTCGCGCCGGTGATCCGGTGGATCGGCGCGTGGATGCAATACGCGCTCAGCTCGACCCGGCCTTCGCCTTCGAGCGTGCGGCCCGATTCGTCGAAAACGATCATGTCGCTGGCGCGGGCCTCCGACCAATGGACGCCGAACGGCAGCACCAGGAAGCGATCGGTATGGCCGGGCAGCAGCATCGTGAAGTGGTTGTCGATGCCTTCCTCGAGTTCGTCGAGCGTGGCCAGGCGATTGGCGGCGGCCAGGTGGACGCGCGCCTGCCATTGCGGGTCGGCCAGCCGGTCGTCGCTTTTCTTCAGCGGATGAACGTTCGATGAGCGTTGCATGAGGTCTCCAGTCATGAGGTCAAGCGTGAGGGACGTGCCGATCCATTCGACTCCGGCGATTGGATCAGCACATTCCCAGGTCGCCGGCGATGCCCGCCAGCAGTTCATAGGATCGGATGCGCGCTGCCGGGTCGTAGATCGCGCTGCTGACGATCAGCTCGTCGGCGCGGGTGCGCTCGACGAAGGCGCGCAGCTCGCGGCGCAGCGTGTCGGGCGAGCCGACGAACGTGCACGACAGCATCCGCTGCACGTGCGCCTTCTCCATCGGCGACCATTCGGCCTCGATGTCATCGACCGGCGGCGACAGCTTGCCGCGCGCGTTGCGCACCATCGCGACGAAGCGCATCTGCAGGCTGGTGAACAGCCGGCGCGCCTCGTCGTCGGTGTCGGCGGCGATCACGTTGATGCCGGGCATCGCATGAGGCCGTTCGGCCTGCGGCGACGGGCGGAACTGCGCGCGGTACATCGCCAGCGCTTCGTCCAGCGCGTCGGGCGCGAAATGCGACGCGAACGAATACGGCAGCCCGAAGTGCGCGGCCACCTGCGCGCCGTACAGGCTCGAGCCCAGGATCCACAGCGGCACGTCGATGCCTTCGCCGGGCACCGCGCGGATGCGCTGTCCCGGCTGGGCCGGCGCGAACAGCGCCTGCAGCTCGCGGACGTCGTCGACGAAGTGCTCGGCGGCCTGCGGGTCGCGACGCAGCGCGCGCATCGCGATCTGATCGGTGCCGGGCGCGCGGCCCAGGCCCAGGTCGATGCGGTCCGGGTACAGCGAGGCCAGCGTGCCGAACTGTTCGGCGATCACCAGCGGCGAATGGTTGGGCAGCATGATGCCGCCCGCGCCGACACGGATGCGCCGCGTCCCCCCGGCCACGTAGCCGATGCACACCGACGTGGCCGCGCTGGCGATGCCGGTCATGTTGTGGTGCTCGGCCATCCAGTAGCGGCGGTAGCCGAGATCGTCGCAGGCCTGCGCGAGCGCGAGCGTCAGCCGCAGCGCGTCGGCGGGGCGGTCCACGTCCCGCACCGGGACGAGGTCGAGTACGGATAAGGGCAGGCTCATCCGGCGATGGTAGCGCGTCGCCGTTCGGCGCGCAGGCGACAGCGGGTTTGACGCTCCGATCCTCGCATGCCAGCATGGCCGGTTTCCATTTGGCGATACATGGATGCGTATCGAGCCGGCATCGCGTTCGTCGCTCGCCGTGCCGCGGCTGTCCGTCCCGCAGTTGCTCGTCCATTGGCCGCCCTGCTGCCGTTGTCCAAATACGAACTGAATCCTCACGAATCGTCGGCGCTGCCGCGCGTGGCCGCCGTGCAGGTGGATCCCGGCGACGTGGCCGTCGTGTTGCGCGCGCTGGCGCTGGCGTGGACACCGCGCCATCGCAATTGGCTGATCGCGTTCCTGCGCGAGCTGAACCAGCGCACGGTGGCGGGCACGCTGTTCGGCCAACCGCAGGTCGATGCCTGCCTGCTCGAACTGGTGCGCCGCGACGAAGTGATGCGGTCCGAAGCCGGTTGGCAGTGCCTGGTGCGGCACAAGGCCCAGCGCTATCGCGAGGCCGTGCAGGCCGAGGGCTTCGAGCGCTGGCGCGATGCGCTGATGCGGATCGAGGGCGTGCGCGATCATCGCAGCATCGTGTTTTTCCAGCGTGACAACCAGGCGATCACGCTGGCGCGATTGATCGTCTATGGCGGCGCTGGCGTCGACCAGTGGCGGGCGCTGGAGACCGGCTACAGCGGCCTGTCGCATACGGCCAGCGTGCTCGACCAGGTGATGCTGTCGGGCTTCGACGCCGAGCTGTTCGATCGGGCCGATCGCACGCTGGGCGCCGCGCTGCTGGCGCTGGCGCTGCAGGTGGCGCTGCGCGAGCTGGATCCGAACGGCCTGGCGCCGCTGCGCTATGCGCAGGACTGGATCGCGCGGCAGGCCGCACGCACGCCGCTGGGCCTGCGGGCGCGCGTCGTCGAGTGGCTGATGTTCGGCGCGCGGACCGACGAGGCCGATGCGCTGGCGCGCGACGTGCGCACCGGCGAGTTCGCCGCGCTGCGCGCCGCGATCCTGGCCACGCGCGGCCAGTGGCTGGAGGCGGCCGGCGCTTATGACGCGGCGTTCGCGCAGTTGAAGACCGAAGCGACGGGCCGCAAGGCGCTGGGCCCCGAGAACACGCGGTGGCTGTATCCGATGAGCCTGTTCGGCACGCGCGACGCCCAGCGCATCGCGCAGGCGCGCAAGTTCGCGCTGGCCGAATCGGGCGCGCGCCGCGCGACGCCCGATACGCCGTGGGGGCTGTGGGCGGTGGCGGCCGAGACGCGGCTCGGCGATCGGTCGCGCGACCCGTCGTTCGCCAGTTTCCATGACTGGCACGCGTCGCACGTGCAGCTCAACCTCGTCCCGCGGCGGATGCTGCAGGCATGGGCCGCCGCCGGCCACGCGCCGCCGCCGTCGCCGGGCAGCAGCCAGGCGCTCGCGGCGCGGCTGCGCGACTGCGAGCTGTGGTGGCTGCTCGACCAGGTCGAGGCCGCCGATCAGTTGCTGGCCGGCAAGCCTGCCAACAAGCCCTTCTTCGCCAGCGGCGGCCATGAATCCTGGCGCGAGGCGCTGGCGGCCATCGCCGCGCTAGGCCAGGACAGCGGCGGCGAGAGCGTGCGCACGGTGGGGGCCGACACCCGGCTGCTGTGGGTCATCAGCGTCGATCACCATCAGCGGCTCACGCGGATCGAGCCTTATGAGCAGAAGCGTGGCCCGCGCGGCTGGAGCAAGCCCAAGTCCGTGCCGCTGTCGCGCCTGGCGCGTGCCGCCACGCTCGATCCGCACGATGCGCGGGTGGCGCGTGCGATCAAGGCCGACCGGCGCTTCGGCACGCATCGGCCGATGCTCGACCTGATGGACGCCAGTGTCGCGCTGGTCGGGCACCCGCATGTCGTGTTCGACGATCAGCTCGACCAGCCGGTGGCGTTGACCGAGGCGCTGCCCGACATCCGCGTCATCGAAGAGGGCGATCACTGGCGGCTGGCGTTCGAGCCGGACCTGGGCCTGGCGTTCGACCGCGCGGCGCAGGCCGACATCGACATCGGCGAGCCCGATGCGGGCGGCGAACGGCGCGCGCCCGAGATGGCGCTGCGCACGCAGTTCGTGATCCGCGACGTGTCGCCGGCCGACGTGCGCGCGGGCTTCGTGCCCGCGCCATCGCCGTGGCGGGCGCGCCTGATCCGGCTGACGCCCGCGCACCGCCGCGTCTACGAACTGTCGCAATCGGGCCTGCGCGTGCCGCGCAGCGCCGCGGCCGAGATCCAGTCGGTGCTGCCGGTGCTCGGCGCGCACTTCCGGCTCAAGTCGGATGCGATCGAAGGGGCGCGCCAGGTTGCGCCGCGCGGCGGCCTGCGGGCCGAACTGTCGCGGCGCGGCGAACGCTTCGGCTTGCGGCTGGTCGCAGCGCCGCTGGGGCCGGCCGGACCCCGTTTCGCGCCCGGGCAGGGCCGCGAGGAAGTGGTCGCGATGGTCGACGGCTCGCTGCTGGGCGCCCGTCGCGCGCTCGACGAGGAACTGCGCGCGCTGCACGACGTCGTCGAACGCTTCGATTTCCTGGAACCCGAGGACGACGACGCCCGGGCCGCCCTTGTCCAGGCGCCCGAATGGACGCTGCGCGACCCCCAGCAGGTGCTCAGCCTGCTCGAAGTGCTGCCGACGCTGCCGTCGATCGACGACATCGACTGGCCCGATGGCAAATCGATCGCCGTGCAGCCGATCGCCGATCGCGGCTTGAAGGTCAAGGTCCGTTCCGAAGGGCATTGGTTCCGTGTCGAGGGCGCGCTGCCCGTCGACGAGACGCGCGTCATCGAGTTGGGCCGCTTGATCGAATGGGTGAGCCAGCAGCGCTCGCGCTATGTGCCGATCGGCGACGGCAAGTACGTGGCGCTGACAGACAGCCTGCGCCAGCGCATCGAGGACCTGGCCGCGGTCGCGGAACCGACGCGACGCGTGCCGCGCGTGGGAACGGTCGCCGCGGGCGCGGCGCCGGCTGGCGGCGAATCGGTTGCCTCGGGATCCCTCGCCGACGAGGCTTCGCTGGCGACCATGATCGATCCGGCGGGTGTTGCCGGCGCGGTGGGTGATGGGGCGGGCCGGGCCGCCGAGACCGGTTGGCGCGTGCCCGACCTGGCCGCGCTATGGCTCGGGGACGCGTTGGAGAACGTCGACGTCGAAGCGGATATCGCGTTCGCCGAACGCCTGCAACGGTTGCGCGCCGCGCCGGCCGAGCCTCCCGAGCCGCCGGCCGGCTTGCAGGCCGATCTGCGTCCTTATCAGCGCGAAGGCTTCCAGTGGCTGATGCAAAGGGCGCAGGCCGGCGTCGGCGCGTGCCTGGCCGACGACATGGGGCTGGGCAAGACGATCCAGTCGCTGGGCGTCCTCCTCGCGCGCGCCGGACAGGGGCCGGCGCTGGTGGTCGCACCCACGTCCGTGTGCGGCAACTGGGTCGACGAGGCCCGGCGCTTCGCGCCGTCGCTGACGGTGCGCGCATATGGCGGCGGTGCGCGCGCGAGCGCGAATGCCAATGCCAATGCCAATGCGAGTGCGGATGCCAGCGCTGGTGTAGAGGCAGGGGCGGCGACCCATGCCGGCTCGTTGTCCGGTCTCGGCGCCAATGACCTGGTCGTCGTCTCGTACACGATGCTGCAGCAAAGCGAGGAAGCGTTCGCCGCGATCGAGTGGGCGACGCTGATCGTCGACGAGGCGCAGGCGGTCAAGAACGCCGCGGCCAAGCGATCGAAGGCCGTCGCGGGCCTGTCCGCGGGCTTCCGCGTCGCGCTGTCGGGCACGCCGATCGAAAACCGGCTCAGCGAGCTGTGGTCGATCATGAACATCGTCAACCCGGGCCTGCTCGGCAGCGCCAAGCGGTTCGCGCAGCGCTTCGTGCTGCCGATCGAGCGCACGCAGGACCTGAAGGCGCAGCGCATGTTGCGCCGCCTGATCGGCCCGTTCGTGCTGCGGCGGACCAAGGCCCAGGTGCTGGACGATCTGCCGCCGCGTACCGAAGTGACGCTGACGATCGAGCCGACGCCGCAGGAAGCCGCTTATTACGAAGCGCTGCGGCGCGAGGCTTTGCAGATCGCGCTGGTCGAGGGGGCGCGCGCTCCGGGTTCGGCGGCGCAATCGTCAGCCATTTCGTCCGCGTCATCGCCGGGCGGTGGCGGTGACGACAACCGCGCGCGCTTCCACGTCCTGGCGCAGTTGACGCGCTTGCGCCGCGCGGCCTGCGACCCTCGGTTGGTCAATCCCGAGCTGGATATCGCCGGCGCCAAGATTCCCGCGTTCATCGAGCTGGTCACCGAGCTGGCCGCCAACCGGCATCGCGCGTTGGTGTTCAGCCAGTTCGTCGATTTCCTGCAGCGCTTGCGCGACGCGGCCGACCAGGCCGGACTGACTTATCAGTATCTGGACGGCTCGACGCCGGCCGCCGATCGGCAGGCGCGCGTCGACGCGTTCCAGCGCGGCCAGGGCGACCTGTTCCTGATCAGCCTGAAGGCCGGCGGCTTCGGCCTGAACCTGACCGCCGCCGACTACGTCGTCATCGTCGACCCGTGGTGGAACCCCGCCGCCGAAGACCAGGCGATGGGCCGCGCGCACCGGATCGGCCAGCAGCGGCCCGTCACCGTCTACCGGCTGGTCACCCAGCACACGATCGAGCAGCGCATCGTCGAACTGCATCACGACAAGCGCGCGCTGGCCGAAGGCGTGCTCGACGGTATCGACAGCGGCGCCGCGCTGACGCTGACCGACCTGGTCGGCCTGCTCGACGACCCGAACGAGGGCGGGCATGCGTGACTGGCTGCCGCCGGTGGCGGCCGGTTTCGTCGCCGTGCTGATCGGCTTCGCCAGTTCGGCCGTCATCGTGTTCCAGGCCGCCGCCGCCGCGGGCGCCACGTCCGCACAGGTCGGCTCGTGGATCCTGTCGCTGTGCGTCGGCATGGCCGTCACGTCGATCATCCCGTCGCTGATCTATCGCCAGCCGATCCTGACCGCGTGGTCGACGCCTGGCGCCGCGCTGCTGGCCGTCGGCTTGAACGGCGTGCCGATGAGCGATGCGATCGGCGCGTTCATCGTCTGCGGCCTGATGATCACCGTCTGCGGGCTGACCGGCTGGTTCGAGCGCGCGATGTCGCGGATCCCGATCGCGATCGCCTCGGCCCTGCTGGCCGGCGTGCTGTTCCGCTTCGGCGCCGACGTGTTCGTCGCGTCGCGCACGCAGGGCGGGCTCGTGCTGGCGATGTTCATCGCTTATCTCGCGTTCAAGCGCTGGCTGCCGCGCTATGCGGTGATCGGCGTGCTCGGCGTCGGCGTGGCCGTCGCTGCGGCGGGCGGGCTGCTGCATGTCGAGACGTTGACGATCGCGCTGGCGCGGCCCGAGTTCGTCATGCCGACATTCAGCGTGCCGGTGTTGATCAGCGTGTCGGTGCCGCTGTTCATCGTCACGATGGCGTCGCAGAACCTGCCGGGCGTGGCCGTGATGCGCGCCGCCGGCTATCCGACGCCGGTGTCGGCGTTGCTGGTATGGACAGGCGTGGCGACCGTCGTGCTCGCGCCGTTCGGCGCTTATGCGTTGAACCTCGCGGCGATCACCGCCGCGATCTGCATGGGTAAGGAAGCGCATGACGATCCCGCGCGCCGGCACCGCGCGTCGATCGCCGCCGGCGGGTTCTATCTGCTGGCCGGCCTGTTCGGCGCGACCGTCGTCGGCTTGTTCAGCGCGTTTCCCAGGGAGTTGATCATGGCGCTCGCCGGCCTGGCGCTGCTGGCCACGATCGGCAGCGGCCTGCAGGCCGCGATGCAGGACGAGCGCCAGCGCGAGCCGGCGCTGATCACCTTCCTCGTCACCGCCTCGGGCGTCAGCCTGCTGGGCATCGGCGCCGCGTTCTGGGGGCTGGTGGCGGGGGGCGTCGCGATGGGGGTCTGGCGGCGTCGGTGAATCGCGCCGCCGCCTATCACGGCGGGCGGGGTGTCATTGCGTGTCTTTGCCGCCGGCACTTTTCGCGCGCTCATCGCCGCTCCGCACGATTCGGGCGTGCTTGTCGATGCCGGTCTGTTGCATATCGCACGGACGCGTCGCCGAGGCTTGGATAAATTCCCGTCACCGTCGATCGAGTGATCCGGTGCTGCAACGGTGCTGCATCGATCGATACGACCCGACGAATCCATTCCTCTTCTCGACAAGGACGCTTCGTGGCTTTGACCCTGCACATCACCCAGTCCGGCGGCAACATCGTTTCGACACCGCTGACGCGCACGCTCTCATCCGTCGAAGTGATGCCAGGCGATACCGTCCGGGTGCTGGATTCCGCCACGGGTCGGCCCGCCGGCAACCTGCGCGTCCGGCAGGCGGGCAAATCGCTGTGGGTCGAGGGGCTCCCCGATGACCAGGCCGTCGAGTTGAGCCGCTTCTTCGACGAGTGCGCCGACGGCCGCTCGTGCGTGCTGCAATTGGATGCCGAATCGACGGTGACGTCCGCCGACGTGATGGTCGCGCAGGCCGCCGATACGACCGCGCTCGCCCAGGCCAGCGATGCGGTGGCCGGTGCCGCGACGAGCGGATCGGCTGCGACGGCCGGTGGTGCCGCAGCGGCCGGCGCTGCCGTCATGACGCCTGCCACGATCGGTGGCGTGCTGTTGGGCACCGCCGCGTTGGGCGCGGCCGCGGGTGGCGGCGGAGGAGGCGGAGGAGGCGGCGGCAATGCCGCGGCGGATAGTGCGGACCATGGTGCCGGCAACACGGGCGCGACGGGCGATGCCGGTAGTGCGGGCAACGCGAATGGCGCAGGCAACGCCGGCGGCACGGGCCACGCGGGCGGCGATGCCGGTACGGCGGGCACGGGCGACAAAGGCCCGGATCATACGGATGGCGGATTGCCCAGCGCATCCGGCTCCGATGGCGGCAGTGGCGGCGGCAGTGGTGACGCCGGTGGCGCAACCCAACCCGTCGACACCACGCCGCCGGCCAAGCCCGGCGTGGGGATCGTCGCTGGTGACGACATCGTCAATCGCGCGGAGGCCCAGGCGGGCGTCGTCATCAGTGGCACGGCCGAGGCGGGCAGCACGGTGACGATCACGTGGGGCGGCCACACGGTGACCACGCATGCCGGGTCCGACCAGAATTGGTCCGTCACGATCGCCCGGGCCGACCTGCCGACCGATAGCGCGAACGCCCCGGTGCGCGTCACCGCGACCGACGCCGCCGGCAACATCAGCGGCGAGACGGTCCATGCGGTCGCGATCGACACCGTCGCACCCGCCGTGGCGAGCGCGGTCGTCAGTGCTCAGGGGGCGCTGAGCGGCACGTTGAGCGCGGCGGCCGGCACCGTCACGGTCAGCGACGGCACGGCGACGATCGCCGCCGTGGTGTCGGCCAACGGCCTCGCGTACACGGTGCCCGGCCATGTGTTCACGTCCGGCCAGACGTTGACGGTGATCGCCACCGACGCCGCCGGCAATCACTCGGACCCGCGCACGGTCACGGTGCCGGTCGTCGTGACCGGCAACGCCGGCGGCGACACGATCATCGGTGGCGCCGGCGCGCAGACGATCCAGGGCGGCACGGGTAACGACATCCTGATCGGCGGCGACGCGGGCAGCGTGCGCAACTATCAGTTCGAGTACTGGGATCTGCGCGGCGCGGCGGCAGGCACCTTGCTGCACAAGGATGGTTCGGGGGCCTTCATCGTTTCGGGCGCGCCGATCGGCTGGACGATCGGCTCGACTTACGCGACTTACCAGCCGGCCACCGGCCGCGAACAGGTGATGGGTGATCCGGACAGCCGTGGCACCGACCTGGATTCGCATCTGGTCGGCACGGCATTCGAGTACGGCGCGGGCAACAGCGTGCGGATGGGCCACTATCACTGGGAGACCGTCGCCGCCGACAATACCGGCGCCGGCTCGATCTCGCAGGCGATCCTCACCAAGGGCGGCACGACGTACACGTTGTCGATGGATGTCACGAACCTCGTGCAGGACGCCGGTCAGCGCGGCACGACGTTCGAGATCCGCTGGAACGGCGACCGGATCGGCCTGTACGACGGCACCCAGCATCGCTGGGTCGAAGGCGGGCCGGCGAACACCGCGTCCGGCCCGGACCAGACCTGGAATTTCGAGGTCGTCGGCCGTCCGGGCGCGACGGCGACGGAACTGGAGATCCGCACGTTCCACGACACGGCGTACACGACGGGCGGTTACCAGAACTGGTATGGCGCCTACGTCGCCAACGTCGAGCAGGTCACGTTGACGGCGCACGGACCGGCCGATGGCGACGACACGCTGGTCGGCGGGCGCGGTAACGACCTGTTGTGGGGGCAGGGCGGCAACGACGTGCTATGGGGCGATTCGATCGACGGCCACCATGCGGATTCGCACAACGTGTTCGTCTACTCGATGCGCGAGGCCAACGGCCGCGACACGGTCATGGACTTTCGCCCCGGCACCGATCGGATCGCGATCATCGATCTGCTCGATACCGCCGGTACGCACCAGGACATCGACTCGCTGTATGCGGTGACCGGTGCCGGTGGCGGCGTCACCTACCGGCAGCCCGCCGGTACCACCAACCATGCCGACACCAACCTCACCGCAGCCGATCTGACGCAGGCGACCAGCGCTGCCCAGTACCTGACGATCGATTCGGATGGCGGCAATGTCCGGATCTCGTTCGTCGGCGGCGGCGTGGACAGAGGGTCGGTCACCCTGCGCGGCGTGACCTACGGCGCGGCCAACGACTCCGTGCAGGAACTGATCGACCAAGGCTATCTGGTGCTGACGCAGGACGGCTTCAGCGAGCGTCTGCTGGCGTCGCCCTCGTCGTTGGGCTCGACCGTGGTCTGAGAACCCGTGACCTGACCCGGCTCTCCCTCGCAGGTGTTTACACTTACCGGATATTCAACCGGAAGCGATCCGTATTCCGAACGGACACCAAGCGAAGCACGGGGGAGCAGTCTTGGCACTTACGCTCGAAATCACGAAGGGCGACGGCGCGGTCATCGCCCATCCGATCACGCAGGCCCGGACCAAGGTCAGCGTCATGCCGGGCGATACCGTCCGTGTCATCGACGCCGCGACGGGCCGATCGCCGGTCAACGTGCGCGTCAAGCGCATCGGCGATTCGCTGCTGGTCGATGGGCTCGAGGATGGGCGGCTCGTCGAACTGAGCGACTTCTACGGCTCGTGCACACCCGAGGCGTTCTGCGCACTGGCGATCGAGACCGGCGCTCTGTCGGGTTCGCCGCCGACGGTCACTCCCGCTTCCCGCCCGATCGCGCTGCTGGCCGATGGGCAGATGCTGATGTACGGCGCCGATCCCGCCGCGGCGTCGCTGGCGCCCGCGTCGGGGGCCGGGTTGGCGATGACGCCCGCGACCGTCGGTGGCGCGTTGCTCGGCGTGGCCGTCGTCGGTGTCGCGGCGGGTGGAGGCGGCGGTGGCGGTGGTGGGGGTGCCAATGCCGGTGGCGGAAATGACTCGGCCGGAGCCGGAAACGGCGCCGGGACGGGCACCGGCTCCGGCGATAATCCCTCCGGCGGCGGCGGCGGCGGGACCGGCAACGGCAATGGTGCCGGCTCGCCGGCGCCCTCGGCCCCCGTCATCGAGACCGCGTCGCAGACCGCGACCGGAGCCGTCCAAGTCCAGGGCACCGCGCACGCGGGCGAAACCATCACGGTCCACCTCGGCGGTGCCGCGCGCGATGGGGTGGCCGATGCCGACGGTCGCTGGGCCGTCACGTTCGAGCGTGCCGCGCTGGCCGATGGCACGGCGCCGCTGACGGCTCAGGCCACCGGAGCCGATGGGCAGAGAGGGCCAGCCACCGACGCGCGCGTCCTTAGCGTCGACCTGACGCCGCCCGCGGTCCCCGTCGTCGATCATGTCGGCCTGGGCCACACCGTCAATGCCGCCGTGCTCGCCGATAACGCGGGTTTCGAGATCCGCGGGCACGCCGAGCCGGGCAGCCAGGTCGTCGTGCGCTTCGGTAACGTCACTTATGGTGCGGTGCGCGCCGACGGGTCGGGCAACTGGACGCTGACCGTCGATCATGGTGCCGCCGTGCCCGCCGACGGCGCGGGCGTGACGGTCACTGCCATCGCCTCCGATGCGTTCGGCAATGCCAGCGTGTCCTCGCCGGCGTTCGCGGTCGACGTCGATCGCATCGCGCCGGCGGCGGTCGAGAACGTATCGATCCTCCATCGCACGCTGAGCGGGCAGGCCGAAGCCGGTGCGCAGGTCCTCGTCGATCTCGGCCGCGATGGCGCGCCGGGTGTTTTCACTGCCGACCTGACTGCGCATGCCGACGCGACGGGGGCGTGGTCCGTCGACGTGCCGCTGGCGGATCTCGGCGCATCGATGTCGATCGCCGCGCGGGATGCGGCCGGCAACGGCGGTGGCCGGATCACGTTCGCGCCACCCGTCATGCGAGTCGGCGGCGGCGCATCGACGCTGAGCGGAGATGCCGGATCCGACGTGCTGGTCGGCGACGCCGGTGGCGGTCTTCGCAACGGGCATTTCCAGTTCTGGGATCTGCGCGATACGACGTCGGTGGGCGGCACCAACCGTACCAGCGGCTGGGGCAGCGACGGCTTCACCGCGCCCGCATCGATCGGATGGACGCCGCTCGGCAGCGGTGCGACCTTCGACGGCAGCCCCGCGCCCGTACATGGCTCCGACGATCCCGACACCTTCGTGGCGCAGGTGATGGGCAGCTACTTCGTCGACGGCTTCGGCGTGCCGGGGCGCGGCACCGACGGGCATTCGTTCGTCGCCTATGCATTCGACGGGGATGGCCGCGCGCGGGGCTGGGACACCTCGGTGTTGCACGAATACGGCGGCAGCGGCATCGAGCAGATCGTTCCGACCGCGCCGGGCGCGTCGTACACGTTGTCGATGAGCGTCGCGGGACTCGATGCCAGCCAGGCCTCGTTCAAGATCTACGTGGGTTCGGACAGCGTGCCGTTGGCGGTGTTCGACGGCACGGCGGCCGGCGGTGCGGGCCAATGGACCAGCGGAGCGCCGACGGTGACCGGCACCGGCGATGCGCAGACCTGGACGTGGACGGTCACCGGCGCCGCGAGTACAGCGGGCACGCTGGTGCGGATCGAGACCTTCAACAGCACCAGCACCACCGATAACGACCCGGGCGTGCGGGTGCTGTCGGCCGACCTGCAGGCCATCGCGCCCGACGGCGCGCAGACGATCGCGGGCGGCGACGGCGCCGACGTACTGATGGGCCAGGGCGGCGACGACATCCTGTACGGCGGAGCGGCCGGAACGCCGGACGCCGCGCGCGACACCTTCGTCTATTCGATGCGGGTGGACAACGGGCACGACGTCATCAAGGATTTCGACGTCGCCCATGACCGGATCGCGTTGATCGACGTCCTGGATGCCGCGGGCACGTCGCACCGGCCGGATACGGCATCCGTCGACGGCCGTTTCGGCGACCAGAACCTGGGCGCGGACGACCTGGCCGTCGCGGGAGGGCAGCGCCTGGCCATCGCGTCGACTCCGGGAGTCGACCTGCGGCTGGAACTGTTCGATGCCGCCGGCCAGGCGATCGGGTCGGTCACGCTCGAAGGCGTGGCCACCACCGCGGACAACGACTCGGTCGCCGAGCTGATCGCCTCGCACCTGTTGGTGATGACGTCCGATGGATTGAGCCATCGGCTGCTGGCCGACGCATCGGCGCAGGGGCTGTTGCTCGCTTGAGCGCTCCGGGGCTCCGGGGCTCCGGGGCGATGGGGCTCCGGGGCGATGGGGCGATGGGGCTCCGGGGCGATGGGGCGATGGGGCGATGGGGCGATGGGGCGACTTCGGGTTCCGTTGTCGCGCTCCAATGCACAGCGGGCCCCGAAAGGGGCCCGCGGCGAAGTCTCCGAGGAGACCGGTCGAACGGCCGGGTCGCTTGGCGACCCAGCGGTTCGACTACTGTCGACCCGGCATCACTTGAAGCTGTTCGCGTACACGCCTTCGGAGCCGGTCCACAACAGCAGCGCCGAACCGGAGGCATCCACGCTCAGGCCGCTGGCGTTCCCATCGATGGCCTTGGTGCCCGCCGGAGCGGCCGTGCTCCAACCGGCGCCGGTGCCGTTGGCCACGTACCGCGCCACTGCCGGGTAGTAGTTGGGGCCCGCATCCAGTTGCGGCCACGACGCGATCGCGTTGCCGGCGGCGTCCATCGTCAGATAGACGGGGCCGACGGTGGTCGTTGCGTTGTCGATCTGGTCCGAAGGCGTGCCCCACGCGGATCCGGAATACTGCGCGGCATACACTTGCCGGCCGACCACCCCATCGGGCGAACGTTCCCAGGCGACCATCGCATGACCGCTGCCGCCGCTGGCAACCGCGACCGATGTGGCATCTTGCGTTTGGGTGCCATCCAGCGGAGTCGTCGGGGCGGTTTCCCAGGCACCTCCCGCGGCGCGACGGTTCGCGAACACCTGCTTCACACCGCCTGTCGTCTCCAGCCACGCCGCCGTCAACGTGCCGTCGGCATCCACACTCAGCCGGGGTTGCTCGACGTCGGTCGGCGCGGCGGCATCGAGCGCGGCGCTCATGCTTCCCCACGTACCCGCTGCCGAACGCGTGATCGAGTACAGACGCGGATCGGCGCCGCCGACAGCCGTACTTTGCGTCCACAGCACCGTCGCGGCACCCGTCGCGTCGACCACCATCTGGACCGGTTGTTGGGAAGCCGGTTCATAGCTGGTGATCGGATCGGTACCGCTTAGCGCGACCTGGGCGCTCCAGGCGGTGCCATCGGCCGCGAGTTCACTGCCGTACAGATGATATTGGGCAGGCGCCCCTTCCGCCGCCATGAACGCGACCACGGCCTTGCCCGCGGCATCGAACACGATCCTGGGTGCGTGGAAATTGTAGAGGGTCAATGCCGTCGTGTCGGCTGTTTCCCAGGTGGTCTCGCCGCTCTTCAAGATCGCCGAATGAAGCGTGGCACTCCCACCCTGCGACCAGACGGCAACGGCGTTGCCGTCCTTGTCGATCGCGACCGCATTGTTCGATTGATCTCCGCTCGCCACGCCCGACGCGGCGAGTTCGGCGGGGGTCGACCACGTGCCGGTCGCGGCGGTGTACTTGGCGGCCTTGACCGTGGCGCCCTCGATCCAGACCGCGACCGCATCGCCATTCGGAGCCATGGCGAATGCAGGCGATTCACTGGCCGTCGTGCTGACCGTGCTGGCATCGGCCGCGGGCTGCCATACCCCGTCCGCCGTGGTGAACGAATGCGTGAACGCGGCGCCCAGCGGAGCGCCACCCGCGCTCTGTACCGCGGTCGCCACGTTGATCGTGTAGGCCGTCAACGGCAGCAGCCTGGCGGCCGGCGTGATCGTGATGGTCTTGCCGTCGGAGCTCAGCGCCACGGCCGCCGGTACGGCGCCATTCGGGCTGGTCAGCGTCACGTTGGTGGCATCGACGGTCGCCGGATTCAGGGCGCTGTCGAAAGCCACGGCCACGGCCGGCAGGCGCGAGGCAGCCGTATCGCCACCGGGCACGGACGCGGTCGGCGCGCCCAGCGGGCTCAATGCCACGCAGGAGATCGTTACGTTGGTGACATTGGCCGACGCCGTGCCGCTGCCATCGCCGACCGAGCATGTCTGCGCTGCCGGCTGTTGACTGATCGTCACCGCATAAGCAGTGCCGTTGGCGACCGCGGTGGCGAACGAGAACGACGTGCTATTGGCGGCGACCGTCAGCGTATCGCCGCCGTTGTTCTGCAGAGCCAGGCCGGCGCCGGTCAGGCCGCTGACCGTGCCGCCGATCGTGAACGGCCCCGGGACGACGGGATCGGTCGGCGGATTGTTGTCTCCGCCCGGTGCCGGGCTGTCGCCACCCCCGCCGCCGCCGCCGCATGCAGCCTGGGCGAGGGCCAGCACGGCAATGGCGACCAGCCGCTTGGCGGGGAGTCCGCGTCGCGCCAGGCCATTAGCCTGATCTTTGGGATCGATGGAGGTGACGAAATCCATGGGAGGGCCTTTATGAGATTGTGTGAGCGAGAGCCTAAGCCTAAGGAGATCGCCAGGCCGAGACAACGCTCAATGTGGCTGGCTCAGCCCCGGGCCGACGAACGGTCAGATGGTCGGCGTCGTGCTCGACGATACGGCTCATCGCGCGGTGTGGAAGCTGGATCCGCGAATCGTTGCCCGACAGCCGTGCCGTGCCGGGCAACGACCGTTCGTCGCGGCTGGCCGACCGTTCGTCGGTTCGAAGCAAACCGCTGAGCGCACCGGACTCTCCGCATAAGATGCCGGAATGCAACAAAAGCGATCCGGCGCTTGCGAAGGGGCGGAGGTTATCGCCTAATCCTTAGCATCCATTGTTGGGTTCTTCGGCGCCGGCCTCGTGGCTGGATGGTCGTCGATCGCCATTCGCATACGCGCGGCGTCCTCGATGCCGCATCGCTTCACATTCTGTCCATATGACGGGGGGACATCTCGTGGCAGTCACACTCCAGATCACCAAGGCGAACGGTACGGTCGTCTCGCAGCCGCTGGCGCAGGGCAAGGCGGCCGTCCAACTGGCATCGGGCGATGTCGTCCGTGTCATCGACTCCGCGACGGGCAAGATGCCCGCCGGCGCCACCCTCAGGAAGGTAGGCCAGAGCCTGGTGCTGGAAGGCCAGGAGGGCATGCAGAGCGTCGAACTGAGCAATTTCTACGGTGCCGACGTGCAGAACGCCTCGCTGCTGGCCGACGGTGCCTCGATTACCTCCGCCACTGATCTGGCAGACCCGATGGCCGCGGACACCAGCGCTTATGGCGTGACTGCCGCGGCGGCCGGCAGTGACGCCGCTGCGGCGGCTGCCGCCCAGGCCAGCGGCCAAGCGGCCGCTGCGGCGGGCGCGGGCTCCACGACGGCCGCTACCGGTGCCGGCGCCGCCGCAGGGGCGGGTGAGGCGGGCGCGGCGGCGGCTGCCGCAGGCGCCGGAGCTGGTGCCGCGGCGATCCCCGCTGGCGCGGTGCTGGCGGGTGTCGCGGGAGTGGGAGTCGTGGCGGCTGCTGCCGGTGGCGGCGGTGGTGGCGGTTCCGACACGCCTGCCGGTGGCGACGGGGGCACCGGAGGAAATGGCGGCAACGGTGGCACCGGCGGTGATGGCGGCACGGGAGGCAACGGCGGCAACGGCGGCGGGCAAACGCCCGACACGACAGCACCCGACGCCCCTGTGATCGGCACGATCGCCGGTGACGGCGTCGTCAATCATAGCGAGGCGCAAGCCGGCGTCACGATTTCCGGCACCGCCGAGGCGGGTAGCAAGGTGATCGTCACGATCGGCGGCGAAGCGCTCTCTGCGGTCGATGTCGGCTCCGACGGCGTGTGGTCCGTGGTAGTGCCTGGCGCGGCACTCGCGGCGGATGGCGACGTCGCCGTGACGGCGACCGCCACCGATACGGCGGGTAATGTCAGCACCGAAGCGCATGCATCGTTCCTGGTCGCACAGACGCCGCCGGCTGCGCCGACGGTGACGGAAGCGGCTGGCGATCACATCCTTACCGTCGATGAGGCCGCTGACGGTTACACGATCACGGGGACCGCGGCAGGGGCTTCGACGGTCAACGTCACGTTCGGATCGGTAGCCTTGACCGGGGTCGCCGTCGATTCCGACGGTAACTGGACGGCGAACGTGCCTGCCGGAGAGGCGCCGGCGAACGGTCTTGCCGTTCCGGTTACTGCGGTCGCAGTCGATGCGCATGGCAATGAAAGCAGTGCGTCCGCGGCCTTTGACGTCCTGGTAATGGCGCATGAGGTCACCGGCAATGCAATTGGCGGAGCGGGAGCGCAAGTCCTGATCGGTGATGGCGGCAGCAACATCCTGATCGGTGGCGATGGCGGTGGCCTGCGCAACGGTGGTTTCGAGTACTGGGATCTGCGAGGAGACAATGCGGACGGAGCCTATGGCTCGGAGCCGATCGCCTTCATCGGCGCTGCGGATCTGGGCTGGACGTTGCTGGCGGCGGGCGCAGGATTCAATGGCCAGGGGGCGCCGGCAGATGGTCAGACTGCCGATACCTATGGCCATCAATTGATGGGCAACTACTTCCTGACTGACGGAACGGGCCAGTCCCTGGTGACATATGCCCTGACTTCCACAGGGGAAGGCGATCACTATTCATGGGATACCAGCTATCTGCACGAGGCTGGCGGTTCGGGAATCGCGCAGCAAGTGGCGACCGTGGCCGGCGCGCACTACACGCTGTCGATGGATGTATCCGGCTACACGGATAGCCATGCTTCCTTCGAAATCGTCGTCGACAACGCGGTGATCGCTCGCTATGACGGCACCGCGGACGATGGCGGCGGGGCATGGCTGTCGGGAGCGCCGTCATCGGCACATACGCCCGGCGATGCCCAGGCATGGTCCTGGGACGTCGTGGCGGCGGGTGCGACGACTTCGATCGAGATTCGCAGCTTCATCGATCCGTCGACCGCACTGGATGATCCCGGCGTCATCGTGCATCGAATCGCCTTCGACGCCGTGGCCGCCGACGGAAACGATCTGCTGATTGGCGGAGAGGGCAGCGATCTTCTGTGGGGTCAGGGGGGCGACGACATCCTCTATGGCGGCTCTTGGAACGGCACGGCCGCCACACCGGACGAAACGTCGCACAATGTATTCGTCTACTCGATGCAATCGCAGAATGGGAATGACGTCATCAAGGACTTTTCGACCGCCAATGGTGATCGCATCGCATTGATCGATGTGCTGGATACTGCTGGAACGAACCTGATGCCGGCTCCCACGAGTGGAGATGAGGTCAATGGGTACGTTCAGCCCGATGGCACGACCAACCATAGCGATGCCAACATCACGGCGGCCGATCTGACTGAAGGAACGAGCGCGTCGCAGCATCTGGTGCTGAGCGGGGCCACCGATGGTTCATTGGTCATCAGCCTGGTAGGTAATGGCGGCCAGCAGTTGGGTTCGGTCAACATCGAGTCGCTGAGTTTCGCCGACTATGGCACGGTGCAGGATCTGATCGACGGCAGCATTCTGCTGGCGACGCAGGATGGTTTCAGCGATCGCCTGCTGAATACGACGACGCCGCAATCGATGATCATCTGACGCCCTTACCCTTGCGCTCTGGTGACAATCATTGCTGGAGCGCAGGCGCGGGCTGGAGGGTTTTCTGGTGTGCTGGTGGCCTGACCGATCGTCACGATCGACCGGTCCGCGGCTCTTCGGTTCCGCACATCGCGACCGAATACGGACCACGCCCCGCGGCTCCGTTCGTCGGCAGCTTGTTTCGCGGTGTTGCGATCAATCGTTCTTGGCGCCAGCGCGCTTGAACGGATCGAGCGTCTTGACGCCCAGCGCCTTGAAGTCCGCGACATTGCGCGTCACGACGATCAGGTTGTGCAGCCGCGCGGTGGCGGCAATCATGGCGTCTTCGAGCAGCGTGTCGGATTTGCGATGCGTCAGCCTGCCCCACTCTCGAAATGCAGCGGCGTTCATGGGCAGGACGTTGTAGGTCGTGGCGACCCTTTCCAGCCAATTGTCGATTTCGTCCGCCTTCGCCTGATCCTGTTCGCGGGTCTTTTCGATGGCCGCCTGGATCTCGCCAATCGTCACCGCCGAGAGGAACAGGCTCGCATCGTCCGCCTTGCTGATCCACGCCAGTACCGCGCCGTGCGGCTTGCTTCGCCGCAGTTCGGAAACGACATTCGTGTCCAGCAGGTACATGCTTACCACTCAGGGGTATGGCGACGCCTGCTCGTGCCACGCGCACGAACCGGCAATTCGCCTCGCCCGGCATCGGAAAGAAGCAGCTGTTTCAACGACGGGCGAGCCGCCGCTTGCAGCCGGCGCCATTCGTCCACACTGACGAGAACGGCGGCCTCGGCCCCGCGCTTGGTGACCACCTGCGGCCCCTCGGACAGGCATCGCTCCAGGAACTCGCTAAAGCGGGATTTCGCATCTTGAACGGGCCATGTTTGCATCGGGTGCCTCATCAGACTAGGCTGATGACTAGTCTAGCATCGGTCGCGAACTTACGGCCACGCCAACGCTCACGCATCTCGCGACGGCGCTGGGCAAGATGGCTGTCGGTTCATGCTCCCGAGGGATCGGCCGAGATGTCGACGGTCGCCTGGCTCACGGGTTCTCTGTCCGCAGAAAAGCGGCGATGACCGGGTCGGCGCGCAGGGCCGCGAGCTGCGCCTCATCGGGAAGCCGGGGGCGATCACGATCAGCCGCTACCAGGCACAGGAAGCCCAGCGGCTCGTCGGCGTCGGCTCGGAACTGGTGCCAGGCAAGCGGCGGGATCTCGACGAGATCGTGGACTGCGATCGTATGCACCCGGTTGCCGATCAGCACCTGGCCACGGCCGCGCAATACCAGCACCGCATGGGTGTGCTCGTGGCGCTCGAGGGTCGAATGGCCGCCGGGGGCGACCTCGAAATAGCGCCACTGGGTGCCCGCCGGCACCTCGTCGAACAGCACCTGGCGGGTGACGTCGCGAAAGGGCGCGGCGCCTTCATCCTTGTAGCGCAGCAGATCGACGCCGTCCCAGCGAAAGCCGTCGCGTGCGTGTCGAACGATTGGCCTGTTCATGACGCGATCCTGCCACCGTCGCCGGCTTCACGCACCCGGGTCGCGAACGCGGCCGCGCGCGCCTCGAGGTCGTCTCCGGCTTCGAGCAGGTTGCCGCCGATCAGCAGCATCGTGTCGAGGCCGAAGAGCGCGAGCATCTCGTCGACCCGATCGACCCGCATGCCGCCGGCGGGGACCGGCATGGCCGGGCGCAGATCGCCCAGCGGCTCGCGGGCGGCCGCGGCGATCGCCTCGCAGCTTGTCCGTGAATAGCCGAAGCGCCCGCCATGGTTCGGGAAGATCGTGGCATCGGCGCCAAAGGCGCGGAACAGCCGGCCCAGCAGCAGGGGCGGCGCGATGGCGGTGCCGGCGAGCGCCGGATGGGCGATGAGCGGCACGCCGGCTTGGGCTCGTAACAGCTCGGCGAAGACCGGGACGCCCAGGACCATCGGGCAGGCGAGCAAGGCGCCCACCCCGGTGTCGCGGGCGACGCGCAACTGGGCCGTCAGGCGGCCCGGGCCGCCAGCGAGGTTCGGTGCATAGATCGTGCGCCCGCCGGTGGCTCGGTTGGCTTCGTCGATCGCTCGCTGCACCGCCGGGACCCGCGCTTCGAAGGGGGCCACC
Organism: Pseudomonadota bacterium; assembly: GCA_029779435.1. GTDB lineage: Bacteria > Pseudomonadota > Gammaproteobacteria > Burkholderiales > Burkholderiaceae_E > JAKPAM01. The sequence continues at coordinate 12,018 of JAKPAM010000060.1, read as the reverse complement.
GTCTGCTGGGCAATGCCGTGGTCGTCCTTGATGACATCGATTCCCGCCCTGGCGAAGCGCCCAGCGAGTTCGGCCAGCGCCGCCGGCGCCATGCCCTGGGGCTTGAGCGCGGTGCATGACAACGGTCGCTTGCCCGCGCCGCAGGCGGCGCGCAATCCGTCGATGCCGAAGGCGGGACCGGGCAGGGCGGCGAGCAGCGAGGCGGGCAGCCGGGCATCGATCAACCGCACATCGGTCTGCAGCGAGCAGTTGCCGAACAGCATGTTGAGCAACTGTCCCGGGTCGCCGCCGATGGTCGCGGCAGCGAGCGAGATGTCGACCTCGAAGGCGCCGGGGCCGCCCGGCTCAGACGGCAGGGGGGCGATTCGCTCCACCCGGCCGGGCACCGTTGCCCGGATCGCGGTATCGGTGATGGCCTCGGCCGGCATCTCGACGCTCTGCTCGAGCGCGAGCGCGTTGGCGCGCGCCTCGATCAGAGCGGCATGGGTCTCGATGCGGTAGCGCACGAGGAGGCGGTCGGCGGGCGCGGCCGCCGGGGCATGGGGTCGGTTCACGATCGCGGTGGGCCGGGGCTGAACCCGCGGCCGGAAGATTCAGGGGTGGCGCCGGCGCAGTTTGGCAATGCGCGATGCGCCCACCGCCGATCCGCTTCATGCCGACATTGAAGCGGCTGCGGCGCCCGTCCGTCGATAGCCCGTTTCGCGATTCGGCGGGTTCCCGGATATTGGCGGCGTCGCATCGATCCATCGCTCAGTGTCCTTCCGCGGAGGGTGTCCGCTGTTCGCGTCCATGGTGCCATCAGAGTCGTCCGCCACGCGGTCTCCTGCGTGGGTGGTCGCTTGCGGCCGCCTGGTCGCGCGCCTGGGCGTGGCGCGCGCGGTCCTCGTTCTGGTGACGGCCACGGTTGCGGGCTCGATCGGGCTGGCCTGGTCGATGCTGGCCTTCCTGCCCGCCGAGTTGTTTGGCCGGAGCATGACGATGACGATCGTCATTTCGACGTCGATCACCGGGCCGTCCAGCTACCTGCTGTGCCGGTTGCTCATGGATCTGTCGCACTCGCGGTCGAGGCTCGCCGTCATCGCGCACGTGGATGCGCTGACCGGAACGTCGACGCGCCGCTATTTCATGGAAGCCGCCGCTGGGCGGCTGGCCGGGGCCCGATGCGCCGCCGTCGCGCTGGTCGACGTCGATCACTTCAAGCGGATCAATGACCGTCATGGCCACCCGACCGGGGACAGGGCGTTGCGGGCCGTCGCCGACGCGTGCCGAAGCGCGCTGCGCCAGGGGGATCTGCTCGCCCGCTATGGCGGCGAGGAGTTCGTGGTCTTGCTGCCCGGCGCATCGCCAGCGGCGGCGGCCGGCGTCGTCGAGCGGATGCGCAAGGCCGTGGCCGCGCTTGTACTAAGGACGAACGAGGGCGAGCCGATTCCGGTCACCGCCAGTTTCGGCATAGCCCGCATCGACGGTATGGCCGGGGTAGGGGAGCCGGCCGTGCTCGAGCAGGCATTGGCACGCGCCGACGCGGCGCTCTACGAAGCCAAGCGAGGTGGACGCGATCGCTGGTGTTTCCATGATGGGCCGCCGGTGCTGACGGGCGACGATGAGCATTGCGATGGCTTCGAGGGCCGCAGCGGGCATGACACGCAGGCCGCCGGCGCGCCGGATGCCCGCCAGTCGGCGGTGCAAGGGGATGCCTGCGACGCGTCATCGATAGCGGTCGAAAGCGACCGGACGGCGGACATGCACCAGCCGCTGCAATGGAGCGTCGCGTTGGGGCGGAAGGTCGAGCGCTTCGGCCTGGCGCGCTCGACGCTGGTGGGCGTCGTGTTCTCCACCGTCGCCGCGACGATACTGACACTGGCGCTGATGATCGCGATCGGTGCATCGCATCTGTCGATCGGCGTTCTCTTCGCGTGCACGATGGCGCCGCTGTTCTCCGGCATCATCTGCCGCGTATTGTTCGGTCTGGTCGCCGACGTATCTCGGGCGCACGCGGCCCTGGAACGGATCGTGCGCGTCGATGCGCTGACCGAGGCCAGCACCCGCCGCCATTTCATGGAGCGCGCACCGCAACTGCTGGCTTACGCCGGGCCGCTGTCCATCGTGCTGCTCGACATCGACAATTTCAAGCAGATCAATGATCGCCATGGCCATGCCGCCGGCGACGCGGTACTGCACGCGGTCAGCACCGCCTGCCGCGGGTTGCTGCGCGCTGCCGATCTGTTCGCCCGCTATGGCGGCGAGGAATTCGCCGTGGTCTTGCCGGGCATCGGCGCCGACGAGGCGAGCCGGGTCGTCGAGCGGATGCGCGAGGCCGTGGCTGCGTTGACGTTGACGGCGCCGACCGGCGACCCGATCCGCGTTACCGCGAGTTTCGGCATATCGTCCCGGCAGGCATCCGTGCCGGTCGCGACCGCGACCGACGAGGGCTTGCAGCGCGGGCTGGATGCCGCGGACCGCGCGCTATACCAGGCTAAGCATCGGGGCAAGAACCGGGTCGAGCTGGCATACGCGCTCGCGGTGTGAGGGGAGGGCGCTTGAGGTATCGTCTGGCTGACGACCCGACGAGACCCCAGGACATCCGATGGACAAGCCCGCACTTCCTCCCGTTCGAGACAACCCGGCCGCGCATCGCTTCGAACTGTCGCTGCATGACGCGTTGGCGGTCGCCGAATACGAAGTGTCGGGCTCCGTCATCACCTTCACTCATACCGTCGTGCCGCAGGTCCTTCAGGGCCGAGGCGTGGGGACGCATCTGGTACGTGCGGGCCTGGATGCCGCGCGGGCACGCGGCTTGCGCGTCGTGCCGCGATGCTCGATGTTCGAAGGCTACATGCGCAAGCATCCCGAGACGCAGGATCTGCTGGCCGATGAAGGGCGGTCGCTGCTGGGGTTGTGAGCCGCTATCGATCGTGGTGATGATCGCCGGCTTGGCCGGGCGCACGTCATCGATGTGAGGCGCAGACCCGCTTCCGGACGATCTTCCGGCGACGACTCCGGTGTAAACGAAGCCAGCCGCCGAAGCCAGCCCGGCCGGAACTCCTCATTCGACGTCAGGTGTTCCGCGACGAACTCCGGCTCTTGCCGCTTCGTCGATGTGTCGCCGTTGGTTCTATCGGCCTGCAGCGCAGCGTGACGGCCCGGTCGCGTTTCAAACGCCTGTGCTCCGCGCACTCCGTATCGCGGTCCACGCAACGCTTGCGTTCGCCGATCTCGCCGCCGCCGGCTTCCCCAGGTAGATTCTCATCCCGACACGCGCCCCGAAGGCGCCGTGACGAGGTGGCGTCGCTCGTGCGGCCGTGCCGGGCCGGTGACGCGGGATTTCAAACGATTAGGGATTAGGGACCATCGTGGCGCTTACCCTGCATATCACCAAGCCGTCCGGCAACGTCATCGCCAGCCCGCTGACGCAACCCAGGACCACCGTCAACCTCATGTCGGGCGACAAGGTCCGGATCCTCGACAGTGCGACCGGCAAGACGCCGCCGCTGTTGCGTGCCCGCAAGATGGGCGATGCGCTGATCGTCGACGGACTGCCCGATGGGCAAGAGGTCGAACTGAGCAACTTCTACTCGGCCTGCTCGCCCAGTACTTCTTGCCAATTGACGGTCGACGCGCCGGCGGCCGGAGCCGCGCCCGCGGTCGTCACGCCCGCCGACGCGCCGCTGTACAAGCTCGCCGATGGGTCGGTTCTCGTGCATGCGGCAGACGGCGCGGCTACTCCGGCGAATGCGGCGAATGCGGCGAGCGCAGCGGCAGGGGCCGAATCGGCGGGCGGCCTGTCGCCGCTGAAGATCGCGGGTATCGCGGCCGGTGTCGCGGTGTTGGCTGCCGCGGCCGGCGGTGGTGGGGGAGGTGGTGGAGGCGGCGGCGGCGAGGGCGGCAACGCCGATACGATGCCCCCCGATCGGCCGGTTGCCCGCCTGGATGCCAATGGCCATGTCAGCGGCACGGCCGAACCGGGCGCCACCGTCACGGTCGAGGTCGGCGGCGCCGCGGTGGGCACGACGCGAGCCGACTCGACGACCGGTGCGTTCACGTTCGCCAACAACGTCTTCGTCCATGGCGAGGCTGTCAGCGTCGTGGCCACCGATGCCGCGGGCAATCACAGCGCCGCCGCGGCGTTGTCGGGCTTGACGCCGGTGATGGCGGCGGCCGACGGCTCGACGTTGGGCGGCGCCGGCGCCGACTACCTGATCGGTGGCGCCGGCAGCGACGTGCTGATCGGCGGCGGCACGTCGGGCGTGCGCAACGGCCAGTTCGAGTTCTGGGATACGCGCCGTGGCGGTGGCTACTCGACGGCGGACGTCGAAGGCGAATACAGCTTCCTGGGCAATCCGCCCGATGGGTTGGCGCCGATCGGATGGGCGCCGTCGCGCACGGCGGCCGCCTTCGGTACGTCGCTGCCGGTCCTGGCTGGCGCCGACGTCGCTGCGCGCCAGGCCGAGCTCGATGCCTGGGCCAATGACGGCCGGCCCGGCACGAATGACGACCTGCAGTTGATGGGTAATCTGGTGGCCGGCGGCGAATCGATCGTCTACTACAAGCTCGATACGAGCGGCGCGCCCGGCAGCCACTATGTGTGGAATACCAACTTCAACGCGAGCGAGGCCGGTGCCGGCATCTCGCAGGCGATCGGCGTCGCGGCCGGCGAGGATTTCGCGTTATCGATGACGGTGTCCGGCCTCGACCGGAGCCAGACGTCGTTCCGCGTGCTGGTCGACGGCGTCGAGGTCGGCCGCTACGACGGCGTTGACCATACCTGGGCGCCCGGCACGGCACCCACCGGGTTCGACGCGTCGGCCTTGTCGGCGACGCAGACGTGGACCTGGACCGCCCACGCCAGCGCGTCGACCGCGCAGGTCACGATCGAGTCGTACGTTTCGCCGAACACCAATCACAACTACACCGGTGCCGCCGACCCCGGCGTCGATGTGCATCGGATCGCGGTGGCGGCCGTGCAACCCGACGGCGGTGATCTGCTGGTCGGCGGCGAGGGCGCCGACGTGCTGTTCGGCCAAGGGGGTGACGACGTGCTGGTCGGCCAGCGTTACGATCCGGCGACCGGTGTCGTCACGCTCGACACCACGCCAGCGGGCAACGTCTTCGTCTACACGATGCAGGCCGGCAACGGTAACGACGTCGTCAAGGACTTCCGTGTCGGTGTCGACCGGATCGCATTGATCGACGTGCTCGATGCCGATCCGCGCGGCAGCCGCGTGCCCAGCTATCTCGGCGATCCGGACAACACCACGTCGGCCCGCAGCGATACCAACTTGACGACGGCGGACCTGAACGTGACCGGTGGGCAGCACCTATCGGTGTCGACCGACGCCGCTGGCAACCTGGTGCTGGGCCTGTTCGGCGCCGATGGTGTCGCGATCGGTTCGGTCACGCTCGAAGGCGTGACCGTGGGCGCTGGCGGAGGGGCCGCCAACCAGGTGTCGGCGGCTTCGCTGGCGGGCTTGTCCTCGGGCAACGTCCTGCTGATGACGACGAACGGCTTCGATGCCGTCCGGCTGCTTGCTCATCCGGAGAACGGGCCGCTGCTGGCCTGATCAGGACGGGCGGACAGGCCAGGCGGCTGGCGCTCAGCGCTTGGCCTGCACCGTTCGATAAGGACCATCGGGCAGGGCGTTCTGGCCCGTGACGAATGCGCGCTGATTCGCCTGTTGCGTCAACGGCATGTAGTTCGGTGCCGCCCGCGTCATGGCGGCGTTGACTGCGGCGGCGATCAGCGCGGCCAACGGGCTGCCAGCATTGTTGTTCTGCGGCTGATACCGCATCTGCTGCTTGTCCTTCCACAGCTCGACACCATCCTTGCTGACCAGCCGATAGTCAAAGTCGACCGTAACGACTGTCGACAGGAACGAGTACTGGGCGTCCCATCGGTTGATCGTGACGTACAGCACTGCATCGGCGCCGAAGAGCTTGGCCAGGTCGCTGGTCGGCTGCTGGTGGATCCGTTCACCTTCGTACCAACCTTCCTGCTCCAGGACGACCTTGGTCGTGTTCACCGGAAACACGTAGTAGCCTTTCTCGGCGATCGGCACTGGCAATGCTGCCAGCACGTAGTTCGGCGCGTCGACGTCGAGCGATTTGTTGACGGTAGGAACGACCAGGATCGAGCGGGGCTTGGCCGCTTCGAAAGCGCTCAGGTCCTGACGCGTCGATTGCGTGGCGCAACCGGTGCTAAGTGCAGCCAGCATGAGCAGACTCGCGGCGAATCCGAGCTTCATTGCCGTGCCTCCGTGTGCTCGTGGGAAGGGGAGGCGGCGGAGACGCCGGCCAGCGCGGGTGAAGTCGCGGCCTCTCGTTCGTTCGCCGACTTATCCTTCTCTCGGCGCTCCAGGTTCTGGATCATTGCGGTCATTAGTCCGGCGCTTTCCGGCCACTGGGCGCGTTCACGCTTGTAGTTCGCGATCGCCCGGTCCGTCTGGCCCAGTTGCAGATACAACGTGCCCAGTTCGGCGTACAAGCCAGGGGCGACTCGCTGACGGCTCTGCTCCACTGCTGCGATGTGTTCCTCAAGCGAGACCCGCATGGCTTCCATCTTGCTCGAATCCTTGTACCCCGTGTACAGCAACTGGTCGTAGCCGCCCCACTGGTATAAGGTCGGTGTTGCGCAGCCGCCCAGCATCGCGACCAGCGGCAGGATGAATCGAAGCTTCATTGCATCGCTCCTTACCGGATCTCGAACGTGCGGTTGACGCCGTCACCGACGTAGATGCGTTCTTCGAGTAGATTCCGCTCGCCTGCCGTCACCCGCAGCATGTGGGCGCCGGGCAGCACGCGCAGCGCCGCTTCGCCGTCCAGGTAGCGTTCCACGGGCCCCATGTCCAGACCGTCGATCAGAACGCGAGCGCCATGCGCCTGATCACTTGCCGCCTTGAACGAAATCTGTGGGTGCAGGTCCGAGACGCCTTGCCGTTCGGTCGGCATCCGCACGCAGCCGGTCACGTTGACCGTCCCCATCACGCACGCCAGTACGACGCTCCACCGCCTGAGTCGCTCCGTCATCATCGGGCTCCATCGAAACGAACGATCAATGAGTCGGAGCGGGCGTTCACAAGCGAGCCAGCGACGACCGATGCGACGGAGCCCTCGTTCAGCTCACCTTCACCGAACAGCGCGTCGATGCGCACCTGGGCGAGCACGCGACCAGGCAGCGTGATCATCGCCCCGGTCTGCGGGGACTTGACTTGCTCGCCCTGCGTCAGCACCGAGAAGCGCATGCCGGGCTGGATGCCTTGGCTCTTGCCGCCGCCGAGGTAGACGGTGTTGCCGTCGGTCTTCAGGATATGGGTCTGCCACGGGCGTGCGGCCAGTTGCGTACCGAGTCGGTTGACGGCTTCGGAAACCGCCTGCCGGATCGCGGCGTCGTTTAGCGTGCCGTCATAGGCGGCTTGTGAGCCGAAGCCGAACGTGGACGCCGATTCGGTCGACGCCTCGCCCGCACCCGACGTCGCGAAGATGGCCTGGCCGGTGACGACGTCCACCACGCGTATGTCGACCTTCGCGAATGCCACCTGGCGCTTGCTGGACGAGGCGAAGCCTGTCGAACCGATCGTCTTGCGGCCGAACTCGGTCAGCGATCCGATGATCAGCGCATCCACGCCAATCAGGTTCAGCTTCGTGTCGGTCAGCCGACTCTCGGCCTGCAGCCGGCCGATATCGGGGCGCTCGAAAACGAGATAAGCACCGGATTCGGTCAGTGCCTTGCTCATCAGATCCGTTACCTGCTTGCCCAGCGGATCGCCTTGGCGATCGCGCAACAGCGATTGACCGTAGTGGGTTTCGTTGGTGATGCGTCCCAGCGCGATCTTGCGTTTGAGCGTCGGGGTTGCCGGCGCCTGCGATACGGCGGCCTGCTGCGCGGCGCGCTGGGTCGCTACGCTGTGAGGCGCGTCGGCCGGTACGACCGGCGCGGTCTGTGTCGCGCAACCGGCCGCCAATGCCAACAGCGATGCGCTGAGCAACCTGCGCGGCATTGATGCCGGCGTTCGTGCGGAGCACCCCGGAGACAGCGACGACGCGCTGGCCCGCAGGGGAACGGGACGAGCCTCCTTCATGTCTTGGCCTCGACTACGATGGGTTTCCAGGCGCCGGCGGCGCAATGACGCCGGCAGGGAACAACGATGAGTCAGGCGCGAATGTACGGCTCGGGTTTGACGATCGGTGCGGCAAGCACCCGATCGGTCGAGGTCGTCGGATGTGTGGCCGGAGCGGAGTCCGGCTTTGCGACGGCGTCAGCCGTCAAAGAATCGCCGAGTGCACCAGGTTGCTGACCACGTCCAGCCGGTCGGAGTGCCACGGGTCCGGCACGCGGCAGTTGGTCAGGTAGACGAACGAGATGCCGGATTCCGGGTCGCCCCAGCAGTACGACGACCCGACGCCGCCGTGGCCGAACGCCGTGGCCGGCGCGATCGCGCCCAGGCCGCGGATCGACGGCGTCGTGCCGCGCAGGTGCGGGCCCAGGCCGCGGTGCATTGGCATGCCCATGAACTCGTCGACGCGATCGTCGGTGAAGTTGCGGATCGCATAGGCCAGCGTGCGCGGCGACAGCAGCCGCACGCCGTTCAATTCGCCGCCAGCCAGCATCATCTGGTACAGCGCCGCCATGCCGCGCGCCGTCCCGTAGGCGCCGCCGCCGGGCGCCCCCGCCCGCCGCCACTCGGGCGTGTTGTTCTCGGGGATCGGCCGGTAACCGCTGCCGCCCGGGACCGGTTCGACCATCTCGGTCACGCGGTCGGCAACGTTGGCGTTGGCGTCGGCGGGCAGGCCCATGAACAGGTCGTCGGCCAGGCCCAGCGGCTCGATCACCGCTTCGCGCACGTAGTCGCGGAAGTCCTTGCCGGTGACGGCTTCGATGACGGTGGCCAGCGCCCAGTGCGCGGACAGGCCGTGATAGTGCACGCGCGAACCCGGTGTCCATTCGAGCGAGAAGTTGCAGACCCGCGTCTTCATCTTCTCGTGGTCGTCCCAGCAGTCCGGAGGCACGGTGGCGTTCGGGAATCCGCCCTGGTGCGTGATCACCTGCAGCAGCGTGATGTCGCGCTTGCCGTTGCGCTTGAACTCCGGCACGTGGTCGACGACGCGGTCGGTGAAGCGGAACGCGCCTTCCTCGAACAGCTTCCACAGCGCGGTGGCGAGTACCACCTTGGTGTTCGAATACAACAACCACAGGCTGCGGCCGTCGGCCTTGCCCGCGACGCCGCCGGGTGCCGCCGCGTCCAGCCGGCCGTGGCCGAAGCTGCGCTCGATCAGCAGCTTGCCGTTCTGCGCCAGCGCGATCTGCGCGCCCGGATAGCGGCCGTCGGCGATGTGGCGCTCGACCAGCGCGTACAGCCGTTCGAGCGATTCCTGGCGCAGATGGCCGGTGGCGCCGGTGTCGGCTTGCAACGGGAATCCCGTCATCGTGTCGTCTCCTCGGAGTGATGGGGTGGTCGGTCCGATTCTAGTCCACGCGATCGCGTGGTGCGGCTGATGCTTGCAAAGCCTGTCTCGACGAAGTATATTCGAGGGCTTTCCAAGATTTATCCCGGCCTGCGCAACCGATCGCAGGCTGTGTAACCCCAAGCGCGTGGACCCGTCGGCACTGTCGATGCGGGTTGCGCGTGGATCCTCGCGAAGGCGGGGTGAATTGAGAAGGATTGGTCGGTATGCCTACCGTTAACCAGCTTGTCAATGGCGGCCGTAAGTCGGAAGTCATCAAGAGCAAGAGCCCGGCGCTGCAGGATTGCCCGCAACGTCGCGGCGTGTGCACCCGCGTGTACACGACGACCCCGAAGAAGCCGAACTCGGCGCTGCGCAAAGTGGCCAAGGTTCGCCTGACCAACGGCTTCGAGGTCATCAGCTACATCGGCGGTGAAGGCCACAACCTGCAGGAACACTCGGTCGTGCTGATCCGCGGCGGTCGCGTCAAGGATCTGCCCGGCGTGCGCTACCACATCGTCCGCGGTTCGCTGGATCTGCAGGGCGTCAAGGATCGCAAGCAGTCCCGCTCCAAGTACGGCGCCAAGCGTCCGAAGAAAGCCTGATCGCTCGCCTGCCTCCGCGCAGGCTCTGTCTACCGGCCGGCGTGCCGGTGGCCGAATGGTTTTTTGGTGAGCGCGAGCCTGGCCTCGCGCTCTTGTTTTTGGCGGCTCGACCGCTAAGTAAGCGGATACTCCCGTCGGTTCGCATCGTGCGGCCGGTGAGTAGGGTGTCCAGGTGCCCGGATTCGACACCCGGTCGCCGGCTGAATCGAAAGGTGAATCATGCCCCGTCGTCGCGAAGTCCCCAAACGTGAAGTCCTGCCCGACCCCTTGTACGGCAGCACCGACGTCACCAAATTCGTCAACGTGCTGATGCTCTCGGGCAAGAAGGCCGTCGCTGAGCGCATGCTGTACGGCGCGTTCGACCAGATCCGACAGAAATCGGGCAAGGATCCGCTCGAGGTCTTCACCCAGGCGCTGCAGAACGCGCGCCCGATGGTCGAGGTCAAGAGCCGCCGGGTCGGTGGCGCCAACTATCAGGTGCCGGTCGAAGTGCGTCCGGTGCGCCGCACCGCGCTGGCGATGCGCTGGCTGCGCGAGGCCGCCAAGAAGCGTGGCGAGAAGTCGATGGGCCAGCGGCTGGCCAACGAGCTGACCGAAGCGTCCGAGAACCGCGGTGGCGCGGTCAAGCGGCGCGACGAGGTTCATCGCATGGCCGAGGCCAACCGCGCGTTCGCCCACTTCCGCTTCTGATGCGGCGCGGCGCGGGGCGGGCGGCTGCCCGGTCTCGCGCGCAGCAGGGTTGACGACGTTTCTCTCGTTGCTTCTCTTTTCTCTCGCTTGACAGCATCGGACGATCGGTCCGGCCTGACGACGGTAGTGTCACCCGGGGGGCTGTCGCCCGGGTGAGTCGACGATGTGGTGCTGTAGCCGCGGTCCCCTGCGGCAGCCCGGTCACAGTGCTGTCATCTCGCGATGTCAGCGTCGGTTCACAAGACCGGCGCCGACGGTTCCCGCAGATTGCATACAAGTTTGCCGCAAGGCTCCGGAGCATTGAATCATGGCTCGCAAGACTCCCATCGAACGGTACCGAAACATCGGTATCTCCGCGCACATCGACGCTGGCAAGACCACGACGACCGAGCGCATCCTGTTCTACACAGGCGTCAATCACAAGCTCGGCGAAGTGCATGATGGCGCGGCCACCATGGACTGGATGGAGCAGGAGCAGGAGCGCGGGATCACGATCACGTCGGCGGCCACCACGTGCTTCTGGCGTGGCATGGACAAGTCGTACCCGGAACACCGGATCAACATCATCGACACCCCCGGGCACGTGGACTTCACGATCGAGGTCGAGCGCTCGATGCGCGTGCTCGACGGCGCGTGCATGGTCTACTGCGCGGTCGGCGGCGTGCAGCCGCAGTCCGAGACCGTCTGGCGGCAAGCCAACAAGTATGGCGTGCCGCGGCTGGCGTTCGTCAACAAGATGGACCGTACCGGCGCCAACTTCTTCAAGGTGCACGATCAGATGCGCGCGCGCCTGCGCGCCAACCCGATCCCGATCCAGGTGCCGATCGGCGCCGAGGACACGTTCAAGGGCGTCGTCGATCTCGTCCGCATGCAAGCCATTTACTGGGACGATGCATCGCAGGGCATGAAGTTCGACCTCACCGACATTCCGGCCGACCTGCTGGACACGGCCAAGGAATGGCGCGAGAAGCTGGTCGAGGCCGCCGCCGAGTCGTCCGAGGAGCTGATGAACAAGTACCTCGAGGAAGGCGATCTGTCGGTCGAGGAATTAAAGCAGGCGATCCGCACGCGCACGATCGCGGGCGAGATCGTGCCGATGATGTGCGGCACGGCGTTCAAGAACAAGGGCGTGCAGGCGATGCTCGACGCGGTGCTCGACTACCTGCCGTCGCCGGTCGACATCCCGCCGGTCGAAGGTCTGGACGATGACGAGCAGCAGGTCACGCGCAAGGCCGACGACAGCGAGAAGTTCTCGGCGCTGGCGTTCAAGCTGATGACGGACCCGTTC
>JAKPAM010000041.1 GCA_029779435.1 Pseudomonadota bacterium | reverse complement strand
CCGGATCGCGCTCGGGCTCTTGTTGGCGATCTCGGCCGCGACGCTTAGCGCCTGCGCACGAGGGTCGTCGCACACGCGCGTGACGAGTCCGTATTGCAGCGCCTCGTCGGCCGAAAAGATCCGGCCCGTATACGTCAGTTCGCGCACGATGTCCTCGCGCGCCAGATGACGCATGATCTGCGTGCCCGCCATGTCCGGTACGAGCCCCCACTTGATCTCCATCACCGACATGCGGGTGTCGGGCGCGGCATAGCGCAGGTCCGCGCCCAGCGCGAGCTGGAAGCCTCCCCCGAACGCGACGCCGTGCAGCGCGGCGATCACGGGCACGCGCAGTTCGCGCCACACCCAGACCGCGTATTGCGGGCGATTGGCGATGCCGTGGGTGCGCGGTGCCAGGCGGCCGAGCCCCGTCTGCGCCCCATCGGCCATCTTGCCGAAGTTGCCCATGTCCAGCCCGGCGCAGAACGCCCTTCCCTCGCCTGACAGCACGATCACGCGAACGTCGTCGTCGCTGCCGAGCCGCTGGCCGACCTCGATCAACTGCTCGAACATCGCCGTATCCAGCGCGTTCATCTTGTCGGCGCGCGACAGGCGCACGTCAGCCACGTGATCACGGATCGTCACGCTCAGGCGATCGCCGGAGGAAGCGGGGGGCGGCACGGGGCCAGCGGTCATCATCGTCTCCATGGTGGTCCGGGCCCGCGGTTCGAGCCGTCGTGGCGAGGTGTCGCCGAGAGGTTGGTATTCTACGGGCCGATCCGTTTCTTCAACGCCAATCGCCCTTTGCCAGGATTCGCGCATGGACGCCCCGACACGCTTGGTCTCCGCCGCCCTGCTTCCGCAGTACGAGCATCACAATCTCGCCGCGATGGAGCGGCTGGCCACGGCCGCGCCGTTCGATGTCGATGTCGACGCGTTCCTCTTCCTACGCCATGGCCAGACCAATGGCAACCTGCACAAGGTCTTCCAGCCCGAGGACATCCCGCTGAACGAGAACGGCCTGGCCCAGGCCGATCGTGCCGCCGGCATGCTCGACGGCGAACCGGTCGACCAGATCTATGCGAGCCCGATGGTTCGCGCGTTCCAGACCGCGCAGGCCGCCGCCCGCGCGACCGGTGCGGCGCTCGCGCCCGAAGAGGGACTCAAGGAGCGTTGGTTCGGCGATCTGGTCGGCACGTCGTCATTGAACCTGGATTGGGGGTTCGATCCGCCGAACGGCGAGCGGCTCGCCGACTTCGTGACCCGGATCCGTGAGACCAGCGCGCGACGGCTCGGCGAGTCGCCGCGCCGCCGGACGATGCTGGTCGCGCACGGCGGCGTGCTGTATGCACTGGCGTTTTCGCTGCGCGCGGTGATCGAACCCGTGTTCGTCGAGAACGCCACGCCATTGCGTTTCACGCGTGAAGCGGGCCGCTGGATCATCACGCCTCTGGGGCTTAGCGACAGCCGGCTGGGGGCGAGCGGCGTCTAGGTTCTGCGGCCCGGGCACGCTCGGAATGTCGACAAGCCCCGATCGCCTGCAGCCCCACCCGCCTCTGCGCTTCGACGACGGCGCGGTGTGGAGCCCGCTGTTCGACGACGTGTTCAAGAGCCGCGCCGGCGCATTCGCCGAATCGCGGGCCGTGTTCGTCGACGGCTGCGACGTCGCATCGCGATGGACCGGGCAAAAAGGCTTTACCGTGCTGGAGATCGGCTTCGGCCTGGGCGTCAACTTCCTGTCCACGCTGGCGCGATGGCGCGAGGATCCGTCGCGCAGCG
>JAKPAM010000001.1 GCA_029779435.1 Pseudomonadota bacterium | reverse complement strand
GCACGCCGTCCTGCGGAATGCCCTTGGCGAATTCCATGAAGTGCTGCTGGCCTTCGCGGCGGATGGTCAGACGCAGCCACTTGCTCAGCGCGTTCACGCAGCTCACGCCCACGCCGTGCAGGCCGCCCGACACTTTGTAGCTGTTCTGGTTGAACTTGCCGCCGGCATGCAGTTCGGTCAGCGCGATCTCGGCCGCGCTGCGCTTGGGCTCGTGCTTGTCGTCCATCTTCACGCCGGTCGGAATGCCGCGGCCGTTGTCGATGACCGAGATCGAGTTGTCGGTATGGATCGTGACGACGATCTCATCGCAGAAGCCGGCCAGCGCCTCATCGATCGAATTGTCGACGACTTCGAAGACCAGGTGGTGCAGACCGGTGCCGTCGGACGTGTCGCCGATGTACATGCCCGGCCGTTTGCGCACGGCCTCGAGCCCTTCGAGGATCTGGATCGACGACGAATCGTAATCCGGTTGGACCGGATCGGTGGCTTCGGTCATTCAAACGCCTTTGCAATACGACGGCCCATCCAAGCGCGGGCCGAGGGGAACACGAACGGAGCAGACACGGGTGTACCGACAGCAGGACGAACTCAGATCCGCATCGGCATGACCACGTAGCGGAAACTGTCGTCGCCCGGGACAGTGAGCAGCGCGCTGGTGTTGGCGTCGCCCAGGTCGATCTGCACGTCGTCGCTCTTGAGGTTGGCGAGCACGTCCAGCAGGTAGCTGACGTTGAAGCCGATCTCCAGCCCCTTGCCGTCACCGCCGTCGTGGTAGTCGACTTCGAGTTCGTCGATCGCCTCTTCCTGCTCGGCGTTGTTGGTCTGCACCTTGAGCGTCGATGGCGACAGCGTCAGCCGCACGCCCTTGAACTTGTCGGTCGTGAGGATCGACGCGCGGTTCAACGACGCGGCCAGCACGTCGCGCGGGACGCGGACGTAGCGCTTGTAGCCGCTGGGTATCACGCGCTGGTAGTCGGGGAACTTGCCCTCGACCAGTTTGGAGACCATCTCGACCTCGCCGAAGCGCAGGCGGATCTGGTTGCTGGCGACGTCGATCTGCACGGGTTCGTCGGTATCGACGAGCAGCCGTTGCAGTTCGAGCACGGTCTTGCGCGGAATGATGACGTCATGGCGCGGCATCGGCGACGCATCGTCGCCTTCGAGCTGTGTTTCGCAGAACGCGAGCCGGTGGCCGTCGGTCGCGACGACCTTGACGGCCTGCCCGTCGGTGACCAGCAGCAGGCCGTTCAGGTAGTAGCGGATGTCCTGCTGCGCCATCGCGAAATGCACCATGTGGAACAGGTGCTTGAGCTTTTTCTGCGGCAGCGTGAACGACGCGTTGAACGATTCGGCGATCGTCATCGTCGGGAACTCGTCGGCACCGAGCGTCTGCAGCGCGAACCGGCTCTTGCCGGCCGTGATGGCGGCCTTCTTGTTGTTGACGGCGACGCTGACCTCGACCCCATCGGGCAGCGCCTTGAGGATATCGATCAGCTTCTTGGCCTGGACCGTGGTGGCGCCCTGCTCGGCGCCCGTGGACAGGCTGGCCGTCGTCTGGATCTGGATTTCGACGTCGGTCGCCAGGAACGAGACGTTCTCGCCGTTCTTTGTGATCAGGATGTTGGCAAGGATCGGAAGCGTGTGGCGTCGCTCGACGATCCCTGCGACGACCTGCAGGGGTTTGAGGACGGCATCCCTGTTTGCTTTTATGAATTGCACTTTTAATTTACCTGATGTTGTTGCTGAGCAGAGGTCTGATCAGGGGAAAAGCAAAAATTCTGCTTGCGATTCAAGGAGTTGGAGCGAGCAAAACGACGGGACAACGGAGCGGACAAGCGTGCACGCCAATGTGGAGCGATCGGGCGTGCGGAAAATTCGCCGGGATAACTGGCCGTTCTCCCCAGCGCCATCCCGGGCTTGTTCACACCTGTGGCCCGTGGCAGGGGCAATGGGCGTGAAACCCGCGGATAACCAGCGGAATAAGTGGCGGGATACGCGGCGGTAAAACCGGCCGGATGAACGGGGGTAAAACCCGGGGCAAAAACGGCGGAAAGACCGGGGTGAAAACCGTCGGACAACCTGTGGGCGGACCCGGGTAATGCCTGGGGACGGCCCGATGGACAAGCTGGGGACAAGTCGTGGGATAACCGCAGGAACAACGGCAGGTAGAACGGGTGGTACAACGGCAGGAAAAGCCCGTGGAGAGCCCGCTGGACAACCGGATAGGGACCCCCATTGAATCGCATCCCGAAGGGGCTCGCGAGCGGCTCGGGCGAATCGATCGGTGTTTCTGCAGGCGCGCGGCGACGCCGAACGGACGACCAGCCGAACAAGCGTCCGGGGGATCCGTCGACATACCTGTTCATCCGCGTCGTCATCGGGGATTCATCCTCGCAGCGTCTGCTCGAGCACGTGCAGGCTGTGGTTCAGGTCGTTGTCGTGCTGCCGCTGCTCGGCGATCTTGCGCACCGCGTGCAGCACGGTCGTGTGGTCGCGCCCGCCGAAGGCTTCGCCGATCTCGGGCAGGCTCTTCTGCGTCAGTTCCTTGGCCAGGTACATCGCGATCTGGCGCGGCAGCACGATGTGCGCCTGGCGGCGCTTGCCGTACATGTCGGCGACCTTGAGCTTGAAGAACTCGGCCGTGGTCTTCTGGATCGTCTCGATCGTGACCTGGCGGCGGTTCAGCGCGAGCAGGTCCTCGAGCGCCTCGCGCGCCAGGTCCATCGTGATCGGGCGATTGCGGAACCCCGCGTACGCGACCACGCGCAGCAGCGCGCCTTCGAGCTCGCGGACGTTCGAGCGCAGATGCTTGGCGATGAAGAACGCGACCTCTTCGGGCAGGTTCGCGCCCGACAGTTCGGCCTTCTTGTGCAGGATCGCCACCCGCATCTCGAGTTCGGGCGCGTCGATGCCGACGATCAGTCCCGAATCGAAGCGCGAGATCAATCGCTCCTCGACGTCGGTCATCTCCTTCGGATAGGTATCGCAGGTGATGAGGATCTGCTTGCGCGCGGCGATCAGCGCCTCGAACATGTAGAAGAACTCTTCCTGCGTGCGCGTCTTGCCCGACAGGAACTGGATGTCGTCGATCAGCAGCAGGTCCAGCGACTGGTACGCGAGCTTCCAGGAATCGGTGCTCTTGCGCTGGATCGCGCGCACCATTTCCTCGAAGTACTCCTGCGCGTGGATGTAGCGGACCTTGGCGGTGGGGCTGCGCTCGAGGATCGCGTTGCCGACCGCATGGATCAGGTGAGTCTTGCCCAGGCCCACGCCGCCGTACAGGAACAGCGGGTTGTACGTGGTGCCCGGCCGATCGACGACCTGCAGCGCGGCGGCGCGCGCCAACTGGTTGGACTTGCCCGCGACGAAGCTGTCGAACGTCAGTTCGACGCGCAGCTTGGTGCGGTCGACGAGCGTCGTCGCGCCGGTGGGCGTCGAAGCCGGCGGGGGCGTGGCAGCCCGGGACGGCCCGGGTGCGACCAGCGGGGCGGCAGCCGGTGCCGGCTGCCGCGGCGGACCGCCCGGCTGCGGCTTGATCGCTGCCAGCCGCGCGAGCAGGTCGCGCGGGCGCGTCGTATCGGCGGCCGGGCCCGCTGGATCGCCTGCGGCGGGCAACTCGCCGACGTCGATGCCGATCGGCGAATGGGTGCTCGGGGCCGGGTCGAGGCGGCTGCCGTTGCCGTGCGATACGGTGGACGGCACGGACGGCGCGACCGGATCGGGCCCGACGGGCGCGTGCGTCGGCGCGCGCGCCGACGGAACCGGGGGAGCCGCTGGTGCGATCGGCGCCGCCGGTTTGGGCGGCGGACGATGGCCCGGCATCGCGATCTCGAACATGACGGTCGCGTGCGGATCGATCAGGTTGCCCGCCAGTTCGCCGATGCGCGTCCCGAACTGGTTGCGTACCCAGTTGAGCTTGAACTGGTTGGGCGCGCCCAGCCGCAGCACGTGCTCGCTCTCGTCATACCCGAGGTAGGTCAGCGGTTGGATCCAGGTCTTGTAGAGCTGGGTCGGAACCTCTGCCTCGAGTTGGTGGACGCAGGCAAGCCAGCGATCATGCATAGGAGACGTGGCGACAGTAGGTGCGGTCGGATCGGGACCGGCTCGCCAGGACGGCGGACCGGTCTGAGCCGACGTTTCGAATCCCGCGCGGAAAGAACGCGGAAACCCTCCATCTTACTCTGACTGCTTTCTGAATCCAATCCCGTGATTGACTATCGTGTGCGGATCGGTTGTAATCGGGGGCTTTTCCTCAATCTGGCGCTACCATGAAACGTACGTTCCAACCCTCCGTGACCCGTCGCAAGCGCACGCACGGTTTTCTCGTTCGCATGAAGACCCGTGGTGGCCGCGCCGTGTTGCGTGCGCGTCGCGCCAAGGGTCGCAAGGTCCTGTCGGTCTGAGTTCCCGCCAGCCGGATTCTCCTTCGCAGGACAGGGTTCGCGCCGAGGTTCGCTTGAATCCGACGTCCGAGGCGTCCGTACCGGCATCGACGGGCACGGTCGCGCTGCCGGCGTCGTCCTCTCCGTCCGTGCGGTCCGTGCCGCGCCAGTCGTCCCCCTCCTCACCGGGTGGCTCGTCCGGGTCACCGCGTGCTGCAGGGGACAAGGCCACGGGCAAGTCGGCCGCGCGTGTCTCGCCGGGTGGCCAGCGCGCCGATTCGCGGTCTCGCACGCTGAATGGACCGCACATCCAGGTCAAGTGGCGCTCCGCCGCTTCGGCCCGCCGATCCGCGGATCCGAACGATCTCCAACCGGTGTTGATGATGGCCGTCGCCAAACGCCTGCTGCCGCGTGCAATCGACCGCAACCGCTTCCGCCGCGTCGTGCGCGAAGCGTGGCGCGCGCGTTCGCGCGACCAGCGGGCATCGGCGTCGGCGCCCTCGGTATTCGTACGCTTGATGCGGCGTTCGGACACCTGGCGCGCGCTGCCCGATGGGCAACTCAAGCGCGCCTGGCGCGATGAGATCGACCGCTTGTTCGCCGCGATACCGGGCGGCGAGCGGGGTGCCGGCGTGGATCGCTCGCCCGGCGCCGCGCCGATCGACCCGTCGAACGTCGTGCCGATCGGGGACGAGCGACGAGGAGACGCGCGATGACGGGCCCGGTACTGACGCCGCTGGCGCGGGCACTGTCGTCAGCGTCGACGACGTCGATGCGTGCGATGATCCGCGTCTACCAGTTGACGGTCAGCCCGATGCTCGGCGACCGATGCCGGTTCTATCCCAGTTGTTCCGCCTACGCGATGCAGGCGTTGCAAGACCATGGCCCGCTGCGCGGCGGCTGGCTTTCCCTGTGCCGTCTCGGCAAGTGTCATCCGTGGCATCCGGGCGGCATCGACGAAGTGCCGCCCGTGCGTGCTCGCACCGCGTTTACGAAACCATTGCAATGATTCCAGCCCAGTTCCAACGCACGATCCTGTGGATCGTTTTCGGCCTGTCCCTGCTGATGCTCTGGGACAAATGGCAGCAGTACAACGGCCACTCGTCGATGTTCTCGCCGACGGTGGCCGAGTCGCAGCAACCGGCCGACGATGCCGCCAAGGCTGCTGCCAAGGCATCGGGCAACGGTGATGCGTCGGTGCCGGGGGCCAGCGTGCTGCCATCGGCGGCCACCACCGGCTCGAATGCCTTGCCCGCGGGCGGCGCGGCCGCCGAGCGCGCGCCCGGCCAGCTCATGTCGCTGGCCAACGACGTGCTGAAGCTGGACATCGATACGACCGGGGGCCAGATCCAGCGGTCGCAGTTTCTCGAGCACCACGAGATCGAGGACAAGGACAAGGACCTGGTGCTGCTGCAGAGCGCCGGTCCCCACACGTACGTCGCGCAATCGGGCTGGGTCGGTGCGCCGCAAGGGGCGTTCCCGAATCATCGCAGCGCGTTCACGGTCGTCAAGGCGCCCAGCGGGCGGGCCGATGACCCCGAGCAGACGCTGACGCTGGCGGCCGAGAGCGGCAGCCTGCGCGTCGAGCGTACTTATCGCCTGAAGCGCGGCGAGTACCTGCTGCACGTGCAGGACAAGGTGACCAATACCGGCGACCAGACGCTGCGGCCGACGCTATACATGCAGCTGACGCGCGATGGCGACAAGCCGGCCGGGCAGTCACAGTTCTATTCGACGTATACGGGTCCGGTCATCTACACGGACAAATCCAAGTTCCACAAGATCGACTTCTCCGACATCGAGAAGAAGAAGGCCACCTTCGACAAGACGGCCGAAGACGGCTGGATCGGGATCATCCAGCACTATTTCGTCGCCGCCTGGCTGCCGTCGGACAAGGCGGCCCGCGAGTACTACGCCGACAAGGTCGAGGAGAACCTGTATCGCGTCGGCGCCAAGGAAGTGATCGCCGAGCTGGCGCCCGGCGCCAGCTCCTCGGTCGACACGCGGCTGCTGGTCGCGCCGCAGGATCAGCGGATGCTCAGCCAGATCGCGCCGGGGCTGGACCTGACCGTCGACTATGGGTGGCTGACCGTCATCGCCAAGCCGATCTACTCGCTGCTGTCCTGGCTGCATACGCTGGTCGGCAACTGGGGTTGGTCGATCGTGCTGCTGACGATCATCATCAAGACGATCTTCTTCCCGTTGCAGGCCGCCAGCTACAAGTCGATGGCGCGGATGAAGGCCGTCACGCCGCGGATGACCGCGCTGCGCGAGCGCTACAAGGACGACCGCGCCCGGATGAACCAGGCGATGATGGAGCTGTACAAGGAGGAGAAGATCAATCCTCTGGGGGGCTGCCTGCCGATCGTCGTGCAGATCCCGGTGTTCATCGCGCTGTACTGGGTGTTGCTGGCGTCCGTCGAGATGCGCAATGCACCGTGGCTCGGCTGGATCAAGGACCTGGCGGCGCCGGATCCTTATTACATCCTGCCGCTGGTGATGGCCGGCACGATGTTCCTGC
>JAKPAM010000017.1 GCA_029779435.1 Pseudomonadota bacterium | reverse complement strand
CTGATCGATCAGCCCTTGATCAGCGCTTGATCGGCACCTGATCGGCGAAAGTCCTGGCGGCCGGCTCGCACCCGGCCGCCGCAGCGATCACTTCGGCTGGATCCCCGCCGCCGCCGCCACCTTCTTGAAGCGCTCGTACTCCTTGCGCTGGAAGTCGCCGAGCTCCTTGGTGTGCATGAACATCGGCAGGCTGGGCTGCGTGGCCTGATACGCCTTGCCTTCCGGCGAGTTCATCACCGTGCGGATCGCATCGGCCATCTTGTTCGTGACGTCGTCCGGCGTCTCGGCGCGCGCGAACAGCGACGAGAACGTGTACGTCTCGAACTCCGGATAGCCGAGCTCGAGCATC
Source organism: Pseudomonadota bacterium (assembly GCA_029779435.1). Taxonomy (GTDB): domain Bacteria; phylum Pseudomonadota; class Gammaproteobacteria; order Burkholderiales; family Burkholderiaceae_E; genus JAKPAM01. The sequence continues at coordinate 1,099 of JAKPAM010000017.1, read as the reverse complement.
GTCGGAATCTGCGGAAGCAGGCGATCGCGCTGCGCGCCGGTGACGGCCAGCCCGCGCATGCGCCCGTCCTTGATGTGCGTGATCACGCCGCCCAGGTCGTTCAGGCCGAACTCCAGCGTTCCGCCCATCACGTCGTTCTGCAGCTGCGCGCCGCCCTTGTACGGCACGTGGCTCACCTCGACGCCGGCGGCCAGCCCCAGCCAGGCAGCGATCAGCATGTAGCCGTCGGAGTAGTTGCCGATGTTGAGCGGACGCTTCTCGCGCTTGACGGCGGCGACCAGATCCGGGAGCGACTTGTGCGGCGAATCGCCCTTGACCACGAACGCGGCGACGCCGATGCCGAAGCCATGCACCGGCCGGAAGTCCTTGAACGGATCGTAGGGCAGGCTCTTGTTCATGATCGGCAGGATGCACATCGGCGTGTTGGTGCCCACGAAGAACGTGTAGCCGTCGGCCGGTGCGCTCTTGACCGCCTGGATCGCGATCAGCCCGCTGGCCCCGGGGCGGTTCTCGACGACGATCGTCTGACCGAGCACCTTCGACAGCATCTCACCGTACACGCGCGAGCCGCTGTCGGCGCCGCTGCCGGCCGTGAACGGCACGATGAACTTGATCGGCTTGTTCGGGTAGGCGCCGCTCTGCGCGCGCACGTAGGGCGCAACGCCGAGCGCCGCCATCGATGCGATCGTCGTGATCGCCTGTCGCCTCTTCATCCTGTGTCTCCTTCGAGTGGGGGCCGCCGTGCGCCGCAGATCGGGCCGGGTCGGGCGTGCCGGGGTTGAACGGACCGTCGGACGGATGTGTCCCGCGGGTCCTACTCAAGAGTAGCGCACCTCGCCGACCATTGGGCAATTCCCCCCACCGCCCCTTGAAATCCGGGCGATCGACTACAATTACGGATCAGCGCGGCTCGTTCACCGCGCTGCTTGCGCAGCACAGCAACTGCACGAACACCGGGGCCGACCTGGTTTCGACGTGGGTAGCGAAGCGGCACAGGGCATGCCGAGGCGCCTTTTCCTCGTTAATCCATTGGCAAACTAGTAAACGCCAACGACGAGCGTTTCGCTCTCGCGGCTTAAAACCCGCGGGCGCCGCAACA
>JAKPAM010000284.1 GCA_029779435.1 Pseudomonadota bacterium | reverse complement strand
CTCCTGATGATCTGCTGCAGCAACCCGCCTGACGGGTGAAACGACTCGGACGCCAAGAACCGGACGCTCACCGGTGCGATGGCATTTCCGGCTGGCGGTTGTCCGGCATTGGAATTCTACAGACCGGACCTGTTAGCGCGGCGTGGCGTCGACGACGCGCCGGATCAACTGCGCGAGCCGCCCCGCCACGCACGCGTGAACCGTCTGCGCCGTCCGGACGCGGACGCCGGCATCGCGCGACGAAAGATCGATCAATTCCTGCTCCGCCCAGGATTCCATCATCTCGTACCGGCGCAGCAGCGGCACCTTGTCGCGCTTGGCGATCCAGCGGACGTAGCCGCGGTACTCGCGGGCGTTGATCAGCATGTCGGTGAACGGGTTGTATTGCATGTCCAGCAGCACCAGGTCGATGCCGGCGCCGTGCAGCAGCTCGATGCCCTGGCTGACCTGCCGGCCGAACGCATTGATCGGGACGCCGCTGACCGCGTCGGCCGCGCCGATCTGCCAGACCACCAGCGCCGGCCTGCGCGGGATGACTTCGGCCCGCAGCCGGCGCAGCATGTCGGCCACCCTGTCCCCTCGCCGCGCCAGCACGCGCACGTCGAACGACAGCCCCGGGAACCGATGCCGCAGCTCGTCCTTCAGTCGCGCCGGATACGCGTCGTCCGGCGAGGCGAGCCCGGCCCCGGCGCTGGAGCCCGCGCCGACGACGACGATCGGAACGGGCGAGTCGGCCATCCGCCCCGGATCGAGGTGGGCGGCAAGCCGGGGCAGCTCTGCTTCCGAATACTGGAGTTCATCGGGCACCGGGCACGCCTGGTCGAGCCATGCATCCCCTCGCCCCGCGTCCGGCACGACGGGCTGCGCCCGAACCCCCGCGACCCAGCAGGCGATGGTCATGATCACGATGGCCTGGAGCACGAGAAAGCGCCACGCCCGGCTTGCCGATCCGGGCGGCCCGAAGCCGGCCTTCGCGCACCGCACGGCGACGGCACCGGTTTCGAGCCGGCCCGGCCGGCCGGGTGTCGGTCTGCCCTGCATCGCCGCATCACCTCCTGTTCGTGTCTCCCGCACGGGCGCCTTGGCCCGATGAGCGACTATCCTGGGCAGGTTCGCCCGGGGCACGTCAGCCCGCGGCGCGCCAGCCCGGGGCACGTCAGCCCGGGGCGCGTCAGCCCTGGGAACGCCGACCCGGGGCGCGCCGACCCCGAGCGTATCAACCCGGGACACGCGCACGGCTCCGATACCAGCCGGTGAGTGACGCCAGCAACGTCATCGCGACCAGCCCGACCAGCACCACCCCGATCTGTGCCGGCATGCCATCGTCATACTGCACGAGCACGATGTGCGCAGCGAACGACAGATAAATCCCCAGGCAGAACACGTTCAGTGAATTCTGCCCGCACAGCACCATCGGCCGCCAGACGGGATGCCGCATGAACGCCGCATCGCGCGGCACCAGCCACCGCACCAGATAAGCGATTGCCAGGAAATGCGACAGACGCAGGACGTCGAGGTTGGTCTTGTCGATTGGATACAGCACGGTGCCGAGCCAGTTCGGCACGGTCGCTTCGAGCACCGGATACCGCCAGCTCAGCGCCACCCAGCACCCGAACATCAGATACCCGATGGCCAGGCCCACGACCCAGCGCCTCGGCCGGACCAGCGCCGCATAACCGGGCGCCGCCGCGGCGCACCACGCTCCGATCACGTACAGGAACTGCCAGCCGACCGGATTGAAGAACCAACGATCCCCATCGGCGTAGATCGGCCACGCCCAGCCCTGCCACTGCGCGCCCGCATACAGCACCGCCGACACCGCCAACGTGGCCGTCGGCCAGCGCGCCAGGCCCGCGATCACCAGCGGCGCGACCAGCATCAACGCCGCATAGAGCGGCAGCACATCGAGATTGACCGGCCGCAGGTACAGCAACAGGATGTCGATCAACGCGACGTCCGGATGCTCGATCACGCGCGCGACGTTCAACTCCTCGATGTACATCGGATTGTCGAAATGCCCGGCGACATAGGCGATCTGCGCGACGAAGCACACGCATAGCACGACGTGGGCGATGTAGAGCTGCCAACAGCGGCGCAGCACTGTCGCGGACATGAAGCCGAACCCCGACTTGCTCAGCAACCGCGAATAGACGAGGTATGACGAATACCCGGCGATGAACACGAAGATCTCGGTCGCGTCGCTGAAGCCGAAGTTGCGCAGCGTCCAATCCGCGACCCGGCTCGACGGCACGTGGTCGATGAAGATCAGCCACAACGCCATGCCGCGAAAGAAGTCCAGCCGCAGGTCGCGGCCACCGGCCCGGGAGACGACCAGCGGCTGCGCGCGCACGGTGCCCACGACCGCACCCGCCGGCGCGGCGGCGACGGGATCGACGGGCTCATCGAAAGGGGGGTGGGCTGCCATCGCGAGGTCAGAACCTGTGCCGGTCACAGCACGGTGTCGTGCACGACCGGCGACGATGACACTCGCGGCGCCCCCATCCATGGGGGCGGCCAGCTGGCACTGGCGTCATCGATCAGACGTGGCGCCTGATCCGGGCGACGACCTCGTCGCGCGGCAGCAACGCGAGCACCGCATCGATCGACGGCGTCTGCGTGCGCCCGAAGACGACGAGGCGCGCCGGCAGGCCGAACTGCGGCATCTTCAGCTTGTGCGCGGCCACCGTCGCCTTGATCGCCGCGTTGATCGCATCCCGCTGCCAGTCGATCGACGCGATCGCGTCGGCGAAATCGGCCAACGCCTGGCGCGATACTGGTTGCAGGTGCGTGGCCAGGTCCTGCGGCGACGGCTCGGGCGACGCCAGCAGCATCGCGACGCCGTCAGCCAGTTCCTCCAGCGTCTGCGCGCGATCCTTGAACAGCGCGCACGCCGCGGCCACGTCGACGCCCAGCGCCGCGGGATCGACACCGCGACGCGCCAGCCGAGGCGCGACGCGCGCCGCCAGATCGGCGTCCGCGCACTGGCGCAGGTACTGGTTGTTCAGCCATTTGAGCTTCTCGACGTCGAACTGCGACGGCGAGTGCGACAGATGGCTGCCGTCGAACCAGGCGACCAGCTGCTCGCGCGAGAAGATCTCGTCGTCGCCGTGGCTCCAGCCCAGCCGCGCCAGGTAGTTGATGATCGCCTCGGGCAGGTAGCCATCGTCGTCGTACTGCATGACCGAGACCGCACCGTGGCGCTTGGACAGCTTCTGGCCGTCCGGCCCGTGGATCATCGGCACATGGCCGTACGCGGGCACCGCGGCGCCCAGCGCCGCCAGGATGTTGATCTGTCGCGGCGTATTGTTGACGTGGTCGTCGCCGCGGATCACATGGGTGATCCGCATGTCCCAGTCATCGACGACCACGCAGAAGTTGTACGTCGGCGTGCCGTCCGAGCGCGCGATGATCAGGTCGTCGAGCTCGGCGTTGGCGAACGTGATCGGCCCCTTGACGAGGTCGTTCCAGGTGACGCTCCCGTCGACCGGATTGCGGAACCGCACGACGGGCCGGACGTCGGCCGGCGGCGTACGGCCGACCGCGTTCTCGGGCCGCCACCGTCCGTCGTAGCGCGGCTTCAGGCCCTGGGCGCGCTGCGCCTCGCGCATCGCGTCCAGCTCGGCCGGCGTGCAATAGCAGTGATAAGCGCGCCCGTCGGCGAGCATCTGGCCGATGACCTCGCGATAGCGATCCATCCGGCGCATCTGGTAGTACGGCCCTTCGTCATGCGCCAGATCGAGCCACGCCATCCCTTGCAGGATCGCTTCGACCGCTTCGGGCGTCGAGCGCTCGACGTCGGTGTCCTCGATGCGCAGCACGAACTCCCCGCCGAAATGGCGGGCGTAGGCCCACGAGAACAACGCGGTACGCGCGCCGCCGATGTGCAGGAAGCCGGTCGGGCTCGGCGCGAAACGCGTGCGCACGACGGAGGGAGTCGAGGGAGCAGTGGGGGTCGAAGTCATGGAACGGAAGCGGAAGGCGCGCGGCCACGCGACGACATGGCCTCTGGCCCGCGATACGCACGTCCCGACGCGCGAGGTCGGTGGAGGACGGTATTTTACGCGTTCGGCGTGCGCCTCGAATCCGCTCCGCCGGCTTCGGGCCGGCCGGCATCGATCCGGCCCGCACCAGCGCGGCCGGCTTCGGCGCGCCGCGCATCACCTCCCGGAGGATTCGCGAGTTGCCCCGCCCCCTGCGCCGCCAGCAGATCGCGGAACAGCGGCGAGCGGATCGCCAGATCGACCACGCTGCCCGCATCGACCACGCGCCCCGCCTGCATCAGGATCACCTCGTCGAACGTGTCGAGCAGGTTCAATCGATGGACCGACGACACGACGCAGGCATCAGCGAAGTGGGCGAACATCCGCAGGTAGACCTGCCGCTCGGTTTCCGGGTCCAGGCTGCTGGTCGGCTCGTCCAGCAGCAGCATCGCGCTCCCCTCGGCCGCCAGGATGCCCCGCGCCAGCGCGACCCGCTGGCGCTGCCCGCCCGACCAGTTCGAGCCGCCCTCGGCGACGAACGTATCCAGGCCCTGCGGCAGCCCGGCGACGAAGGATTCCGCGCAGGCCGCCTGCAGCGCGACCGGCAGCCGCGCATCGTCGATCGCGGCGCCCAGCAACAGGTTCTCGCGCAGCGTGCCCTCGAAGATCTCGGCGGTCTGCGGGATCAGCGTCGTGCAGCGCGCCAGCTCGGTCGGGATTCGCGCCGGCAGCACCGCCTGCCCGTCGATCGCCAGGCCGCCCTGCTCGGGCGCGTCCAGGCCGGACAGCAGGCGCAGCAGCGTGCTCTTGCCCGATCCGCTGGGCCCGATCAACGCATAACGCCGGCCGCGCCGCAGCGTCAGGGTCACGCCATCGAGTGACGGCGCGTCGCCGCGGGCCGAGCGGTGATGGAAGCGCCAGCCGCTCAGCGTGATCGCCTGCCACCCCGACGGAACCAGCGCCGGCGGACGATTCCCCGACTCGATCGACAGGATCGGCGCCGCGCTCGCGAAATCGGTGCGCTGGCGCGCCAGCGACTGGAAGTGCGCGGCGATCGCGGTAATCACGCTGCCGGCCTGCAGCGCGTATTCGTAGACCATGTAGACGTTGCCCAGCGGCAACGCCGACGGAACGCTCCCCGGCGTACTACCCGGCTGGCCGGGACTCGGCGGAATGCTGCCCGCCGCCGACACGACGCCGGCCAGCGGCCCGTACACCGCCAGCCACGCATAGAACGCCACCAGCAGGCACCACAACAGCGTCGACAGCACGTCCACGCTGCACCACTTGGCCTCGTTCAGCACGATCGCCCCACGCAGCGGCGCGAATACCTTGGCCAGGTGATCCATCACGCGCTGGATCATCCCCGGCGAGCGACGCAGCGAAAACACCGACAGCACGTTGCCCAGCGCTTCGAGCGTCACCGCCGACAGGCGCCGTTCGGCATGATTCTCCTGCGCGGCCAGCGTCATCATCCGGCGATCGAACAGCACGATCAGCCCGCCCAGCGCGGCGAAACCGATCACCGCCGCCGCCCCCACCTGCCAGGCGATCAGGCACAGCGCCACGATGGGGCCGACCAGCCGCACCGCGTTCTGCAGGTAGACGAACTGGCTCTGCGCGAAGTCGTACAGCGCGTTGGCGCTCTGGTGCATCCGATGCGCGGTTTCGGCTGAATGGCGGGCTTCATGCCAGGCCAGCGGGGCATCGAGCAGACGCGCCAGCAACGATTCGGACAATCGACTGCGCACGCGCAGCGCCACGTTGCGCTCCATGATCCGCCCTGGACCGTGCAACGCCCAGCTCGCCAGCGTCACGCCGAACATCGCAGCCAGCAACCCGCCGGCCTGGCCGAGTGCCTGGACGCCCCCGCCCTGGATCGCATTGATCGCCTGCCCGGCGAAGTACGGCACCGCCAGCTTCAGCAGCTGCGACGCGAACAGCAGCAGCAGCGCCCAGACCAGCACGCCATGCATGCCCGCACCATAGCGCCACAGCTCGCGATACAGGAACGCGACGCTGACCGGCTGGTCGGTCGGGGAGGAAGAAGCAGTCATCGGGGTGGTGAGTCGGCGACGAGACGAAGCCGCAATTTACCTGAATGGCAGAAGTGCTCTATACTCTCGCGCTTCGGGCGGTTAGCTCAGGGGTAGAGCACAGCCTTCACACGGCTGGGGTCACTGGTTCGATCCCAGTACCGCCCACCATCCAGCATCTGCTGGATCGCCGTCGACACTCCGGAGATCGAGTGATTGAGGCGCTTCGCGAGCCCCCCGCCCGCCAGCGCCTAGATCGTCAGGACGGCGTCGAAGACACGGACGTGACTGGGACACTCGGCGAGCCATTTCACGAGTGCTCTTGCCGTGCGGTTCGACGGCTCGTCGTGCATCGCGACGAACAGACGCAGCGCGTCATCGAAATCCGGATCGCAGAACTTGCGCGCAAGGTCAGGCATGTCTGTATCCCCTGATCAGTGCCGTCGCCGTCGGGAAGTCGGCGGCGTGCCCCTCTACTTGGGAAGACGCACGAATGGGCGCGGTGTTTATCCGCTCGCCGTCGAAGCGTGAATCTCGGTCACGCCTCAAGTCGGAAGCCCCAGCAACACTGCGCGAACCACCGCGTGCATCGGGTCGGTTGCCTGGAGCTTGCTGACGAAGTTTCGGGCGTGAAACTTCACCGTATCCTCGCTGATCGTCAGGATCGCCGCGATGTCTTCGCTGGTCTTGCCATCAGACGCCCGCTTCAGCACTTCGATTTCACGCGGTGCCAGCGGAATGTTGATGCTCTGCGCTCGCGGGTTCACGAGCACGCGGTGAAGGCTTCATGCGGCGGGCGGCCCTTCTTGGCGCCCGAGGCGCATCCCCGCGATAGTCAGGCGGAGTCGTCCGCCCCAGGCGCAGTCGAAAATTCGAGCAGGCGGGCCGGAGGCACATCAAGCGTCTCAGCGAGGAGACAGATATTCTTCAGCGACACGTTGCGCAATCCACGTTCGACCGCGCTCACGTAGCTGCGCGCCAAGCCACTCTCCAGCGCCAAGCGTTCCTGGGACATGCCCTGGGAGCGCCGCTGCGCTGCGAGGTGCCGTCCGAATCGCTTGAGGGGGTCGTAGTCCAGTTCCATCGCTTTGCTGCCTCGGGGCTGGACACTAACGGGACACACCTGATGAAGCCACGCTTTATGGATACACGCTCTATGAGTAACATGGCGAACTCACCTATCCGGCCCTGAAGGCAAAGAGGACCGACCCCACACGGCATGTGGCCCCAGTCGACCAGCACGGTCACGCTGACCGCCACCGACGAGGAACTGCAAGCCGCGTGTTCGTACTTCCAGTCTCGCGGAATCGAGGTCAGCCACGGCGAAGCACACGCCGGCTGATCGAGCGCCAGACATTGGTATCGCCCGCAGTCTGTCGCTGATCGCCCGTGCTTCCCTGGCCGGCAGGCACGCCGGGTGTCTCGTTCATCGTGGTGCGCGGCGTCGTGCAAGGCGATGCCCCGGTATGACGGCGCCGTCATGATGCCAACCCACATACGCCGGCCTCAGCGCGCGAACAGTTCGCGGCATCGGACCAAAGATGTCGATCGCACCCTCCTCGCCCAGTGATACCGGAGTCTGCAGGGCCTGCAGGGTGCGAGCCGCGGCCAGTGCGTACGGTCTTAGCGGGTCGTCGTCGGCCCACTGCCGAAGATGCTGCGGGCGAGCCGCGAGCGCAGGCCGCTTTTGCGCGGACTTGGCCGCGAGACGAAGGCCATAGCGGTCGCAGGAAGCCCTCACCACCGGGGGAACGACGAACGAGAACACCTCGGCCGTCCGTCCTTCAATCGTTGGCTCGATAATGAGGAACATGTCCGGCCGCGGCGTGGCGAGGACATAGCGAGCCAAGTGCTCGGCATCGCATCGAGCGTTCGGAGGACCAAATCGCCGCACGAGGTAGGCGAACAAGGCACCATATTCAATGTGCGTGCCGACCATCGGGCTGAGCACGGGATCAACGCTTCGCGTCGTTGCACCATGCTCGTCACGCCAGAGCGACACGAACTGCAGCGCCCGGTACGTCGCGGCATCGGCGGGCAGAGAGGCGAGTTTCAGGCGAAAGGACATGGTCGGTACCTCCGAGACAATATCGTCTCGATACCGACGCCCGCAACCCACCGGATCTCGGCCAGGCCGCTGCTCGACAAAATACTCTCCGAATGCGGAAGGACGCGAATACGTCACGAGCCGCTCACTTGACAGGTGCATTTGGGTAGTGTCGGGATATGGCGCGGTTGCCTTATGGTCAGTTCATAGCGGTAGGCTTGAAGTGACTGCATAACTGCTGAGCTCAGCGGCACTGGAGGCAGGCGACCGCGTGCCGCGGCGTGCGGGCGACTGGGTCAAGTGCCGCTGCAGCGATCTGTCATGCATCACCTTCGACGCCTCCAGTGCGTGGGTCGCCGTTTGAAATGCGCTACCGTGAATATGACAATCTCTACCCGTTCAACTCGATACACGATCGAGAACTGAAAGCCTTTGACGAATATCCGCCGCGTCCGCAATTTCCATGGAAATACGAGCTTCAGAGAAGATAATCTGCGCTCGCAGGCCAGAAGGCGCCCCGTGATGTATGACTGTATATTCATACAGTCTAGCACTGCGGGCAATCGGCTACATGGATGAGCCGGGCGGTAGTGCCATGTCGTGCCCCTGTGTTCCTGTGCGGGTACTCGATGGGCGGGCGGCTGCCGGTGTCCGCCGAAATTCAGTACGACGTTTGCAGCCCTGCGCATAACCCGCGACGAGGGCGATCAGTTCGGCGGGCTGTTCGGCCCGGAAGCGAGCGACGGTGGGTGCATCCGCTCGAAGCTTCGTGCGTCCGGGGTGGCGGGTGGGCTTCATGCGGGTTCGACCTTAGCGTCAGCAGGCCCTCCGGATATATCGCGCATGTATATTGATCGAAACGGCAGGTAGCGGTACCCGTACACTTGCCCGTAGACCACAGACCCCCCAGGAGACCGCATGAAGAAAACCGTGAAATCGATGGTCGACGAAGCCCTCGCCGAGATCGTCACCTACAGCCTCGACGAGGCGCGCGAGCTGTACGGCCAAGACGACGTGCAGTTCATCGACATCCGCGACGTGCGCGAGCTGGAACGCGACGGCGCGATCCCCGGGGCCTTCCATGCCCCGCGCGGCATGCTCGAGTTCTGGGTCGACGCCGAGAGCCCGTACTACAAACCGCTGTTCGGCGAGAACAAGCGCTTCGTGGTGTTCTGCGCCGGCGGCTGGCGCTCGGCGCTGGCGACCAAGACGATGCAGGACATGGGCGTGGCGCAGGTCGGGCACATCCACGGTGGCTTCGGCGCCTGGAAGAAGGCCGGCGCGCCGGTGGGCGACAGGCCGAAGAAGGGCTGAGCGCCTGGGTCATGCATGCGGCGTGGGTTGCGCGTTCCGCGCGACCGTCATGCCGATGACCATGAGGTCGGGTAGCGGCGACAGGTTAAATTTTACCCGGATTATATTGACGATCAATTTATACCCGGGTATTATTTAATTCTCCATCTCTCGACCGCTGCCCGCCATGACACACCTTACTCCCCCCTCGTACACCAGCTTCGACGGCCACCGCCGCATCGCCACGGGCGCACTGCTTGCCAACGCACTGGCCGTCAAGCAAGCGCTCGACAGCCATGCGGCCGGCCCGGTGCTGACCTTCGATGACGAAACGGGGCGTTCGATCGACGTCGACACCCGAGGCACGGACGCCGAGATCGCCGCGCGGCTCGACGCCGCGGCGATTGCTGAAACCGCATTCGACGACACCGTGTTCGCCGATCACGCCGAACGATCGTCGGGCGCCGCCCCCTCCCGTGGCCGCGGACGCCCAAAACTGGGCGTCGTTGCGCGAGAAGTCACGCTGCTCCCGCGCCATTGGGAGTGGCTGGCCGCGCAGCCCGGCGGCGCATCGGTGGCGCTCAGGAAACTGGTCGAAGACGCACGGCGTGCCAGCGGCGACAAGGACAAGCTCCGCCAAGCTCAGGAGCGGGCCTATCACTTCATGCTGGCGGTCGCAGGCAACCTGCCTGGCTACGAGGAAGCGACACGGGCGCTGTTCGCGAACGAGCCGGCCAGGCTCCGCGACCTGCTCGCCGCATGGCCCCGCGACGTCCGCGAGCATGCGCTGCGGCTGGCGTTCGACGCCTCGGCCGACAGCCAATGACGAGCAACTGAGGACCGATGACGCACCACATGCCGCCGCGCGCGGCGACCAACCAGCGTTCGGTGCGTCATGAGACCTGGGCGACCGACTTCGCTCTCCGCGCTCACTGACCACCACTCTGGTCCGGCGGGTCCGGCACCAGCACCGCCGCGCCATCGAAGCGCCCCGCCCGCAGATCGTCGAGCGCGCGATTCGCATCACCGAGCGGATACGTCGTCGTCTTCGTGACGATGCCCACCTGCGGCGCGACGGCCAGGAAGTCGAGGCCGTCCTGTCGTGTCAAGTTGGCCACCGACACGATCTGGCGCTCTTCCCACAGCAGCGAATACGGAAAGCTCGGGATGTCGCTCATGTGGATGCCGGCGCAGACGACGCGCCCGCCCTTGCGCACGGCCCTTAGCGCCACGGGCACCAGCGCGCCGACCGGCGCGAACAGGATGGCCGCATCGAGCGGTTCGGGCGGCGCTTCGTCGGAGCCGCCGGCCCACGCCGCCCCCAGCGAACGTGCGAACGCGGCCGATGCCGCATCGCCGGGCCGCGTGAACGCGAACACCGTCCGGCCCTGCCAGCGCGCGACCTGCGCGATGATGTGCGCCGCCGCACCGAAGCCGTAGAGCCCCAAGCGCTTACCCCGCCCGGCGATCGACAACGCGCGCCAGCCGATCAACCCGGCGCACAGCAGCGGCGCCAGCGAGATGTCGTCGCCCTCTTCACCCAACGCGAACGCATGGCGCGCATCGGCCACCGCAGCCGTGGCATAACCGCCGTTCAGCGTGTAGCCGGTAAAACCCGGGTCGTCGCAAAGGTTCTCCTGCCCGCCCTGGCAATAAGGACAGACGCCGCAAGTGTGGCCCAGCCACGGCACGCCGACGCGCTCGCCGATCCGCGAGGCCGGCACGCCGGGGCCGACGGCATCGACCCGGCCGACGATCTCGTGGCCCGGGATGATCGGCAGGCGAGGATGCGGCAGCTCGCCATCGACGACATGCAGATCGGTACGGCAGACCCCGCAGGCGGATACGCGGATGCGAAGCTGGCCCGCACCAGGCTGCGGATCGGACAGCGCCACCCGACGCAGCGGCCGGCCGGGCGCTTCGAGAATCATGGCGTCCATTGCAAAGTCCCTGTTGGAGTCATGCGCGCCCAAGAGATGCCCCTACGACCCACACGCGCTTCCAGGATCGTCACGACTCGCGTGCCTCACCTCCCGGCATGAGGGCATTGTCCCCCCTGCGCCAGCGGTTCGCCATGGCGAAGACCAGTCCTCCGCCAGCGGTCGCCGTCGTCTTGATCTGCCGCAAGCCACGGCACCCGCATGGCTTCTCCCCGCCTCGACCCGCGTCCACAATCATCAATGTATCAATCTCCCGAGCGGTACGTGTTCGCCGCGGGATCTCCGGGTCCGCGAACGCCGCCGCCCACGCGATGTACCAGAAGATCCTCGTCCCCATCGATGGCAGCGACACCTCGCGCCTGGCCCTGGACCACGCCGCCGCGATCGCACGGTTGTGCCGCGCGCGGATCGTGCTGCTGCACGTCGTCGACGACCAGAGCTACCGCAACGGCTATGCGCGCCCGTCCGTCTATATCCAGGACGTGCGCCCGGCCCTGCTGCGTTCCGGCAAGGGTTGGCTCGAGGACGCGGCCCGCCAGTTGCGGAAGTCCGGCGTGATCGTGGACAACGTGATGATCGAGAACCACGGGGAACGCGTCGCCGACCTGATCGCGCGACAGGCCGAGCACGACCGATGCGATCTGATCGTCCTCGGCACGCACGGTCGGCGCGGCATCGAGCGCTTGCTGATCGGCAGCGATGCCGAGAATCTGGCACGCATCGCGTCGGTGCCGGTAATGCTGGTCCGGCAACCGCCGCCCGCGGCTGGCTGAACGGTAACCCTGCGCGCGCGTCCCGACGGGGCGCGCGGCGAACGTTTCGCCCTCGAGAGACGAAACGGCGCGCGCGTGGGACATCCACGGACGCGCATGTAGGCCCCGGCCGATGGCCGGAATGACGCGCATGGTGCTCAATGTCGAAAGGGAATGCACGGATTCGCGCCGCACGCATTCGCCCCTTCCGACATCGAGGCCGAAGGAGTTACGCGATGTCTCCCTCTTCGAGCGATTCTCCGCCTTCGCCGGCATTACCCGACTGCGCCGACTTCATCGCGCGGTGGAACCACAAGGACACGCGACACGTAACGATCGAGCGTCTGGCCCGGCTGCTCGATGAAGCGAGGGCCGCCATCGATGACGACGATTGCCTGCGCTACGCGAACGTCCCGGGACGCAATCTGCGGGCATCGCACGACGACGCACGGCGCAAGGATGGGCCGAAGACAGACGCGAATGCGCAAGCAGGCGCGGATGCATCACCGGCCCCCGCCAACGTCTCGTCCGTTGCCGCGATTCCTCTGGACCCCGACAAGGCACAGGCCGCCCGCGCCGCGCTACGCGCGCATCGATGTCAGGGCCGCAATTGATCACCGGCCGGCGCGCTGATGATCAGCGCGCCGCCCCGGGCCACGTCCCCGTCGCGACGATATCGATCCGCATCACGCGGTAGCCGACAACGTGTGCCGACAACCGACAGCAATTGCTGCAATACTTGTCCGGCTTTCATCACCGCAAGGACACTGGACATGAAGCTCTTCTACTCCCCCGGCGCCTGCTCGCTCTCGCCGCACATCGCGCTGGAGGAATCCGGCCTGAAGTACGAGGCCGTCCTGGCCCCCACGAAGACCAAGGTGCTGCCCGACGGCTCCGACTACCGCAAAGTCAACCCGCTCGGCTACGTGCCCTACCTGGTGCTGGACGACGGCACCGGCCTGCGCGAAGGCCCGGCCATCGTGCAGTACATCGCCGACCAGGCGCCCGCCAAGAAGCTGGCGCCGCTCAACGGCAGCCTTGCGCGCTACCAGTTGCAGAGCTGGCTCAACTTCATCGGCACCGAGCTGCACAAGGGCTTCAGCCCGCTGTTCAATCCCGCGTTCGGCGACGACGTCAAGGCCGCGTTCAAGGCCAAGCTGGTCGAACGCCTGACCTGGGTCGATGGCGAACTGGCCGGCAAGAACTACCTGATGGGCGACGACTTCACCGTCGCCGACGGCTACCTGTTCACCGTCAGCAACTGGACCAAGCCGATGAACATCGACATCAGCGGCCTGAAGAACCTGGTGGCGTACCGCGAGCGTGTCGCCGCCCGGCCGGCCGTGCAGGCGGCGATGAAGGCCGAAGGCCTGCTCTAAGCAGCCGCGACGATACCGATCGGCAGCATGGCGGCCGCACGCATCGGCACGACAGGGCAAATTCGAAACTTTCGTGCCCTGGCCGTACCGTCAGGAGGCCGCCAGGCGATCGACGTTCATGCTGCGCGTGGACGGAGTCCACGACGCCGTCAGCCCGTACAGGAGGCCGCCGCTCGCACCGTGTGAGCGTTGCGGTACGGGATCGCCTGACGTGGACAACGTCGATCACACGAAGGGACATCGATGCGCTTCGCACTCGTGGCGGTTTCAGCCATGGCGACGCTGGTGACCGCCTGCACCCAGCCGCCCCCCAAAACTTCCCCGCCGCCCGCTTCCACCGCCAAGCAACTGCAGGTCGCCACGTTCCGGCTCTGCGAGACCGAAGGCTTCCTCGCGCTGAACGCGGGCCGGCAATACATGCTGCTCACCAAGCGCGACAAGGCCGAGGTGCTGTCGTACCTGGGCCGCACCCCCGACCCAGAAGCGCGGCAGATCGTCGAAAAGATGTTCGAAGGTGTCGACAGCGGCCAGATCCGGCACTACGCCGACTATGCGGCCGACACGTTGACCGCTTGCACGCAGCGGGAACGCCTGGCGACCGAGAGTACGCGGGAAGACAAGCGCCTGTGCTTCGCCCAGACCGACATCGCCTTCTTCATCATGGTGGACAAATCGATGAGCGCGACCGAGGAGCAGGCCGTGGCCCGTACCGCGCGCAAGCTGCCGAACGAGAAGGTCTACCCGCGCGCGCTGATCGAGGCGACCGCGAGACGGATCTATGGACCCGACCAGCAAACCCCGATGGATACGTTCATGAAGAAAACCTTCTGGGGTTGCCTCGCTTCCCGATCATGAAGCCGCTCGGTACGCCGATACCGCCCCGCGCGCTTCCCGCTTCCGGCTTCCGGCACGGTGATCGCCACGCCGGGGGGCGGCGCACCGGCCGGGATCGGGCTGATCCGCTATCCGCCCCCCAGCGCGTCATCGCGATCCCCGGTCACCGCGCCGCCCTCAGCCACGTCCGCATCGCGATGATGTAGATCAGCATCGCGGTGGCCGCCAGCGCCAACGATGCGTGGATGCCGAGTGCGCCGCCGACGAGGCCGACGGTCACGCCGGAAAACGATCGCAAGCCCAACGCCGACATGTTGTAGACGCCGATGATCCGGCCGCGGCTGCCCGCCGGCGCATGGATCTGCACGAGCGTCTGCGCCATTGCCCCGAACGACAGTTCGACGAAGCCGGCGACGAACAGCAGCGCCATCGCCAGCGGCAGCGACGACGACATCGCGAAACCGGCGATCGCGACGCACCAGATCATCGCCAGCATGAACGCGGTGCGCGGCGACGGCGGCAGCAGACCGCGGCTTTCGAGCAGGATGCCGGCCAGCAGCGCGCCGGCCGCATCGGCGCCGATCAGCGCGCTGTACGTGAAGTCCAGGTGCCCATGGCCGAGGTCGTGCGCGAAGGCCGGCATCTGCGCCTGGTAGGCGTTGCCGATGAACAGCGACGCGCCGCCGGCCAGCAGCACCATCGATGCGACCACCGGCAGGCCACGCACCTCGCGCAGCGTCGCGAAGATATCGGCGAATCCGCGCACCGCGCGCGGCGGCGGTGCATCGCCCTGTCGGAACTTCGGACCATAAGGCGCCTTCCACAGCCACAGCGTCAGCGGCAGGTAGACGGCCGCATTGACGACCAGGCCCCATGCCGGCCCGAACAGCAGCAGGAAGGCGGCACCGACGGCCGGCCCCGCCAGCAGGCCGAGCCAACGGCCGGTGGCGTTCAGCCGCACCGCGCTTTGCAGATCCTTGGCACCGACGATGTCATGGATCAGCACCTGCGACGGCGGCGACCAGAACACGCCGGCGATGCCGTGCAGCACCAGCAGCACCATCGCATGCCACATCTGCAGCGTGTCGGTCATGATCAGCATCGCCCAGGCCAGCGATACGAACATGAACAGCGCCATGCCGAGCTGGATCATCCGCCGCGCGTCGAAGCGGTCGGCCATCGATCCGGACCACACCGACAGCAGCAGGTACGGCACCCAGTGCGAAATCACCGCGAAGCCCCCGAGCGCCGCCGATTCGAAGCGCTCGTGCATGACCCAGTAGCTGATCACGTGCTCGACCGAGTCGGCCGTCATCGTCAGGACGTTGCCGACCAGGAACGGGCGGTAGCCGCGGTGATACAGGGCGGCGAAGGCGCGAGGCCGATCGTCGACGTTTGCTGGAGGGTCGGACGGCATTCGGATGAGCGGGCGTGGGTGAAGCGGCGATTCTATCGAACCGGGCCGACCCGGGTTCTCAGGGTGCGGCCGGCCCCGTCCATTCGCTGACGCAGGCGTCCGGATCGGGTCGCGCAGCGCCGCGGTCCGAGCGGTCCTTCGGCGTGCCGACGTACAGGAAGCCGATCAGTTCGTCCCCGGCATCGAGTCCCAGCTCACGTCGCACCAGCGGGTCCCTGCTGTTCAGTCCCGATGCCCAGAACCCGCCATAGCCCAGCACGTGCAACGCGTTCAGCATGTTCATCACGCCGGCGCCGACCGCCAGCACCTGCTCGCTCGCCGGTACCTTGTGTCCATGGACGATCCTGACGCCCAGCGCGATCAGCACGGGCGCCGACAGCGCCTTGCTCGCGAAGCGTTCGGCGTTGCCGTCCGGGTCCCTCGCGCGAGCCGCCCGGGCGAACACCTTCGCGAGCGCGTGACGGGCGTCGCCGCGGATGACGATGAAGCGCCACGGACGCAACTGTCCGTGGTCGGGCGCGCGCAGCGCCGCCTGGAACACCAGGTCGAGTTCCGGCGCGGACGGCGCCGGCTCGGTCAGCGGCCACGGGGAATGGCGTGACATCAGCATGTCCAACGCCGCCCGCTGCGCGTCGGACAACGCAGGCGGCATCGTGTCGAGGGTAGGCATCTTTTCCGGTCTTGATCAGCGGATCAGCCCCCACCTTATCAAGCGGACCGGCCCCGGGGAAACGATGTCGGGACCGGATCAGGGTCTCTGCCGCGCGCCCCCGCCGACGCTTCGCGCTGATTTGCATTGACGTTTTTCTTGGTTAGCGCCGAAGTTGCCGGCCGCTAAGCTCCTCGGATCGATGCGCGGTTCATCGAGCGATCGTGCCTTTGGCAGACTCAGGAGACCGAATTCATGTCCGTTACCCTTAGTGATTCAACCGCTGCCCGGACGCTGGAAAACATCCGGGAGCAGGCCGCTGCGCAAGGTCTCGGCTTCGCCGGCAGTGTCCCGCCCCGACTGGCCTGGCAATTGGCTCAAGAGAACGAAGCCGTTGTCGTCGACGTGCGCAGCGCCGAGGAACGCAAGTTCGTCGGCCACGTACCGGACACGCTGCACGTGCCCTGGGCTTCGGGCACCTCGCTGACGCGCAATCCGCGCTTCGTGCGCGAGCTCGAGGCGAAGACCGGCAAGGACCAGCCCGTGCTGCTGCTGTGCCGAAGCGGCAAGCGCTCGCTGCTGGCCGCCGAAGCGGCAGCCAAGGCCGGCTTCACCCGGGTCTTCAACGTGCTCGAAGGCTTCGAGGGCGATCTCGACGACAGCCGGCAGCGCGGCCATCACAACGGCTGGCGCTGGCACGGCCTGCCCTGGGTCCAGGACTGAGCGACGAACGATGCCCCCGCCCGTAACGATAGCCTCTGCCGCCGCGCCCCCGACGCCGGACATCGGTGCGCGCAGCCGGCAATGGGATCTCGACGACATCGTCGCTCGCCTGCGCGCGGTCCGCGAGCACTGGCGCGCCAGTCGGCAGCGCAACCAGGAGTTCGGCGGCCGCGAGTTCCCTTCGCGCGAGCGGCTGCGCGACATCCTCGACGCATTGCGCGGCGCGCTGTTTCCGATGCGCCTGGGACCGCCGGATCTGCGCCAGGAAGGCGAGGACTACTACATCGGCCACACGCTAGACACGGCGCTGAACAAACTGCTGGACCAGGTTCGCCTCGAACTGCGATGCGCGAGTCGACACGACATCGACGATGCCGGCACTGTCGAGCAGCGCGCCGACGCGATCGTCCGCCAGTTCGCTCAGGTGCTGCCGACCGTTCGCGCGACACTCGACGTCGACGTGCAGGCGACGTTCGACGGTGATCCGGCAGCGGGCAGCGTCGACGAGGTGCTGCTGTGCTATCCGGGCATCGCGGCGATGATCCACCACCGGCTGGCGCACGAACTGTATCGACTCGGCACGCCGATCATCGCCCGCATCATCGCCGAACTGGCGCATGGCGAAACCGGCATCGACATTCATCCCGGCGCATCGATCGGCGCCGGCGTGATGATCGATCACGGCACCGGCGTCGTGATCGGCGAGACCGCGACGATCGGCGAGCGCGTGCGCATCTACCAGGCGGTGACGCTGGGCGCCAGACGCTTTCCGGTCGGCGACGACGGGCTGCCGACCAGGGGACTGCTCCGCCATCCGCAGATCGAAGATGACGTCGTCATCTACGCCGGAGCGACGCTGCTGGGACGGATCGTCATCGGTCGCGGCGCGACGATCGGCGGCAACGTCTGGCTGACGCACAGCGTGCCGCCGGGCAGCCACGTCACGCAGGCGTCGATCCGGCAGGAGAGCGGCGACGGCGTAGCGACGCCCGTTCGAATTCCCGGTCCGCTTCCCCTTCCCCTTCCTACCGCGACTCCCTAGCCTGAAACCCCTGGACCCCTAATGGCCAACATACCTTCGACCCAACTCGCGCTGGGTGACAACGCCGCCCGGCAACTCGCCAACGCCACCAAGTCCGCGCCGACGCTGTCGACGATCTCGCCACGCTGGCTCACGCATCTGCTGCAATGGCTGCCGGTGGAGGCCGGCATCTACCGGCTGAACCAGGTCAGGAACCCACAGGACGTCCGCGTGCTGTGCGCCGGCCGCGACGAGGCGGAACTGCCGACGACCTTCGTCGACTATGAAGAACGTCCGCGCGAATACTTCCTGAACGCGGTCAGCACGATCCTCGACGTGCACACCCGGGTATCGGACCTGTACAGCAGCCCTCACGACCAGATCAAGGAGCAACTGCGCCTGACGATCGAAACGATCAAGGAGAAGCAGGAGTCCGAGCTGATCAACAACGCCGACTATGGGTTGCTGGCCAGCGTCGCGCCCGAACAGATCGTGTATCCGCTGACCGGTGCGCCGACGCCCGACGATTTCGACGAGTTGCTGACGAAGGTCTGGAAGGAGCCGGCGTTCTTCCTCACGCATCCGCAGGCGATCGCCGCGTTCGGTCGCGAATGCACTCGTCGCGGCGTACCGCCGCCGACGACGTCGCTGTTCGGCTCGCAGTTCCTTACCTGGCGCGGCATTCCGCTGATCCCGTCGGACAAGGTGCCGATCGTCGACGGCAGGACCAAGGTACTGCTGCTGCGGGTCGGCGACAGGCGTCAGGGCGTGGTCGGCTTGTACCAGCCTGGCCTGGTCGGCGAGCAGAGTCCAGGCCTGTCGGTGCGCTTCATGGGCATCAACCGCAACGCGATCGCGTCGTACCTGATCTCGCTGTACTGCTCGCTGGTCGTGCAGACCGAAGACGCGCTGGCCGTTCTCGAAGACGTCGAGATCGGCAAGTACCACGATTACCCCGACACTTATAAGTGATCGCGGCCATGCGTTCTCCGGATTCCTCGAACGCCGCGCTGCCGCTCGGCCTGCCCGACCCGGCCGAGCTCGCGCGGCTGGCCAGTGCCCTGTTCGCCGCGCCGCCGACGGCCGCTTCGCCGAGGCCACTGCCGGCCTCCGTGCCGCAGTCGTCCTCGGTGCCATCGCCGGTTTCGGCACCCGTGCCTACGCTCGCCTCGCTGCCGGCCACCGGCGGCGTGCCGGTTCCGGCGGCCGTGCATCCGCCCGGTCTGTCGCTGCCGCCGGGCAGCGCCGGCCCGGCCACACCCGCCGCCGTTCCGTTCGGCGCTTACCCGCCGGGACTGGGCCTGGTGCCGACGTCGCCGCAGCTCGCTGCCAATCCATTCGCGTCGACGCCGTCGCTGCTGCCGCACGCGCTGGCGGCGAACGGCGTGCCCGACACCTTGCTGACCGCGGCCCCTGGTTACGACGGACGGCTCGGCAGCCAATTGAGCGGCGTACCCGCATCGCCGCCCGCCGCGGGCGCCGCCTACTATTTCCTGAACGAGGTCGGTATTCCCGGCGACGCGCGGCTGCCGACGACGGCCGTGCCCGCAGGCACGGCGACGACCGCTTTGCCCGCTCCGGCCATCCCGTCCGTTGCGTCGACTGCGTCGGTCCCGTCCATCCCATCCGTTTCGTCGCTTCCGTCCGTTTCGTCGATTCCATCCGCTGCCGCCGCCGATGCCCCGACCGTGCCGAGGCTCGGCGGCCTCGCGCCGTTCGACGTCCACGCGGTGCGCGGCGACTTTCCGATCCTCGCCGAACGCGTCAACGGCCAGCCGCTGGTCTGGTTCGACAACGCGGCGACGACGCAGAAGCCGCGCTGCGTGATCGAGCGCCTGAAGATGTTCTACGAGCGCGAGAACTCGAACATCCACCGCGCCGCGCACGAGCTGGCCGCGCGCGCCACCGACGCTTATGAAGGAGCGCGCGAGACCGTGCGACGCTTCATCGGCGCGCGCTCGACCGACGAGATCGTGTTCGTACGCGGAACGACCGAGGCGATCAACCTGGTCGCCAAGACCTGGGGCGCCTCGCAGGTCGGCGCCGGCGACGAGATCATCGTCTCGCACCTCGAGCACCACGCGAACATCGTGCCCTGGCAGCAGCTCGCCGCCGAGAAAGGCGCGCGGATCCGCGTGATCCCGGTCGACGACGACGGCCAGGTGCGTCTCGACGAGTACCAGAAGCTGCTGAACGAGCGCACGCGCATCGTGTCGGTCACCCAGGTGTCGAACGCGCTGGGCACCGTCGTCCCGGTGCGGCAGATCGTCGACCTCGCGCACCGCGCCGGCGCGGTCGCGCTGGTCGACGGCGCGCAGTCGGTGTCGCACATGCGGGTCGACGTGCAGCGGCTGGGCGCCGACTTCTTCGTGTTCTCCGGCCACAAGATCTTCGGGCCGACCGGCATCGGCGTCGTTTACGGCAGGCGCGAGCTGCTCGACGCGATGCCGCCGTGGCAGGGGGGCGGCAACATGATCGCCGACGTCACGTTCGCGCACACGGTGTACCACGGCCCGCCAACGCGCTTCGAGGCGGGTACGGGCAACATCGCCGATGCGGTCGGCCTGGGCGCCGCGCTCGAATACGTCGAGCGCCTGGGCATCGAGGCGATCCAGCACTACGAGCATGCGCTGCTCGACTACGCGACCCGGCACCTGCGCCCGATTCCGGGTATGCGATTGATCGGCACCGCGCCGGACAAGGCCAGCGTGCTGTCGTTCGTGCTCGACGGCTACACGACCGATGCGGTCGGCCAGGCGCTGAACGAACGTGGCATCGCGGTGCGCACCGGCCACCACTGCGCACAGCCGATCCTGCGCCGCTTCGGCGTCGAGACCACCGTGCGGCCGTCGCTGGCGTTCTACAACACCTGCGACGAGGTCGACCGGATGGTGGACGTCGTCCAGCGGCTGGCGCGATCGCGTCCGCCGGCCGGCCACGCTGGAGGGCAGGCATATCGATAAACTAGACGCGTGAGACGACGATCGGCGCGTCGCGGCACCGCCCGTCACTACTGCCCATGCGATCTGCCGAGCCGGCGAGGTTTCCCTAGCGGGCGCCCGTGAATAGCGGCCTGTGAAGGGCAGGCCGGCGAACGAGTACCGGTTTGGCGCACGAGCGGGTGTCGACGCATACTGGCGGACGCCGACATCCGAGAAATCCGCAGATCATGCCCGACTCGCGCCCCTCCGCGTTGCATTTCACCCCTTACGGCTGGCCCGAGCCCGGTCCCGACTATCTGGCGCCGACCCTCTTCCTCGACCATGACCATCCGCGCGTGCAGGAATTCGTCGCCGCGGCGCTCGGCGATGCCGGCGTGTCAGCGCCACCCCGCGAACGGGCGATCCGCCTTTTCGTCGCCGTGCGCGATCAAGTCCGCTACGACCCGTACCAGGTGGATCTGGACGGCGAAGGCTTCCGCGCCAGCGAGGTGCTCCGGCTCGGACGCGGCTTCTGCGTGCCCAAGGCGGTGCTGCTGGCGGCCTGCGCCCGCTCGGCCGGCATACCGGCCGCCGTCGGCACGTCGGACGTCATCAATCATTTCACGTCGCCCAAGCTGCGAGAACGCATGGGCGGGCACGACGTGTTCATGCATCACGGCTGGGCCGCGCTGCATCTTGACGGTCAATGGGTGAAGGCGGTGCCGGCGTTCAACCGCGAACTGTGCGAGCGTATGGGCGTGCCGCCGACCGATTTCGACGGCATCCACGACGCCGTGCTCCAGACCTTCGACGCCGACGGGCGCCAGGTCATGAGCTACCTGAAGGATCACGGTGTCTGGTCGGACCTGCCGCTCGCGCGGATCCGTGCCGACTACGAAGCCTATTACCCGATGGACCGGCTGGGCCGGCCGGCCGGCGACGAGGTCTTCAAGTAATGACGGTCGGCTGCGTGCGCCCGGTACGCGCGCGAATACCGGCGAGCTGGTCGGCGATCTCGATCAGGCCGGCCAGCGCCTGCTGGGTCTCGACGCCATGCCGGGCCGGGTCGGCCTCGAAGCGTTCCAGATAGACGCGCAGCGTCGCGCCTTCGGTACCGGTGCCGGACAAGCGGAACACGATCCGCGCGCCATCGGCGAAACCGATCCGGATACCCTGCGCGCGGCTGACCGACTGATCGACCGGATCCGTGTACGCGAAGTCGTCCGCGCTGGCGATCGTCATCGTCGCACCCGATGTCGTCGTCAGTACACGGCCCGGCAGCCCCGGCAACGCGGCGCGCAGATCGGCGATCAAGCCATTGGCCGCCGCACTGTCGACGCCTTCGTAGTCGTGCCGCGAATAGAAGTTGCGGCCGAAGCGCGCCCAGTGCTCGCGCACGATCTGCTCGACCGACTGGCCGCGCCGAGCGAGGATGTTCAGCCAGAACAGCACGGCCCACACGCCGTCCTTCTCGCGCACGTGATTCGAACCGGTGCCGGCGCTCTCCTCGCCGCACAGCGTGACCTTGCCCGCATCCAGCAGGTTGCCGAAGAACTTCCAGCCGGTCGGTGTCTCGTAGCAGGCGATGCCCAATGCCTGCGCGACGCGGTCGGCCGCCGCACTCGTCGGCATCGAGCGCGCCACGCCGCTGATGCCGCCGGCATAACCGGGCGCCAGCGTCGCGTTGGCGGCCAGCACGGCCAGGCTGTCGCTGGGCGTCACGATGAAATGACGGCCGACGATCATGTTGCGATCGCCGTCGCCATCGCTGGCCGCGCCGAAGTCGGGCGCGTCGTCGGCGAACATCGTCGCCATCAACTGCTCGGCATACGTCGGATTCGGATCCGGATGCCCGCCGCCGAAGTCCGGCAGCGGGTCGCCGTTGATGACGGTACCCGCCGGCGCGCCGAGCTGCCGCTCGAAGATCTCGCGGGCATAAGGACCGGTGACCGCATGCATCGCATCGAAGCAGAAGCGAAAGCGTCCGCCGGACAGCAGTGCCCGGATCGCCGGAAAGTCGAACAGCGACTGCTGCAACTGCGCATAGTCGGCGACCGGATCGATGACCTCGACCGCCATCGCGCCCACCTTCGTCGTGCCCGGCGCGTCGAGCGGCACGTCCGGCGTGTCGAGCGTCAGGTACCGGGTGATCGATGTCGTGTTCGCGAAGATCGCGTCGGTGATCTTCTCGGGCGCGGGGCCGCCATTGGCGATGTTGTACTTGATGCCGAAATCACCGTCCGGGCCGCCGGGGTTGTGGCTGGCCGACAGGATGATGCCGCCATAAGCGTGGTTCTTGCGGATCACGCAACTGGCGGCCGGCGTCGACAGGATGCCGCGCTGGCCGACGAGCACGCGGCCGAATCCGTTGGCGGCCGCCATCCGCAGGATCGTCTGGATCGCGCGATCGTTGTGATAGCGGCCATCGCCGCCGACCACCAGCGTCTGCCCGGCAAAGCCCTGCAGCGAATCGAAGATCGACTGGACGAAGTTCTCGAGATAGTGCGGCTGCTCGAACACGGTCACCTTCTTGCGAAGGCCCGACGTGCCCGGCTTCTGGTCATCGAAGGGTTGCGTGGATACCTGCCTGCTGGTCATGATCGGCGCCCATGGACGGAGGAGATCCGGTCATTATGCCCGCCGCCGGAAGCCGTTCCCGGCAGCGGCAGGCCGAAGCGTGAGTCAGCTCGTGAACCCGTCCGGGAATCGACTCGCGGCGGGCCGAGGTGTCCCCCCGCCACGCCGCTTCGATCATCGGACCGCTTCGATCAGACCGCGCCGGCCTCGTGCAGATCCGCGATCTCCCGCGCGTCGAAGCCGATCTCGGCGAGGATCGCGTCGGTGTGCTCGCCGACGGTCGGGATCGGATCCATCCGTGCCGCCAGTCCGCTCTTGGCCGGATCGCCGGCCACCGGCGGCATCATCGCCGGCAGCGGGCCGACAGCCGACCCGACCTCGCGCCAGCGGTCGCGCGCCTGCAACTGCGGATGCGCCCACAGGTCGGCCATCGTGTTGACGCGCGCGTTGGCGATACCGACCTCGTCGAGCCGTTCGAGCACCTGTTCGCTCGTCAGCGCCGCGAACGTCTGCTCGATCAGCGAGCGCAACGCGGCGCGGTGCTCGTTGCGCCGGGCATTGGCGTTGAAGCGTTCGTCGGTGGCGACCGAGGGCTGACGCAGCACGCCTTCGCAGAACTTGACCCATTCGCGCTCGTTCTGCAGACCCAGCATGACGATCTTGCCGTCACCGGCCAGGAACGGCCCGTACGGATAGATCGTCGCATGCGAGGCGCCCGCGCGCGGCGGCGCATCGGCTCCCTGGTATGCGTAGTACATCGGGAAGCTCATCCACTCGGCCATCGACTCGAGCATCGACAGATCCAGCAGGCAGCCTTCGCCGGTGCGCCCGCGCTGCAGCAGCGCGGCCAGGACGCCGGAGTACGCGTACATGCCGGCGGCGATGTCGGCGATCGACGCTCCCGACTTGGCCATGTCGTCCGGCGTGCCGGTGACCGACAGGAAGCCCGATTCGGCCTGCACCAGCAGGTCATAGGCCTTCTTCGTCCGATAAGGCCCCCAACTGCCATAGCCGGAGATGTCGCAGACGATCAGCCGCGGGAACCGGGGCTTCAGGCTCGCATGGTCGAGCCCCAGCCGCGCGGTGGCACCCGGCGCCAGGTTCTGGATGAACACGTCGGCCCGGGCCAGCAGGCGGTCCAGGATTCGCGCGGCCTGCGGGTGCTTGACGTCCAGCGTCACGCTTTCCTTCGAGCGGTTGGTCCACACGAAGTGCGAGCACAGACCGTTGACGCGCGTATCGTAGTCGCGGGCGAAATCCCCGCCTCCCGGCCGCTCGATCTTGATCACCCGCGCGCCCAGGTCGGCGAGCTGGCGCGTGGCGAACGGGGCGGCGATCGCCTGCTCGAACGATACGACGGTAATGCCGCTCAGGGCGCCCATGAAGGGCGTGGCAGCGTTCGACATCGACAGACTCCTCAGTGATTGGACGCGGCCCGCCGGGGAATCGGACGCAGCTCGCCTCGGGATTGAGCACGGCTTGCCGCCGGATCGGGCGCGCCACGGCGGACACCCGATCCGGGCGGGGCGCGCGATCACTCCCCGGCCAGCATGCCCTGCTTTTCGATGAACGCCACGATTCTACTCACGCTGTCCGGCGAATTCAGATCGCACATCACGAACGGCCGTTCACCCGCCGGGCCGGTGCGCATCCGGCGCGCGTCCGCCTCCATCACCGCGAGCGATGCGCCGACGTAAGGCGCCAGGTCGATCTTGTTGATCACCAGCAGGTCGGAACGCGTGATGCCGGGCCCGCCCTTGCGCGGCACTTTCTCGCCGCCGGCCACGTCGATCACGTAGATCGTCAGGTCCGACAGCTCGGGGCTGAACGTCGCCGCGAGGTTGTCGCCGCCCGATTCGATGAACACGATGTCCGCGTCGGGAAAGCGTTCGAGCATCCGGTCGACCGCCTCCAGGTTGATCGACGCGTCCTCGCGGATCGCGGTGTGCGGACACCCGCCGGTCTCCACGCCCATGATCCGCTCGGCCGGCAGCGCGCCGGAGATCGTCAGCAGCCGCTGGTCCTCCTTCGTGTAGATGTCATTGGTGATCGCGACGATGTCATAGCGGTCGCGCATCCGCTTGCAGACCTTTTCGAGCAGGGTCGTCTTGCCCGACCCCACCGGGCCGCCGACGCCGACCCTGAGCGGCGGCAGGGGCTTGCTGCGTGTCATCGGCACCTCCCGGCCGCGTGGGCGGCGCTGTCGATGGATGCGTTCATCGTGTTCATCGTCCTTGTGCGTCCGTATGCGTAGGTATGCGCGCCGCCGGTCACGACCGGAAAAGGCGCGAATACTGGGTTTCATGGCGCGCCGACAGCACGCCGAACTGCGTCGACATCGTCGACAACCGCGGCGGCGATTGCGCGGCCCGCTCCACCGCCTCGGCCACCACGGCCGGAATCGCCGCGTGCATCGTCACGAGAATCCGCTGGCCGGCGACCTGCCCCAGCGGCACCGCCTTCAGCGCGGCCGCCACCTGGTTCTCGGCCCAGCCGAACAGATAGGCGGCCAGCCCGGCCTCGCGGGCGATGCCGAGGGCCTCGGCCGCTCCCGCATGCACGGTCGGCAGCGCCCAGGCGTCGGACGCGGCCAGCATCGCGGCGCGCGCCGGCCCGCCCCAGCCGAGCTTGTCGATCAACTGCGCGAGGGACCACCCCATCTGTTCGGTCTCGCGCCGCAGTTCGGACGACTCGCGCGACACGAGGAACCAGTCGTTCCAACGGGTCAGCGCGGCCAGGTCGCCGCCGCGCCAATGGTCGAACTGCAACAGCCAGACCGGCGCCTCGGCTTGCGCCAGGGTCAGCGTCAGCGCATCGCGGATCCAGCGGCCGGCGCTCGCCTCGTCGCTGACGATCCGATGCTCGATCGCCGATTCGAGCCCCTGCGAATAGCTGAAACCGCCGATCGGCAGCGCCGGTGACGCCAGGTGCAGCAAGGACGTCAGCACGCCCAGGTCCGCGATCATCGATGCCCCTCGCCGTCCGCCGGCGCCTCGCCGTAGTGATGGGCATAAGCGGCCTGCGCGAGCGCCCGATCTTCGTCGAAGGTCTCGTCGTGCCCATGGCGATGGCCGCCGCCGTGTACATGCGCTTGCGCTTGCGCATGGGCGTGGGCGTGGGCGTGGGCGTGGGCGTGGGCACCATCATGCGCCCCCTCATAAGCGCCCGCCTCCGGATCGAACGGCCCCTCGATCGCCTCGACCCGCAAGCCCAGTCGCCGCAGCATGTCCGCCAGCACCGGGTCGGGTTCGATCCGCAGCGCCGTCAACGTGATCTGGACCGGCGTGTGCCGGTTGCCCAGGTGATACGCGGCGCGCATCAGCCGCAGCGGATCGGCGCTGGTCACCTGGAGCACCGGCTGCGCGGCGGCTTCGACACGCACCAGGCGCCCGTCCTCGGCCACCAGCATCGTGCCCTCACGCAACACCGTGCCACGCGGCAGGAACAGACCGACCTCGGTGCCGTCGGCCAGCCGCGTCAGCAGACGGCTGCGGCAGCGGTCCTCATAAGGCAGCACCAGCGGCGTCGCCCGCCGGCGCCAGGCGGCCGCGAGCCGGTCGTCGCCCGCGAGCCGCTTGTCGATACGCAGCATGACTGTCGCCTTCCCGCCGGTCACAGGCTCACTCAAAACAGGAAATAGCGCTGCGCGAGCGGCAGCTCGGTCGCCGGCTCGCACACCAGCAACTGCCCGTCGGCATGCACCGCATACGTCTCCGGATCGACGTCGATCGTCGGCTGCCAGTCGTTGTGCAGCATGTCGGCCTTGCCGACCGCGCGGCAGTCGCGAACCGCGCGAAGCGGTTTGCGCAGGCCCAGATCGGCGAGCGCGGGATTGTCCAGCGCGGCCGCCGACACGAAGGTGACCGACGTGCGCAATCCGCCGCCGAAGCTGCCGAACATCGGGCGGTAATGGACCGGCTGCGGCGTCGGGATCGAGGCGTTCGGATCCCCCATCACCGCGGCCGCGATCATGCCGCCCTTGACGATCAAACTGGGCTTGACGCCGAAGAACGCGGGCCGCCACAACACGAGATCGGCGAGCTTGCCCGCTTCGACCGAGCCGACCAGGTGCGCGATGCCATGCGCGATCGCCGGATTGATCGTGTACTTGGCGATGTAGCGCTTGACGCGCGCGTTGTCGGCCCGCGGCCCGTCGCCGGCCAGGCTGCCGCGCTGCGCCTTCATCTTGTGCGCGGTCTGCCAGGTCCGCAGGATCACCTCGCCGACGCGGCCCATCGCCTGGCTGTCCGAGCTCATGATCGACAGCGCGCCCAGGTCGTGCAGGATGTCCTCGGCCGCGATCGTCTCGCGCCGGATCCGGCTCTCGGCGAACGCGATGTCCTCGGCGATCGCCGGGTCCAGGTGATGGCAGACCATCAGCATGTCCAGATGCTCGTCGACGGTGTTGACCGTGTACGGCATCGTCGGGTTCGTCGATGCCGGCAGCACGTTCGGCAGCCCGGCCACCTTGATGATGTCCGGCGCATGGCCGCCGCCGGCGCCCTCGGTGTGGAACGACAGGATCGAACGGCCGCCGATCGCACGCACCGTCGATTCGACGAAGCCCGCCTCGTTCAGCGTATCGGTGTGGATCGACACCTGCGTGTCGGTCTCGTCGGCCACGGCCAGGCAGGTGTCGATCGCCGCCGGCGTCGTGCCCCAGTCCTCGTGCAGCTTCAACCCGATCGCGCCGGCCGCGATCTGTTCGCGCAGCGGCCCGGGCCGGCTCGCGTTGCCCTTGCCGAGGAAGCCGAGATTCATCGGAAACGCCTCGGCCGCCGCCAGCATCGAATGGATGTGCCACGGGCCCGGCGTGCAGGTCGTCGCGAACGTGCCGGTGGCCGGCCCCGTGCCGCCGCCGATCATCGTCGTCACGCCGCTGGCCAGCGCCTCGTCGATCTGCTGCGGGCAGATGAAATGGATGTGCGTATCGAGCCCGCCAGCGGTGACGATCATCCCCTCGGCCGCGATCACTTCGGTGCCCGGTCCGATCACGATGTCGACGCCCGGCTGGATGTCGGGATTGCCGGCCTTGCCGATGCCGCGGATGTGGCCGTCCTTGATGCCGATGTCGGCCTTGACGATGCCGGTCACCGCGTCGACGATCAGCGCGTTGGTGATGACGGTGTCGACGCAGTCGGCGCTCAGCCGCTGGCTCTGGCCCATGCCGTCGCGGATCACCTTGCCGCCGCCGAACTTGACCTCCTCGCCGTGCGAGCCGGCGCGCAGCGTCAGGTCGTGCTCCACCTCGATGATCAGCCCGGTGTCGGCCAGCCGCAGCCGGTCGCCGACGCCGCCGGCGAAGGTCGGGCCGAACATTTCTGTATAGGCTTTGCGCGAAATCCTTGTCATGCTCGTGCTCCGCCAGTCGTCAGGGTTGGTCAGCCGGGTCGAGCTCGCCCATGACCTGGCCCTGGAATCCATGGACCAGGCGATCGCCGGCCAACGCCACCAGCTCGACCGTGCGCTGCTGGCCGGGCTCGAAGCGCACCGCGGTGCCGGCGGCGATGTTCAATCGATAACCGCGCGCCAGACCGCGATCGAAGCTCAGCGCTTCGTTGACCTCGTGGAAGTGGTAGTGCGAACCGACCTGCACCGGCCGATCGCCCCCGTTGGCCACCGTCACCCGCACGGTCGGGCGGCCGACGTTCAGTTCGATGTCGCCGTCCTCGGCCAGCAATTCACCTGGAATCATCGTTCGCTCCTAGGGAATCGGCTGGTGGACGGTGACCAGCTTGGTCCCGTCCGGAAAGGTCGCCTCGACCTGGATGTCGGGGATCATCTCGGCGATGCCCTCCATCACGTCGTCGCGACCGAGCAGCGTCGTGCCGTAGTGCATCAGCTCGGCGACCGAACGGCCGTCGCGCGCGCCCTCCATGATCGCGGCCGTGATCAGCGCGACGGCCTCCGGATAGTTGAGCTTGAGTCCCCGGGCGCGCCGTCTCTCGGCCAGCAATGCGGCCGTGAAGATCAGCAGTTTGTCCTTCTCGCGTGGCGTCAGTTCCATCGTCGTTGTTCCATCAAGTCGCCCATAAACGCAAAGGGCGGGCCGGCACGCCCAGCACCGGCTCGCGAAGTCGCGTCCACATCGCGACCAGCAATTCGCGTACCGGCTCGATCTGCCGGCCCAGCACCCGCATCAGCAAGGCGCCGCCCTCGCGCTGCGAACGACCACCGTCCGGCAGCCAGCTGATCCCGGCGCGCAGCGCGTCGTCGAACGGCAGTCCGTCCGCGCAGGCCTCGGCCAGCGCGGCGTCGAGCCGGCCACCAACCGCCCATAGCGTACCGAACACCTCGAACCCGGCCAGCCCCAATGGCGAGTCGCGCAGCGGCGAATCGGCCGGCAATCCGGCTTCTTCGATCCACAACGCCCGGCCGTCGCGCAGGATGCGCGTGTTCATCCGCAGATCGCCGCTGCGCCAGCATTCGCCCGACCAGTGCCGGCCCAGCACGCAAACCTCCCAGCCGATCGCGCGCGCGCCGGCCGCCGCGTCGAGTTCGAAACGGATCCGCGGCCGCGAACCGTCGAACAGGATGTTTTCCTGCGGCAGCCAGTCGAGCCGCGCCGTGCCGTCGAGCCGGATCCGGACACGCTGGCTGGCACTCCGTCCCTGCGCCCTGTACCACTTGGTCGCGCCCGGCGTGCATAGCACCGCGTGCGCAGCGTCGCCGACCTCGACGTCGACATCGAGCCGGTCGCCGCCGGCGACCCCGGCCGGCGGATGCAGGATCACCGTATGGCAGATCGCCTGCCCTTCCGGATACAGCGCCTTCTGCACGCGCAACGGGCCGCGATGCCAGCGATGCGCGAGCACCGTGCGGTCGGCGACGCGGCGATAGCCGAGCGCCAGCTCGGCGTTCCAGCCGGCCGGATCCGTAGCGGACTCGCCACCGACGGCCGGCGCATCGGTAAGGGCCCTCATACCGAGATCATCTCGCGCACATTGCGCGCGTCCATGTCGCGGCCGTCGCCGCTGGCGACGATCTCGCCCCGCGTGATCACCGCGTAATGGTCGGCGATCGCCCGCGCGAAGTCGTAGTACTGCTCGACCAGCAGCACCGTCATGCCGAACTCGTCGACGAGGCGGCGCAGCGTGCGACCGATGTCCTGGATGATGTTCGGCTGGATTCCCTCGGTCGGCTCGTCGAGGATCAGCAGCTCGGGCTCGCTCATCAGCGCGCGGCCGATCGCCAACTGCTGCTGCTGGCCGCCCGACAGATCGCCGCCGCGACGCTGCTTCATGTCCTCGAGCACGGGGAACAATTGGTAGATGTGCCGCGGCACGCCCTTGGGCGCCGGCTTGCCGGCCGCGCCGATCAGCAGGTTCTCCTCGACCGTCAGCCGCGGGAAGATCTCGCGGCCCTGCGGCACGTAGCCGAGCCCGCGACCGACGCGCTCATAAGGCGGCAGCTTGTCCAGCGGCTGGCCGTTCCAGCTCACGCTGCCACTGCGCACCGGCACGACGCCCATCAGGCAGCGCAGCAGCGTGGTCTTGCCGACGCCATTGCGCCCGAGCAGCGTCGTCAGCCTGCCGGCCGGCGCGACGAAGCTGACGTCGCGCAGGATGTGACTGCCGCTGTAGTACTGGTTCAGTTTGTCGACTTCGAGCATCGGGCGGCGGCGCTCAGCGCCCCAGGTACGATTCGATGACGCGCTCGTCGCGCTTGACCGCGTCGAGCGTCCCTTCGGCCAGGACGCTGCCCTCGGCCAGCACGGTGACGCGGCCGGCCGAGCCGGCCAGCGCCGCGACGAACTCCATGTCGTGCTCGACGACCATCATCGAGCACTGGCCGCGCAACCCGTTCAACAGTTCGGCCAGATACATCGTTTCCTCGTCGGTCATGCCGGCGGCCGGCTCGTCGAGCAGCAGCAGGCGCGGCTGCTGCATCAGCAGCATACCGATCTCCAGGCGCTGCTTCTGGCCGTGCGACAGCAGGCCGGCCTCGCGGTAAGCATCGGCCTCGAGCCGGGTCAGCAGCAGGTTCTGCTCGATGCGGCACCTGTCCTCGCCGACCAGCCGCGCGCGCAGCGTTGCGCGCCAGCGCTTGTCGCCCTTCATCGCCAGCTCCAGATTCTCCCAGACGCTGTGCTGCTCGAACACCGTCGGCTTCTGGAACTTTCGGCCGATGCCGATCTGCGCGATCTTCGGCTCGTTCAGCCGCTGCAGGTCGATCGTCTGCCCGAGGAAGACCTTGCCCTGCACCTTGGCGTTGCGATTGCTGGTCTTGCCGGTGATGACGTCCATCATCGTCGTCTTGCCGGCGCCGTTCGGCCCGATCACGCAGCGCAGCTCACCGTCGCCGATCGACAACGACAGCTCGTTCAACGCGCGGAAGCGATCGAAATGAACGGTCACGGCATCCAGGTACAGGATCTGGCCGTGGCTGACATCGATCGCGTCACCGCCGGCCAGATGGCCCATACCGGCCGAGCCGCTGGGCACCAGTTCCGATTCATCCGATGAAGCGTCCGACGAGGCGTTCGACGAAGCGACCGGCGACGCGTGCAGCCGCGCCGCCGCGCCGCGAACGCCGATCACCGGCTCGTGTCTGGCGATGCTGGTCATCGTCCGGCTCCTTTGCGAAAGCGCGCGAACAGGCCCAGCACGCCGTTCGGCAGGTACAGCGTCACCAACACGAACAGCGCGCCGAGCAGGAACAGCCAGTACTCGGCGAACCAGGCCGTCAGCACGGTCTTCGCGCCGTTGACGAGGAAAGCGCCGATGATCGGCCCGACCAGCGTGCCGCGCCCGCCGACGGCGACCCAGACCGCCATCTCGATCGAGTTGGTCGGCGACATCTCGCTCGGATTGATGATGCCGACCTGGGGCACGTACAGCGCGCCGGCGAGCCCGCACAACATCGCCGACACGGTCCAGACGAACAGCTTGTAGCCGAGCGGGTTGTAGCCGGAGAACATCACGCGGCTCTCGGCATCGCGGATCGCGGTCACGATGCGGCCCAGGCGCGACGTGACGATCCAGCGGCACAGCAGGTAAGCGCCGACCAGTGCGAGGAAGGTCAGCAGGAACAGCACGGTGCGCGTCTCGGGCGCGGTGATCGGGTAACCGAGGATCCGCTTGAAATCGGTGAAGCCGTTGTTGCCGCCGAAACCGGTCTCGTTGCGAAAGAACAGCAGCATCGCCGCGTAGGTCATCGCCTGCGTGATGATCGACAGGTAGACGCCCTTGATCCGCGAACGGAACGCGAAGAAGCCGAACACCCAGGCCAGCAGCCCCGGCACCGCGACCGCCAGCAGCAGACACCAGGCGAAGCTGTCGGTGCCCCGCCAGAACCATGGCAGCTCCTTCCAGTCCAGGAACACCATGAAGTCCGGCAGCGGGCTCTTGTAGGCGCCCTCCAGACCGATCGAGCGCATCAGGTACATGCCCATCGCATAACCGCCGAGCGCGAAGAACACGCCGTGGCCCAGGCTCAGGATGCCGCAATAACCCCAGACCAGGTCGAGCGCCAGCGCGACCAGCGCGTAGCACATGATCTTGCCGACCAGCGTGAGCCCATAAGCGGACAGGTGAAACGGATTGTCCGCAGGCAACCATAGCGCGCACAGCGGCACCAACGCGCAGACCGCGATGACGGCCACGATCAGGCCGGTCCAGCGGCCCGGCGACAGTACCGGCATGCGCGCTGGCACCTGCAGTTCGAAGGCGGGACTGCTCATGGTTTCAGGCCTCCGCGCTGCGGCCCTTCAGGGCGAACAGGCCCTGCGGACGCTTCTGAATGAACATGACGATCAGCACCAGGACGAGGATCTTGGCCAGCACCGCGCCGATCGACGGCTCGATGAACTTGTTCAGGATGCCGAGCCCGAAGGCGCCGACGATCGTGCCGGTCAACTGACCGACGCCGCCGAGCACGACAGCCATGAACGAATCGATGATGTAGCCTTGGCCGAGGTCCGGCCCGACGTTGCCGATCTGCGACAGCGCGCAGCCGCCGAGGCCGGCGATGCCGGCGCCGAACGCGAACGCGTAGCTGTCGACCTTCCAGGTGCGGACGCCGACGCAGGCCGCCATCGAGCGGTTCTGCGTGACGGCGCGCACGAACAGGCCGAGCCGCGTCCGGTTCAGCACCGCCCAGGCGATCGCCACGACCGCCAGCGCGAACAGAAGGATGACGATGCGGTTGTAAGGCAGGATCAGCCCCGGCATCGGCTCCCAGCCGCCGCTCATCCAGCTCGGGTTGGCGACCTCGACGTTCTGCGCGCCGAACAGCATCCGCACGCCCTGCATCAGCAGCAGGCTGAGGCCAAAGGTCGCCAGCAGCGTCTCGAGCGGCCGGCCGTACAGGTGGCGCAGCACCAGTCGTTCGATGACGAATCCGACCAGCGCGGCGGCGAGGAAGGCCACCGGCAGCGAAGCCATCAGGTACCAGTCCATCGCGTCGGGCAGCGAGCGGCGAAACAGCGACTGCACCGCGTAGGTCGCATAGGCGCCGATCATCAGGAACTCGCCGTGCGCCATGTTGATGACGCCGATCAGCCCATAAGTGATCGCCAGGCCCAGTGCCGCCAGCAGCAGCACGCTGCCCAGCGACAGGCCGGCGAACAGGTTGCCGAGCACGTCGATCTTCGTCTGGCGCGAGCGCGACTCGGCCAACGCGCGCTCGGCGGCCAGGCGGACCCTGGCTTCCGGCTCCTTCCAGCGATCGTCGCTGCGCTCGAGCACGGCGCCGAACCGTTGCAGCGCCTGCGCGCTGTTGTCGCCGGCCAGAAAGCCGAGCGCCTTGACGCGATCGTCGACGCTGCCGTCGCCATCGAGCATCTGCATCGCCCAGACGCGTTGCAGCTTGACCTTCAGCACCGAGTCGCTCTCCGTGGCGATCGCCTGGTCGAGCACTTCCAGCGAGGCGTTTTCGGGATTCTCGAGCAACGTATCGATCGCGGCGCGCCGCACGCCGATGTCGGTCGAGCCGAGCTGCAGCCCGCTCAACGCGCCGGCGATCAGCGCGCGCAGGCTGTTGTTGAAGCCCAAGTCCTCCAGCGCCGCGCCGTCGATGTCGACCCGCGCGCCGGTGATCGCATCGACGTACCCGCCGTCCGCCTTGATGACGAGCCCGCGCTCGCCGGCCGAGACCACGCTGTCATCGGCCAGCGCTTCGAGCAGGCGCCGCGCCTCGGCCGCCGGCGCCTTGGCGATCGCGGCGATCGCCTCGCCCTTGGCGTCGAAGTCATCGCCGGCCAGCGGCGCGATGTCGGCCTGCGTCAGCGCGTGCGCGGCAGTCGCCGCGATCAGCAGCGCGGCGCCGCAAAGACGCGACAGCCATAGCCGCAGCCACGGGCGAGATCGATCGGAGGAGACCGGCGCGCGAGCACGCGCGGCACGGGAAGATGACGAACGGCGAAACGGCATCCAGCAGGTTCCATCGAGACCGCGCGGGACGCGCGCGGCGGAGCGGGTCGACCCGTGAGCCGACCGATGAGTCAGTCAATGAGCGAACCAATAGGCCGATTAGTGGATCGATCGATAGGGTCGATCAGTGGGCCGACTCGCAGAGCGCAGGAAGGCGAGGTGCCGATCAAGCGGGCTTGTCGGCCTTGCCGGCGTTGCCTTCGATGAACGGACTCCAGGGCTGCGCGCGGACCGGCCCCTTCGTTTTCCACACGACGCTGAACTGGCCGTCGGCCTTGATCTCGGCGATGAACACCGGCTTGTGCAGGTGATGGTTGGTCTTGTCCATCTCGATCGTGAAGCCGTCCGGCGCCTGGAAAGTCTGTCCGGCCACCGCATCGATCACCTTGTCGACGTCGACGGTCTTCGCCTTCTCGACCGCCTGCTTCCACATATGAATGCCGACATAAGTGGCTTCCATCGGATCGTTGGTCACGACGGTGCCGGCGTTCGGCAGGTTCTTGGCCTTCGCATAGGCCTTCCACTTGGCGACGAACGCTTCGTTGACCGGGTTCTTCAGCGACTGGAAGTAGTTCCATGCCGCCAGATGGCCGACCAGAGGCTTGGTATCGATGCCGCGCAGTTCCTCCTCGCCGACCGAGAACGCCACGACCGGCACGTCGCGGGCCTTCAGACCGGCATTGCCCAGCTCCTTGTAGAACGGCACATTGGAATCACCGTTGATCGTCGACACGACCGCGGTCTTGCCGCCCTGCGAGAACTTCTTGATGTTGGCGACGATGGTCTGGTAATCACTGTGACCGAATGGCGTGTAGACCTCGTCGATGTCCTTCTCCGCGACGCCCTTCGACTTCAGGAACGCGCGCAGGATCTTGTTGGTCGTACGGGGATAGACGTAGTCGGTACCGAGCAGCACCCAGCGCTTGGCGCCGCCGCCCTCCTTGCTCATCAGGTACTCGACGGCCGGGATCGCCTGCTGGTTGGGCGCGGCACCCGTGTAGAACACGTTCTTCTCGAGTTCCTCGCCCTCGTACTGCACCGGATAGAACAGCAGGCCGTTCAGCTCCTTATAGACCGGCAGCACCGATTTGCGCGACACCGACGTCCAGCAGCCGAACGTGACGGCGACCTTGTCCTGCGTGAGCAGCCCGCGCGCCTTCTCGGCGAACAACGGCCAGTTGGACGCGGGATCGACGACGACCGGCTCGAGCTTGCGGCCGAGCACGCCGCCGGCGGCATTGATCTCGTCGATCGTCATCAGCGCGACGTCCTTCAGCGACGTCTCGGAGATCGCCATCGTGCCGGACAACGAATGCAGGATGCCGACCTTGATCGGGTCCTTCGACTGTGCGAACGCAAGGGGCGACATCAGCCCCGCCGCCGCGGCGGCCCCGGACAACTTGATCAGATCGCGTCTGTGCATGGAATGCCTCGATAGTGGGGTGG
This sequence comes from Pseudomonadota bacterium, assembly GCA_029779435.1. Taxonomy (GTDB): domain Bacteria; phylum Pseudomonadota; class Gammaproteobacteria; order Burkholderiales; family Burkholderiaceae_E; genus JAKPAM01. The sequence goes on along the minus strand of JAKPAM010000284.1, from coordinate 20,076 downwards.
AAAAAAGAATCCACGACCCCCTACGCAATCCGCATGCCAGTCCGGCGACTGATTCTCCGGCGCGCATTTCGCCCTTGCAGCGATCGATTCGCGCACCATTAGCAGGCGATATGCCTCATCGGCGCTCATGGCGCGCTAAAGACGATCGAAACGAACGGGAAGATCGCCGTGATCGATCCGGCTCAGGATCGGCGCGCGTCACCCACGCTAAGGACCGAGATCCCGTCGGCATCGCCTTCGCAGACGACCAGGCGACTGCGCCCTGTCAGCGTGATCCGATGCTCGCAGCCGGCAGCCAGGAAATGGTCGGTCGCGTCGCCGCTGACCGTCAGCCAGATCCGCCCGCTCAGGACCGCGATCCGCGCGGCCGACGGCAGCCACAAGCCGATCGTCTCGCCGCGCCGCAGCCGGATCGGCGCTTCCTGGTGCCGGGGTGCCCGCGTGAGGCGGAGTCGCGGCACGCCCGCCGAGGCATCGGCGGCCACTGGGCGAGCGGGCAAGGCATCGAAGTCGGGCATGGTCCGGACATCGTGCGGCGCGCCCGGCGGCCGGGGTAGCCACAGCGCGCCGGCAACCGCGGTGATACAGCGCGCGCTCGGCGGTAACTGTGCTGGTGCGGCTCGGGCCGATCTGTATCGGTCGTGCGTCGACGAATCCATACAGAATCACCGGATGGATGCCGATACCCACGAACCTGCCGAACATCTGTACCTGCGAATGGCCGAATCCATGGCGTCGGCCATCCGTTCCGGCACGCTGACGCGCGGCGAGCGCATGCCGTCGGTGCGCAGCCTGGCTCGCCAGTACGGCGTCTCGCTGGCCACCGCGGTGCAGGCGTACCGCACGCTGGAGGATGCCCGGCTGGTCGAAGCTCGCCCGCGCTCCGGGTATTTCGTCGCTGCCCGGACGCCTTCGCTGCCGGAACCGGTCGCGCCGCCGCTGCCGGCGACGGCCTTGCCGGTCGACGTCAGTTCGTTGAGCGAGCAGGTGATGCGCGCCGCGCACGATCCCGCCTTCGTGTCGCTGGGCGCCGCCTGTCCGAGCGCCGAATTGTTCGACCAGGAGCGTATCCGGCGCGCATTCGGCCGGGCCGTGCAGCGGCATCGCGCGTCCCTTTGTCAGTACGAGGTCGGACCGGGCCATGAGAGCTATCGCCGCGCGGTGTCGCGCTATGCGATGCGATTCGGCTGCCAGCTCGATCCCCGCGCGATCATCGCCACCGGCAGTTGTCTCGACGCGATCTCACTCGCGCTGCGGGCGGCGACGCAGCCCGGCGACATCGTCGCGCTCGAATCACCGACCTATTTCGGCTTTCTCGAGATCCTCGAGCATCTGCACCTGCGCGCGCTCGAAATCCCGTGCCACCCTCGCACCGGCCTGTCGCTCGACGCGCTGCAACTGGCGCTCGACACCCAGCCGGTGCGGGCGGTGCTCGCCGTGCCGACATTGTCGAACCCGCTGGGCGCGTGCATGCCGGCCGCAGAGCGCCGGCAACTGGCCCGGATGGTGGCCGCGCACGACATCCCCTTGATCGAGGACGTGCTGTGCAATGACCTCGTCGAGCACGACGACAAGCGCCGCTCGGTCAAGAGCTTCGACACGACCGGACACGTGATGATCTGCGGATCCTTCTCGAAGACGGTCGCCCCGGGCATCCGGCTGGGCTGGATCGAGGCCGGCCGCTGGTCATCCCACGTCAGGCGGCTCAAGCTGGCGACGGCGGGCGGTCAGACGCCGCTGCTGGAACTGGCGATGGCCGATCTGCTGACGCAGCCCGGATCAGGCATCCAGGCCCGCCGCCTGCAGAACGCGCTGGGCGCGCGGATCGACGAAGCCCGCAGCCTGATCGCGCAGTCCTTTCCCCGCGGCACGCGGGTCACCGACCCGCCCGGCGGCACGATCCTGTGGGTCGAACTGCCGCCCACCGTGGATTCGACGGTGCTGTTCCAGGCATGCCTGGCCGAGCGGATCGTGATCGGCCCGGGCACGATGTTCAGCGCGACCGGCCGTTACCGGCACAACATCCGGCTCAGCATCGTCAGCCGCTGGGACGACGCGCATCGGCAAGGGCTGTTGCGCGTCGGCCGGATCGCGACGACGCTGCACGAACAAGCGGTCGGACAGGCCCGCCGTGATCGTGAAGCGCCTGACGCGCGCGACGGCCCGCCGCGGGCCCCGGCCCCGATCAGTGGAAATGCGTGATGTCGGGCTCGATGTCCTCGGGCATCTCGGCGTGGACCGTATCGCCCCGTGCGTTCGGGAACAGCGGCGTACCGCAGTCCTCGCAGAACTCGGGCTCGTTCAACTCGGCCCAGACGTGGATCTCGTTGACGCCGGCCTCGCGCAGCACTTCCCGAATGCGGTCCAGCGGCGTCGGCTCGTCGGCCTCGGTCTCGGACCCGAGCAGCGGCCAGACGATGCCCTGAGCGACGGCCTCGGGATCGCCGGCGCTCAGGCCGATCCGGTATTCGTCGATGCGCTCGGTACCGAAAGGCGCGACCGACGCTTCGAGCTCAGACGCTTCGAGCTTGAGCGCATGCGTCAGGAAATGCACGGCCGCCTGCACCGCGTACGGCCGCGTGCGGCGGTCGGCCTCGCGCAGGTTCAGGTGGTACGCGTCGGGCAGCAGGCATTCGAATCCGCAGCCGGCCAGCAGCGGCTCGAGCGTCGGCCGGCCCTGGGCCACCCATTGCTCGAGGCAGGTCACGCGGCTCGCGTGGTCCTTGGCATCGATCTCCTGCCAGCGGAACATCGGCTGCCCGGCGGGCACGGCGATGACGCTGAGCAGGAAGCGGCTGTCGGCGAACATCTCGGCGGTCTCCGGCAGCGACTTCAGGTCGATCTTCGGCGTTGCGCCGCCGACGGCCGCCGTGGCCAGGCGCCGCAACAGCCGGCGAAGCTCGCTGAAATCGCGCGGCAACTGGTCGACGCTGTACAGGTACGGCAGCATCACGTGGCGCGCACCCTGCGCCAGCACGTGCGCCTGCCATTGCGTGGCGAGCGCGCTCGCCGCCTCGGCCGGGATCGGCCCGGACGGGATCCGGAACCGCGTCCAGACGACCAGCGGTGCCGACAACAGCAGGCAGTCCCACTTGTTCCCCTGCTCGTCCTCGACCTGCAGCATCTCGGCGCAGTCCTCGACCGCTTCGATCAGCGCACCGTAGGCTTCGGCATCGGCCTGCTGGAGACGGTCGAGCGCGTCGTACAACGCCTGCGGATGGTTCGAATCGAGCATCTTCTCGAGGCGCTGCGCCAGCACGCGCTCCCAGAAGCGATCCTCGATCCGGCTGCCCGAATTGGACAGCCCCAATGCCGCGCCGACCAGCCGCTCGGCATCCGGCGACAGGTGTGCCTTGCGGTCCCGCAGGGCACGGGGGTGGCGCGTATCTTTCATGTTCTGGTCCGGGGGTGTTCGAAGCTTTCTTCCAAGCGGCATTCTAGACCATCGGTCGGTCCCGCCTCGCCCCCCGGCGGCTTGCCGCCATCCGCCCGGAGACCGCCTTCGGCGCGCCCGATCGGTCCGTCCAGGCGGCGCGGCCAATCGCGACCGGGTACCGCGCCCCGATCCCCGATTACACTCGGGCCATGACTCCGATGACGACGACTTCGCGCGTGGCGGCCGCACTGCTGCTGAGCGGCTGGCTGGCTGGCTGCGGCGGCGGCAGCAGCGGCGCGGACGGCGACGCCCCGCCCAACGGCTCCGCCGGCACGGCCGACACCGATGCCGCCTACCTGTACCAGTACATGAAGGACTGGTACCTCTGGTACCAGCAGATGCCGACCGTCGACCCCGGCGTTTATCCGACCGATCGGGCGCTGCTCGACGCGGTCCGCGTCCCGCAGGACTGGTACAGCTATATCGAATCGGCCCAGGTCTATCACGCGTTCTACGACGAGGCCCGGGCCGTCGGCTACGGCTTCGGATATTCGGTCGCCGGCGACGCGATGTGGATCCGCTACGTTCAGCCGGCAAGCAATGCCGGGTCCAGCGGCCTGCAGCGCGGCGACCAGGTGCTGGCGATCAACGGACAGACGATCGCGGCGCTGCAAGCCGGCGGAGGCATAGATGCCGCGCTGGGCCCGGCGCAGGAAGGGTTGACCGCCGCGCTGACCGTGCAGCGCGGCGCCGCGACAATCGACCTGCGACTGACCAAGACCAGCTATGCGGTCCGCAGCGTGCTCGACCAGCGCGTCATCGAGACCCCGTCCGGCCGGGTCGGCTACCTGAACTTCATGTCGTTCACTTCCCCGGCGCAGACCGAATGGCAGGCCGCGCTGCGAGGGCTGCTCGACCAGGGCGTCTCGGACCTGATCGTCGACCTGCGCGAGAACGGCGGCGGTCGCCTGGCGGTCGCCAGCGCGCTGGCGTCGTCGCTGGCGCCGGACGACAGCGCCGGGCAGATCGCGATCCAGCTTCGATTCAACGACCGCCATGGCGGTTCGAATCAGTCGTTCCGCTTCGCCAGCGATCCCTCCGCCGGCCGCGTCCGGCGCCTGGTCTGGATCACGAGCCCGCGCACCTGCTCGGCGTCCGAATCGCTGATGGCGGCGCTGCGGCCGCTCAGAAGCGCATGGTCGGTCGGCGAGGCGACGTGCGGCAAGCCGGTGGGCTTCACGCCACCCGAGCACAACGGCAAGGTCTACAACATCGTGTCCTTCCAGCTCGCCAACGGGGCGGGCCTGACCGATTATTTCTCGGGCCTGTCGCCGGACTGCGCGGCCAGCGAGGACTGGAGCAAGCCGACCGGCGATCCGACCGAGCCGAAACTGGCCGCGGCGCTGCGCTGGCTGCAGGATGGCGGCTGCCCGGCGCCAGCAACCGGTGCGCTGTATGCACCGCGCCGCGCCAAAGCCGGACAGACGGTTCCCAGCGGCTACGGCATCGAGCGGCTGACCGGCCTGCGGTAGGGACAGATGGGCGTCCGCGCGATAAAGATCCCGCAATAAGGATCCGACGCGACACGGAGACCCGCGGCAAAGACCGGCGAACAGGTTGCCGGAACGGGCGGCACGAGCCCGCTCAGGCGGCCGCGTCGCTCCACACCGCCGGCTTGCGGGCCTCTTTGGCGATCGAGGCCAGCATCGCCTCGTGCGCGGCCAGCGCAGCTTCGTCGGCGGCCAGCACCCGCAGTCCGACCGGTGGCCAGGGCCCGTCGTCGCCGGACGCCGTATCCCCGGCCGCATCGCCGCCATCGACGATCGCCAGGCTGTCCTGGCCGCGCGTCATCGCCAGATAGACCTCGGCCAGTAGCTCGGCATCCAGCAGCGCGCCGTGCAGCTTGCGGTGCGCGTTCGAGATGCCGTAACGGTCGCACAGCGAATCGAGCGAGTTGCGCTTGCCCGGATGCAGTTCGCGGGCCATCGCCAGCGTATCGACGACGCTGCGGACATGCTCGCGGAAGCGCCCGAGACCGACGCGCCCCAGTTCGGCATCGAGAAAGCCGACGTCGAACGCCGCGTTGTGGATCAGGATCTCGGCGCCCCGGACGAAATCGACGAACTGCTGCGCGATCTCGACGAACTTCGGCTTGTCGGCGAGTTGCTCGTCGCTGATGCCGTGCACCGCCAGCGCCCCTTCGTCGACCTTGCGCTCGGGATTGACGTACACGTGCAGGTGATTGCCCGTCGAACGGCGATCGACGACTTCGAGGCAGCCGATTTCGATGATGCGATGGCCATCGTCGACGGACGGGCCCGTGGTTTCGGTATCGAGAATGATCTGGCGCATGGTTCGCGGGTCGAACGGACGAACGGCCAAAGCGGACGAACGACCAAAACGGACGGACAGCGTCCGGCGCAGCCATTGTACGCGGGCGTCGGCGCGACCTGACGGGCGCTGCTAACATCCATCCTGCCATGTCCGCATCGATCGAGCCCGAAGCTCTCCTCCATCGTCCGCTGGCGAGCGCCCCCCATCCGCTGGCGCGGGTGCGTCGCGCGGCTGGTCGCGCCGTCGCGCGACGATGCCGACGGATTTCAGCGGCTGGGCACGCCCTTGTTGGCCAGGGCGTCGGCCCGTTCGTTACCCGGGTTGCCGGCATGACCCTTCACCCATTGCCATCGGATCGCGTGCCCGCCCAGCAGCGCGTCGAGCTGCAGCCACAGGTCGACGTTCTTCACCGGCTTCTTGTCCGCGGTCTTCCACCCTCGCGCCTTCCAGCCGCGCATCCACTCCGACACGCCCTTCTGCACGTATTGCGAATCCGTGTGCACGACCACGTCGCTGCGCTGCTTCAGCGCTTCGAGCGCCTTGATCACGGCCAGCAGCTCCATGCGGTTGTTCGTCGTCCGCGCTTCGCCGCCGAACAGTTCCTTCTCGTGCGGGCCGGACGTCAGGAAAGCCCCCCAGCCTCCAGGGCCGGGATTGCCTTTGCAGGCGCCGTCGGTGTAGATCTCCACGTGTGGAACGGTCATTGCTTTGTCGCCAGGGAATGGGGCGCAGGATTTTAACCGTGCATCGTTTTCTTTGAATCCGAGGGAGTCGACCATGCTCGAAAAACAAGTTCTTCGTTACCTCGAGGGCGTGCGCGAGCGCAAGCCGCTGCCGCTCGAGGTATCGCTATGGGACGGCTCGGGCGTGGTGCTGGGCGACGATCCGAAAGTGCGGATCCGGCTCAACGGAAGCACGGCGGCGCGCCATCTGATGAAGCCGACGCTGGCCTCGCTCGGCGAAGCCTTCGTCGAGGGCGAGATCGACATCGACGGCCCGATCGACACCGCCATCGCGATGGCCGAGCAGTTGTCGCGGCAGAATGACGAGATCCAGCCGCTGGGCAGGCTGCCGAGCTGGCTGACCCGCCATTCGCGCAAGAGCGACAAGAAGGCGATCGAGTACCACTACGACGTCTCGAACGCGTTCTACGAGATCTGGCTGGATCCGGCGATGCTCTATTCGTGCGCCTATTACCGCAGCCCGCAGGACACGCTCGAACAGGCGCAGGTCAACAAGCTCGATCACATCTGCCGCAAGCTGATGCTGGAGCCCGGCGAGACGCTGCTCGACATCGGCTGCGGCTGGGGTGCGATGGTCATCCATGCCGCGCGCCACTATGGCGTGCGGGCGATCGGCGTCACGTTGTCCGAGACCCAGTTCGCGCTGGCGACCGAGCGCGTCAAGGCCGCGGGCCTGTCGGACCGGATCGAGATCCGGCTGCAGGACTATCGCGACATCCCGGGCGACGGCGCGTTCGACAAGATCTCGTCGATCGGCATGTTCGAGCACGTCGGCCTGAAGAACCTGCGCGCTTATTTCAACGTCATCCACCGGCTGCTCAAGCCCGGCGGCATCGCGTTGAACCACGGCATCACATCCAGCGACCCCGAGAACCACTCGGTCGGGCTCGGCGGCGGCGATTTCATCGAACGCTATGTGTTTCCCGACGGCGAACTGCCGCACGTGGCGCTCGCGATCCAGGAGCTCTCGGCGGCGGGTCTCGAACTGGCCGACGCCGAATCGCTGCGCCGCCACTACGCGCTGACGCTCAAGGCCTGGTCGGACAAGTTCGAAGCCAACCTTCCGCGCCTGATCGAACTGGCCGGCGACCGCCGCGCGCGGATCTGGCGCGTCTATCTGGCCGGCTGTTCGCACGCGTTCCAGCAGGGCTGGATCAACCTGTACCAGTTGCTGGCGTTCAAGCCCGACCAGCAGCTGACCGGCGCGCTCAGCCCGCTGCCGATGACGCGCGACTACATGTACGGCCCGCGGCAGGGCTGAGCCCTTACCCCGGCCGGCGCCTGTTCACGGCAGGATCGAGCAGGCGCCGGCATCCTAATCGACCGGCTGCCGCTGGCGATTGGAAGCGGCCACGGCGACGTGCCGCCGGGTCGGCTCCTTCTTGCGCCACACCGGCATGATCAGACGGACCCCCTGGACCCGCTTGACCGCTGCGACGCAATAGACGGCGCCGCAGATCGGCCACCAGCGGTCGCCGGCCCGTTCCATCACGTTCATCCGGTCGAGCCACACCTGCGAACGGCACGGCGGGCGATAACAGCCGTAGTGGTACTGGTCGACGTCGAAGCTGAGCAGCTTGAACCAGTCGCGCAAGCGTGGCAGCCCGATCAGGCGCGCCTGTGCGGGCAGCACCGGGCACCCCAACCGCGGCATCAGATGGCGGGCCCCCCACAAGCTGATCGGATTGATGCCCGACAGCAGCACGCGCCCCTCGGGGCGTAACACGCGGTCGACCTCGCGCAGCACCTGGTGCGGATCGTTGGCGAACTCGAGAACGTGCGGCAGCACGATCAGGTCGATCGATTGCTCGGCGAATGGCAGGTGCTCGAACCGATCGACGATCACCCGATGCGTGAAGCCGGGCGCCGGCATGGATTCCGTGGCGCCTCCCTCCGCGCCGACGGTGGCGGCCGGCCCCGGGGAGGACGCCGGATCGGCGCCCTCGCGGACCGGTGCGATGCCGCCGGCCGTCGCCAGGATCCGCGTCGGCATCCGGTTGGCCCGCAGCGCGTCGACCTCCGGCAGCCCCAGTTGAACGGCGAAGTAACCGAAGACATCCCCGACCAGCGCATCGAACTGCTCGGCTTCCCAGGCCAGCAGATAACGGCCGGGTACCGAATCGCGCCCATCGAACGAGAATGACGGGTGATCGCCCTTTATAATCCTCTCGTGCATACGTCCCAGCTCCCCGATCCCACGAACGTGCCCGATGGCGCCTGGCGCTATCGGGCGGCGGCCCACCCGTTGATCGAACCGATCCGGGCCTTCAATGACAACTACATCTGGCTGATCCGATCGCCCGATGGAGCGCATGCGGTCGTCGTCGATCCGGGCGACGCCGGGCCGGTCATCCAGCGACTCGAACAGCAACGTCTCTCGTTGACCGCCATTCTACTGACCCATCACCATGCCGACCATGTCGGCGGCGTCCAGGCGCTGCGGAAATGGGGTCGCCCGACCGTCTACGGCCCGGCCGGCGAAGACATCGACGGCATCGACGAGGCCCTGCTCGACGGCGACCGGATCGATGTCGCGGGATTGCCGATGTCGCTGCGCGTCATCGACGTGCCGGGTCATACGCGCGGGCACATCGCCTACGCGGGCGACGGCTACGGCGGCGACGCCCGGCCGCTGCTTTTTTGCGGCGACACGCTGTTCGCCGCCGGCTGCGGCAGGCTGTTCGAGGGCACGCCCGCGCAGATGCTCGGTTCGCTCGACCGGCTCGCCGCGCTGCCTCCCGATACCCTCGTCTATTGCGCGCACGAATACACGCTGTCCAATCTGCGTTTCGCGGCGGCGGCCGATCCGGAGACCCCCGACGTCGCCGAGCGTCTGGCCGAAGCGCAGCGGCTGCGCGAGGCCGATATCGAAACGGTACCGAGTTCGATCGACATCGAACGACGCACCAACCCGTTCCTGCGCAGCCGGGAAGCCAGCGTGCGTCGCCATCTGCCGGCGGATCTCGTGCCCGCCGACACCGACGATCCGGCCTTCTTCGCCGCCGTCCGCCGCTGGAAGGACAATTTCCGTTGATCGGGGCCCCGAGCGCCGGCCGCTCCTTTCGAACTCACCTGACCGCCGGCGGGCTGGGCCCGCCCGGCCGGCTTGACGTCATTTCCCCCATTCGCATAGCATCGGCCTTTCCGCGCCGAATCATATAGTTAGGAGAGTTCGTTGCGTCGCTCCTTGATGATGACCCTCCCGGCGATCGTTTCCCGACTCCGGCCCGCGGTCCTCGGCAGCCTGGCGCTCAGCGCCCTGCTCGGTGCCTGCGCGACCGTCGGCGACACGGCTTCCCCGTCCACCGATCCCGCCATCGACGGGCCGGTGTCCGCCGCGCCGCCGGCCAGGCCCGTCAAATCGACCGGGACCGCGGCGACCGGGACCGCGGGCGGCGCCGCGACCGCCGCCCCGCAAGCCGCCCGGACCCCGTCCGGGCAGACCACCACGCCGCCGCCGCCGAGCACGCGCACCATCACCGTGCTGCCCGATCCGGCCGAACCGCCGGTCGTCGTCGTCGCCAAGCAGGTCGAGCCCACGGGGCCGGCCAGCCTGTGGGACCGGATCCGCGCCGGCTTCGCGATGCCCGAACTCGACACGCCGCTGGTGGCCGACAAGGAGCGCTTCTACCTGCAGCGGCCCGACTATCTCGAGCGCATGTTCGATCGCGGCGGCCGCTACCTGTACTACATCGTCGATGAAGTCGAGAAGCGCGGCATGCCGACCGAACTCGCGCTGCTGCCTTTCGTCGAAAGCGCGATGAACCCGACGGCGCTGTCGTCTGCGCAGGCCGCGGGCCTGTGGCAGTTCATCCCTTCGACCGGCAAGCAATACAACCTGTCGCAGGACTGGTGGGTCGATAACCGCCGCGACGTCGTCCAATCGACGCAGGCGGCGCTCGACTACCTGCAGACGATCTACGCGATGCACGGCAACGACTGGTTCCTCGCGCTGGCGTCGTACAACTGGGGCGAGAACGCGGTCGCCCGGGCCGTCAACAAGAACCGTTCGCGCGGCCGCCCGACCGATTACCTGAGCCTGGACATGCCGAACGAGACGCGGAACTACGTCCCGAAGCTGATCGCGCTCAAGCACATCATCCAGAACGCCGGCGAACTGGGCTTGACGCTGCCGGGACTCGCCAACAAGCCGTACTTCGTCACGATCGAAAAGACCGGCCCGATCGACCTGAAGCTGGCCGCGCAGTTCGCCGGCATGAGCGTCAACGAGTTCGTCGCGCTGAATCCGGCGCACAACCGGCCGGTCATCGCGGCCACCCGCAACAACGAGATCAAGCTGCCGGCCGATCGCCTCGATGCGTTCATGGAAGCGGTCGAAAAGCACGGCCTGTCCAAGCGTCCGTTCGCGTCATGGCAGCCGCATACGCTGGCCCAGGGCGAAACCCTCGACACGATCGCGCAGCGAGCGGGCATCACGGTGGCCGAACTGCGGCAGGCCAACAGCCTGTCGCCGACGACCCGCCCGCTGGCCGGTACGCGGATCATCGCGCCGCGCAAGGCGGTCGAAGACGAGACGCGGGTCGAACGCTTCGAAGGCCCGCGCGTCTACGAGGAAATCCGTCGCCCGCCCGCCTATCACGTCGTCGCGCGCGGCGAGACGCTGTACTCGATCGCTTCCCGCTACGGCGTTTCGGGCAATACCCTGCAGGCCTGGAACGGGCTGAAGGCGCCGAAGGTCGCGCGCGGCATGCGCCTGATGGTGCGCCCGAGCAGTTCGCAGACGCTGCTGACCGATGAACGCGGCGCCAAGCAGATCGTGGCGACCGAGATCGATCAGGACGTTCGCCCGATCAAGGTATCGGCCCCGGTCGAAGAGCCGCCGGCAGCCATGCCCGCGGCGATCCGCGCCAAGAGCCCCGTGCCCGCCCGCAGCGCGGTGGCCGGCGGCAAGGGCAATGCCAGGCACGCCGCACGCCCCGCGGCGGCGGCCAAGCCGGCCACCAAGGCCGCAACCGCTCGGCCGGCACCGGCCGTCAGCAAGGCGCCGTCGCCCAGCGCTGCCCGCCAGCGTCCGGCCAGCACGCCCGCCGCAGCGACCAAGACGCCGGCACGCCGCATGCCGCGTACCTGAGCGAACGCCCCGGCCCTCGCCGGAGGCGCCGCGCATCGCGCGCAGCCAGGCGCTGAAGCACCAGCGCCACCGCGTATCCGGCTCGTGGGTGTTCCCGTTCGTGAGTACTACAGCGCCGCCGCACCGAGCAACGCCCGCGTATAGGGCTCGCGCGGGGCGTTGAACAACGTCTCCGTCCCGGCCGTCTCGACAACCGCCCCGTCCTTCATCACGACGACCCGGTGCGCCATCGCCCGGATCACCGCGAGATCGTGCGTGATGAAAAGGTAGCTCAATCCGTACTTGCGCTGCAGGCTGCTCAGCAGTTCGAGCACCTGGCTCTGGACCGAGACGTCGAGCGCCGACGTCGGCTCGTCGAGCAGGATCAGGTCGGGTTGCAGGATGACCGCGCGCGCGATCGACAACCGCTGCCGCTGCCCACCGGAAAACTCGTGCGGATAGCGATTCAGCATCCCCCCGTCCTGCAAACCGACTTCGTGCAGCATGGCCACGATGCGATCACGCCGCTGCTGCCGTGTCAGTGCGGGCTGATGCAGCGCCAGGCCCTCGCCGATCAATTGCTCGACCGTCATCCGCGGCGACAGCGAATTGAACGGATCCTGGAAGACGACCTGCATCCGCCGCCGCAGCGGCCGCAATTGCCGCTCGGTCATCGAGTCGATCCGCTGGCCGTCGAACGCGACCTCGCCCAGCAGGCGGGAGGCCGACAGCTTCAGCAGGCTCAGTCCGAGCGTCGTCTTGCCCGAGCCGGATTCGCCGACGATGCCCAGCGTCTCGCCCTTGCGCAGCACCGCATCGACCTGCCGCACGACGTCGACCGGCCGCGAGCCGAACCAGCCCTCGCGGTAGCGATACTGGCAGCTCACGCCACGCGCGGTGAGCAACAGTGGTGGGTCGACGGTGTCGCTCGCCGACCCATTGGCAAGCGGTGTGATGCCCGGATGGCCTTCATTGGTGGCGGGCCGCTCCGAGGCCGGCCCCTTCCCTGCATCCACCGGCCGTTCGCCGTGCCCTGCTGCCGGTCCGGCGCCCGACAGCATCGCGGCCAGCGAAGCCGGCAATGGAGGCAAGTCCTGGATCGTCCGCTTGGGCCGGCTGTCGATCAGCCGGCGCGTATACGGATCGGCTGGCGCCGAGAAGATCGCCGCCGTCTCGCCCGTCTCGACGATCCGGCCGTTGCGCATCACGGCGACCCGCTGCGCGAAGCGGCGTACCAGCGGCAGATCATGCGTGATCAGCAGGATCGCCATGCCCAGCCGCGTCTGCAGGTCGAGCAGCAGATCGATGATCTGCCGTTGGATCGTCACGTCGAGCGCGGTCGTCGGCTCGTCGGCGATCAGCAGGCGGGGCTCGCAGGCCAGCGCCATCGCGATCATCGCGCGCTGCCGCTGGCCGCCCGACAACTGGTGCGGATAAGCCTGCGCGCGCTGCGCGGGCTCGTTGATGCGAACGGTCTTCAACAGGTCGATCGCGCGCGACATCGCTTGCGTGCGCGTCATCCCTTCGTGCAGTTCGAGCGTCTCGCAGATCTGGTCGCCGATCGTGTACAGCGGATCGAGCGCGCTCATCGGCTCCTGGAAGATCATCGCGACGTCGTTGCCGCGCACGCCCCGCATCTGCCGCTCGGACAGCTCGAGCAGGTCGCGGCCGTCCAGGCGGATCGATCCCTGGTAGTGCGCGTCGGTATTGAGGCGCAGCACCGACATCGCGGTGACCGTCTTGCCCGAGCCGGACTCGCCGACCAGCGCGAAACGCTCGCCGGCCGCGACGTCGAGGCTGACCTGCTCGACGACCCGCGAGCGCCCGGACGCAGTCTCGAAATCGACCGACAGATCGTCGATCCGCAACAGCGGCTGATGTTCGCTCACCGCCCTTACCCCCGCCGAGTATCGAGCGCGTCGCGCAGCGCCTCGCCGATGAAGATCAGCAGCATCAGCATCAGCACCAGCACCGAGAACGTCGACAACGAGATCCACCACGCATCGAGATTGCCCTTGCCCTGCGCGAGCAGCTCGCCGAGGCTGGGCGTGCTCGGCGGCACCCCGAGCCCGAGGAAATCCAGGCTGGTCAACGCCAGGATGCCGCCGCTCATCCGGAACGGCAGGAACGCCAGCACCGGCGTCATCGAATTGGGCAGGATGTGCCGCCAGATGATCTGGCGGTTGGACAGGCCCAGCGCCCGGGCGGCCGTCACGTATTCGAGCGAGCGGTTGCGCAGGAACTCGGCGCGCACGTAGTCGGACAGCGTCATCCAGCCGAACAGCGACAGCACGACCAGCAGGATCAGCAGGCCCGGCTCGAAGATCGAGCTGAGGATGATCAGCAGATACAGCTCGGGCATCGACGCCCAGATCTCGATCAGCCGCTGCATCGTCAGGTCGAAGCGCCCGGCGAAATACCCCTGCACCGCGCCGAACAGGATGCCGATGACGACGCCGACCGCCGTCAGTGCCAGGCTGAACAGCACCGACACGCGAAAGCCGTACAGCAGCCGTGCCAGCACGTCGCGCCCCCGGTCGTCGGTGCCCAGCAGGTTCTCGGCGTTGGGGGCCGCCGGGTTGGGGCTCGGCGCGAAATAGTTGATCGTGTTGTACGAATACCGATTGGGCGGGTAGATCGCCCAGTTGCCCGGCTTGTCGAACTGCTCGACGATGAACGGGTCGAGGTAGTCGGCCATCGACGGAAAATCACCGCCGAACGTCGCTTCCGGATAGTCGCGCCACAACGGGAAGAACAAGTGTCCGTCATAGCGCGCGACGATCGGCTTGTCGTTGGACAGCAGTTCGGCGCACAGGCTCAGCGCGAACAGCACGACGAACACCCACAGGCTGACGAGTCCGCGGCGATTGCGACGAAAGCGCAGCCACACGCGACGCCCCGGCGACAAAGCCGGCGTGGCTGCAGGCGCGGCGGTGGACGGGGGCGCGGTCGCGGGCAAGGCTTCCGCTCCCGGGGACGGCGACGCCGAAGACGTGACAGGCGCGTTCATCGATCGAGCGTCGAGAACTGGATCCGCGGATCGACCCAGACGTAGAGGATGTCGTTGATCAGCTTGGCCAGCAACCCGATCAGCGAGAACACGTACAGCGTCCCCATGACGATCGGGTAATCGCGCCGGATCACCGCGTCATACGACAGCAGGCCCAAACCATCGAGCGAGAACAGCGTCTCGATCAGCAGCGAGCCGGTGAAGAACGCGCCGATGAACGCGGCCGGAAACCCGGTGATGATCGGGATCAGCGCGTTCCGAAAGACGTGCTTGTACAGCACGCGGCGCTCGTCCAGGCCCTTGGCGCGCGCGACGGTCACGTACTGCTTGCGGATCTCCTCGAGCACCGTGTTCTTGGTCAGCATCGTCGTGACCGCGAAGCTGCCGATCACCATGCAGGTCAGCGGCAGCACCAGGTGCCACAGGTAGTCGAGCACCTTGTCGATCATCGACATCTGCGCCCAGCCGATGCTGGTCAATCCTCTCAGAGGAAATATCTGCCAGAACGAACCGCCGCCGAACAGCACGAGCAGCGCGACGCCGAGCACGAAGCCCGGGATCGCATAACCGACCAGGATCAACGTGCTCGTCAGCACGTCGAACGCCGACCCATGGCGCACGGCCTTGGCGATGCCCAGCGGAATCGAGATCAGGTAAGTGAGCACGAAGGTCCACAAGCCCAGCGAGATCGACACCGGCAGCTTCTCGACGATCAATCCCCAGACGGACTTGCTGTGGAAGAAGCTCGTGCCCAGGTCGAAGACCGCGAAGCCCTTGAGCATCTGCCAGAACCGCTCGATCGGCGGCTTGTCGAAGCCGTAGAGCGCGCGGATCTCGGCCAGCTTGGCGTCGTCGATGCCGCGGTTGCCGCGGTAGACGTTGGACGTCTGCGCGACCTCGCCGCGCGCCTCGTCGCCGCGGGTCAGTTGCTGGACCATCTGCTCGACCGGGCCGCCCGGCACGAACTGGATGACCGCGAAGGTCAGCGCGACGATGCCCAGCAGCGTCGGCACCATCAGCAGCACGCGCTTCAGGACATAAGCGAGCATCAGTGCGCGCGATCCGGCCGGACCCACCAGGCCTGCAGGAACCACTCCTCGGACTGGTAATACAGCGGCAGCGTCCGCGGGTGCCCGAAGATGTTCTTGTACGACACGCGGTGGACCTTATTGTGCCACTGGGGGATCACATAGTAACCGGCGAGCAGGACCCGATCCAGCGCGCGGCTGGCCACGACCAGCTCGTGTCGCGATTGCGCCGACAACACCGCCTCGACGAGCTTGTCGACGATCGGACTGCGGATGCCCGGATAGTTGTCGGAACCCGGTTCGTCGGCCGAGGCGCTGGTCACGCGAAACGTCAGCTCGTTGCCGGGGCTCTGCGAACTGAGCCACCAGTTGATGACCATGTCGTAGTCGAAGCGGTCCTCGCGCGCCTTGAGCAACGACGAGTCCATGACCCGGAAGTTCATCCGGATGCCCAGCTTCTCCAGGTTGCGCGCGAACGGCGCGACGATGCGTTCCCACGTGCGCTTGTCGTCGATCACCTCGAACTCGAACGGTTCGCCCTTCGCGTTGCGCAACGCCCCGTCGCGATAAGTCCAGCCGGCCTCGGCCAGCAGGCGGCGCGCCTCGCGCAGATTGTTGCGCAGCGAGTTCGGCGGCGGCGCCGTCACCGGCGGCGGGTGCGCCGGCGCGAAGACCTCGGCCGGCAACTGCGCGCGGAACGGCGCCAGCAACGCCAGTTCCTCGTCGGACGGCGGCCCGACGGCGGCCAGCTCGGAGTTCGTGAAATACGAATAGCTGCGCGAATACTGGTTGTAGAACAGTTGCCGGTTCATCCACTCGAAATCGAGCGCCAGCCCCAGCGCCTGGCGCACCCGCACGTCCTGGAAGATCGGCCGGCGCAGGTTGAACATGTAGCCCTGCATGCCCTGCGCGTTCGAGTTGGGCAGTTCGGTCTTGATGAGCTGGCCGCTGTCGAACTTGGTGCCGTAGTACGCGCGCGCCCAGTTCTTGGCGGCGTTCTCGTGGACGAAGTCGAACAGGCCGGCCTTGAAGCCTTCGATGCGCGCGAACTCGTCAAGGAAATAGGTGACGTTGACCCGGTCGAAGTTGTACGTGCCCCGCCGCATCGGCAGGTCATTGCCCCAGTAATCGGGATTGCGCACGTAGCTGATCGATTTGCCCAGGTCGTAGCGGTCGACCCGGTAAGGACCGCTGGCGATCGGATCGTCGGTCACGATCTGGTCGAACGGCTTGCCCTGCCCCCACTTCCTCGAAAAGACCGGCAGCGAACCGACGATCATGTGCAGCTCACGGTTGGGCCGCTCGAAGTCGAAGCGCACGGTCAGCCTGTCGATGACGACTGCCCGCTTCACGTCCTGCCAGTACTGGCGGAACATCGGGCTGGCTTCCTTGCCGCGCAGCGTGTCGAACGAATACTTGACGTCGTCGGCCGTGATCGGATCGCCGTTGTTGAAGCGCGCCTGCGGCCGCAGTCGGAACGTGATCGAGCGGCCGTCGGCGGCCAGCGCCATGTCCTCGGCCAGCAGGCCGTAGACCGCGAACGGCTCGTCGAGCGACTGGACCGTCAGCGTGTCGAACACCAGCCCGCTCAACAGATGCGCGGCCCGGCCCTTGAGCGTGAACGGGTTCAGCTTGTCGAAATTACCCATCGCCGACATCGTCACGTCGCCGCCCCGCGGCGCGTCGGGATCGACGTAATCGAAATGGAGGAAGCCCGGCCCGTACTTCGGCTCGCCGCCCAGCGCCATGCCGTGGACGGCCCAGGCCGACGCTGCCGGCCAGCAGGCCAGCACGGCCCATGCGGCAAGCACAGCCAGCCTCGCGCACCCCGCCGCCGACACCCGCGCCCCGCCCGCGCGCCCTCTCCTGCGCCCTTCCATCGGCCGCTCGCGGCGGGCCAGCGGGGCTAAGCATCGTGAGACAATACGCATCGATCGATTGTAATGGAGAGCGTCAATGGGTTTTCTGAATGGCAAGCGGATTCTCGTCATGGGGCTGTTGTCGAACCGCTCGATCGCCTATGGCATCGCCCGCAGTTGCCGCGACCAGGGTGCGGAACTCGCCTTCACCTATCAGAATGACCGCTTCAAGGACCGCGTGACCGAGATGGCCGCTGAGTTCGGCTCGTCGATCGTCGTGCCGTGCGACGTCGCCGACGACGCGCAGATCGCCGCGACATTCGATGCGCTGAAACAACACTGGGACGGCCTGGACGGCCTGGTCCACGCGATCGCTTTCGCGCCGCGCGAAGCGATCTCGGGCGACTTCCTGTCCGGCCTGAGCCGCGAGGCGTTCCGCGTGTCGCAGGAAATCTCCGCGTACAGCTTCCCGGCGGTCGCCAAGGCGGCACTGCCGATGATGGAAGGCCGGCGCGCCGCGCTGCTGACGCTGACCTACATCGGCGCGGTGCGCGTGATCCCCCACTACAACACGATGGGGCTCGCCAAAGCCAGTCTCGAAGCCAGCGTGCGCTACCTTTGCGACAACCTGGGACCGCGCGGCATCCGCGTCAACGGGATCTCGGCCGGGCCGATCAAGACGCTGGCGGCCGCCGGCATCAAGGGCTTCTCGCGGATCCTCGACTTCGTCGAGGCGAAAGCGCCGCTGCGCCGCAACGTCACGATCGAGGACGTCGGCAACGTCGCCGCGTTCCTGCTGTCGGATCTGGCTGCCGGCGTCACCGGCGAGATCACCTATGTTGATGGCGGGTTCAATGCCACCGGTGGCATGGCGGGGCTGGAAAATCCGGCGAGCGAGGACGCCTGAGCGAAAGGCGACCGCCCGACACCACCGAAGCGCCGGCGCGGTCGCCCCCTGTCCGGCGGCCGCCCCCAGTCATCCAGGCGGAGCTAGGCGGCTACGGCCTGCTCGGGCGCGACCGCGTTCCAATCCTCAGCGGCCGGCATGTCTCCCGGACGGCGGCCCGTCAGCAGGTATTCGATCAGCTCCCGAACCGGACGGATCCGCTCGCCGAACGGCACCGATGCCCCGCCACGGAAGAACAGCCCCTGCGACAGGTCGCCGCGCAGCGCGGCCGCCAGTTGCGTGTCGATGCAGAACTGCCCGAACTTCGCGATGCTGTCGCGCAGCCCGCACACCGTCAGGCATTCCAGGCCGGCCGTGCATTTGCGCTTCTTGCAGCCCTCCGCCTTGATCTTCAGCAGCGGTTCGCGTTTCAGGTAGCGCTGCAGCCATTGCGTCATCACCGCGCGCGCCGGCAGGCCGGCGACGCTGGTGAACTCGACGATGTCCTCGGGACCGGCGCCGGCCAGCACGTGCTTGAAGTTCGGGTGGGCATCGCCTTCCTCGGTGACCGCGAACGCGGTGCCCAGTTGCACGGCTCCATAGCCGAGCCCGATCATCTCCGCGACCTTCGCGTCGCTGTTGATGCCGCCGGCGGCGATCAACGGAATCGCCTTCGGATCGAGCCCCAGCTCGCGCATCGACTCCCGGACCTGCTCGATCACCACGTCGAACTCGAACCGGCCATCGTTCAGCTCATCGATGCGCGTGGCACCCAGATGCCCGCCGGCATGCGCCGGGTGCTCGATGACGATCGCGTCGGGCAGCCGATTCTTGCGCATCCATTTGCGCAGCAGCAACGTGACGCCGCGCGCATCCGACAGGATCGGGATCAGCCAGACGTCAGGGAATTCGGCCGTCAGTTCCGGCAGGTCGAGCGGCAGGCCGGCCCCCATGACGATCGCGTGCGCGCCGGATTCGCAGGCCCGGCGGACGAGTTGCGGGTGCTGATGCACGGCCTTCATCACGTTGACGGCGATCGCGCCGCGGCCTTCGGATTGCGCGAGCGCCATTCTGACTTCGCGGTCGAGCGCCGTCAGGTTCAACTCGTCGAGCTTGTCGGGATCCCGGCTGCCTTTGCCGATGGCGAGCAGATCCGGATGATGGTGCCGCAGGTCGACACTGGCGATCGTGCCCATCGCCCCGGCGCGGGCCACCGCGGACGCCAGCCGGTGGGCCGATATGCCGACGCCCATGCCTCCCTGCACGATCGGCAGCAACGCGTGGTTGCGGATCATCAGCGGCGAATAGCCACGCTCTCGGAGTAAGTCCAGCATTGTTTCGGCAGCCCGGTCATGGCTGCGGGTGGGCTAAGATCGGACGACTCTCCCATGGGGAAAATACCCCTATCTTGCGCGAGATCAAGTCAATTACACCGGCATCTGACGCCAACGCCACGCAGGTGATCCCGCTGGGACCGGAGAATTCCGCCCGCCCGTGATCGGCGCGGCCGCCCAGGCGCGGCCGGCGTAAACTGTTCCGCACCCGCGATCGTGGCGATCGCCCACCCCTTTGCAGCCGAACCCAGATGAACGCCCCGGAAAAGCCCTCCGCTTCCGCATCCACTTCGACCTCGGGCTCGCTCCCCGCCGGCGCGCCACCGGCCGGACAGCCGGCGACGCGGCTCACCTCGTTCTCGCACGGCGGCGGCTGCGGCTGCAAGATCGCGCCCGGCGTGCTGTCCGAGATCCTGCGCGGCAGCGCCGGCTTTC
>JAKPAM010000282.1 GCA_029779435.1 Pseudomonadota bacterium | reverse complement strand
CACGACGTGGGGCGCCATCGCCTTCAACCAGGCCGGACGCAGGCGATCGGTCGGACCGGACACGCCGATCGCGGCGATCGGGGTGCCGTTGGGCCCGAAGACAGGGGCCGACACGCCCGACAAGCCGACGCGGTTCTCGTCCCGGCTGGTCGAATAGCCGTTGGCGCGGATCTTCGCCATCTCCTTGAGGAACGCATCGGGCTTGGCGAACGTGAACTCGGTGAAAGGCCGCAGGCGCCGGGACAGCGATTCGAGATACGCGTCGTCCTGCCAGGCGATCAACGCCTTGCCGGACGAGGTCGTCCAGCATGCACGCCTGGCGCCCCGCTGCAGATTGGCGCGAACCGGCTGCGGGCTGTCCAGGATGTCGAGGTAGACGACGTCATCGCCTTCCAGCATCGCGAAATAGACCGTCTCTTCCGATCGCTCCAGCAGTCCGCGCAACTGCGGTCCGGCGATCCGCGGCAGGTCCAGGTTCGTCATCAGCGCGTTGCCCAGCTCCCACAGCTTGAGCGATGCGCGATAAGTGCCTTCCGTCGCATTCTTGTTCAGATACCCGAGTTCGGTCAGTGCCTGGGCCAGCCGATGCGCGTTGCTCTTGCCGATGCCCAGCGTGCGCGACAGTTCGGAGATCCCCTGCGGATCGGAGCTGCGCGCGAGCTGCTCGAGGAGGGCCAGGCCTTTGACGAGGGTATTGTTCAATGAGGATCCGTCGATGGAGATTGCCGGCAGCGAGCCCGATGCGCCGATTCTGCCATGCCGGGCATCGGCGAATGCCGCCCGCCGCGCTGCCTGCCGCCTACCAGCTATCGATGTTGGGACGCTTCTTGCCGGTCCGCTTGGGCGGCTCGGGCAGCATCGCCAGGCCGCTCGCGATCCATCGACGGGTATCCGCCGGATCGATGACGTCGTCGATCCACCCGAATGGCGCGATCGTCGCGGCCTTACCCTGTTCATAGAGCTTGGCCACGCGATCCTGGTACAGCGCCTCGCGCGCCCGCGGATCGTCGATCGCCGCCAGCTCGGCGCGGTAAGCGAGCCGCACCGCACCTTCCAGGCCCATCGGACCGAACTCGCCGGTCGGCCACGCGACCACGAACGTCGCTGCGCGCTGGAACGCGCCGCTGCCCATCGCGATCCCCCCCAGGCCATAGCACTTGCGCAGGACGACGATGAACATCGGCACCGTCATGCCGGCGGCGGTCACGAACATCCGGGACGTGTGCCGGACGGCCGCCTTGCGCTCCGAATCGGGTCCGACCATGAACCCGGGATTGTCGACGAGCGACAGCAGCGGAATGTCGTACGCGTCGCAGACCTGCATGAAGCGCGCCGCCTTGTCGGCCTCGTCCGAGGCGATCGCGCCGCCTTCGTGCGCCGGATCGTTGGCGATGACGCCGATCGGCCGTCCTTCGACGCGGATCAGCGCGGTGACCATCGCGCGGCCGAAGTCGCGCCGCAGCTCCATGACGCTGCCGACGTCCGCAACGGTCTCGATTACCTTGCGGACATCGTAGACGCGCAGGCGATTCTCGGGGATGGCGTTCCGCAATGCGTGCTGGTCCGGCGCCTCCCATTCACGGAGCGGCCCCTGGAAATACGACAGGTACCGGCGCGCCGCGTCGACCGCCTGCGCTTCGTCGTCGACGACGACGTCGATCACGCCGTTGGGTGCCTGGAAGGACACCGGCCCCACCTCATCGGCGTCCACCGCTCCGAGGCCGCCGTACTCGATCATGACCGGCCCGCCCATGCCGATCGATACGTCGCGGGTCGCGATGATCACGTCGCAGCCGCCGACCAGCGCGGCGTTGCCGGCGAAGCATCGCCCGGTCACGATGGCCACCATCGGGACCAGGCCGCTGAGCCGCGCGAACCGCCAGAACGTGGGGTTCGAAGGGTTCATCCCCTGGATGTTGTCGGTATCGCCGGGGCGGCCGCCGCCGCCCTCTCCGAACAGCACCAGCGGGATACGCAGCCGCTCGGCCAATTCGAACATGCGGTCCTTCTTGCGGTGAGCGAGGAATCCCTGGCTGCCCGCCAAGACCGTGTAGTCATAAGCGACCACCATGCATCGCGCGGCCTCGGCATCGAACTGCGCGCGATTGACGGTACCCATGCCGGCGATCATGCCGTCGGCCGGCGTTTCGCGGCGCAGCCGATCCAGCGGCGTGCGTCCGCGCCGCGCGGCGACGATCAGCCCGCCGTACTCGACGAAACTGCCGTCGTCCAGCAGATCGGCGATGTTCTCCCGGGCGGTCCGCTTGCCGGACGCATGCCGCCGGGCCACCGCCTCGGGGCGGTTCTCGTCGAGCGCGAACGCATGCAGGTCGATCACCTCCTGCAGGTCCGCGCGGATGCCGTCGGCCGCCTGCTCCGCCTGCGACGCGGCGACTTCGTCGGCCGCGTCCCGTTCGCCGAGATGGATCAGCGGCTGGCCTTCCTCGACGACGTCGCCGACCGCGACCAGCGTGCCGAGCACGACACCGTGGCGCGCCGGCAGCACCACGTGCTCCATCTTCATCGCCTCGATGACGGCGACCTCGGTTCGCGGCGAGACGTCGTCGCCCGCGGTGACGGCCAGCGCGACGACGCGTCCCTTCAGCGGGCTGACCACGGCCTCGCCGCCGGCCGGCGCGGGCGGCCAGCCACCGGCGGACTTGGCCGCCACGGGCCGCGCGGACGGATGCGCCGGGGTTTCCGGCCATCGGGACCGGCGCTGCTCGGCGATCGCCGTCGCTTGCCGGACCAGCCCGGGCAGTTCGCGGTCGATGAACGCCGTATCGAACGCGCCCCGCCGGACGTCCGGATGCGCGAGCACCGCCTGGAGAAAATCGAGATTGCTGGGGCGGCCGACGATCCGGAACTCGCCGGCGGCCAGGCGCGCGCGTTCGGCGACGGCCGGAAAATCCTCGTGGCTGTCGTGGACCACCAGCTTGGCGATCAGCGAGTCGAAGTGAGCGCTGGGATCCAGTCCGGTGTAGCCGCAGGAGTCGACCCGGATGCCCGGCCCCGAAGGAAGATCGAACGCCTGGAGCGGGCCGTCTCCGGTTCGGGTCATCCCTTGCTCATCGATCGATTCGAGATTGACGCGCAACTGGATCGCGCATCCGTCGGCTGCCGGCGTCCCGCCGGCCAGGCCGAGATCCGCCAGCGTCCGGCCCAGCGCCACGGCGATCTGCGCTTTCACCAGGTCGATGCCGGTGACGGCTTCGGTCACCGTATGCTCGACCTGCAGGCGAGGGTTGGCTTCCATGAAGACGTGATCGCCGTCGCCTTCGGTCGACACCAGGAACTCGAACGTGCCGAGTCCCTTGTAGCCGAGCCGTTCGCTCAACCGCAGCGAATGGCGCGCGAGGGCGGCGCGAAGCGCCGGATCCAATCCCGGCGCGGGGGCGATCTCGATCAGCTTCTGGCGACGCCGCTGCAGCGAGCATTCGCGATCTCCGACGCACACCGCGGTCCGGCCATCACCGAGGACCTGCACTTCGACGTGCCGGACCGACGTCAGCAGCCGCTCGACATAGAGGTCGTCGGCACCGAACGCGCTCTTCGCCTCGGACCGGCAACGCTCGAACGCACTGGCGATCTCGTCCTCGGTTCGCACCGCGCGCATGCCTCGGCCTCCTCCGCCCGCGATGGCCTTGATCATCATCGCCGAACCCTCGGGCAACTGCCGGAAGAACGCGATCGCCTGGTCGACCGAGGTCGGACCGTTCGTGCCTTCGACGACCGGAATCTCCAATCGCCGTGCCAGCGCTCTGGCCGCTGCCTTGTCACCGAGCAGTTCGAGCGTTTCCGGATCGGGCCCGACGAAGGTCAGCCCGGCGGACCGGCATCGGCTGGCGAATACGGCGTTCTCGCTAAGGAAGCCATAACCCGGATGCACCGCGACGCACCTGGCGTCGACGGCGATCCGGATGAGGGCATCCATGTCCAGGTAAGCGGCCGGCCCGGTGCGCCCCAATCCGATGGCGGACTGCGCGAGCAACCGATGCAGCGCCGTCGCATCGTCGTCGGAATGGACGCAGACGGTCTCGAGGCCAAGCGCCTTGGCGGCCCGCGCGATGCGGATCGCCACCTCTCCGCGATTGGCGATCAGGAGTCGACCAGGATTCATCTTCAGCTCCGTTGGGCACGCGTCGCCCCGCCATCGCGGGGGTGGACACGTGCCTGGTGGTTTACATATCGGTTCACGGATCGACTCACAGGTCGATCCACATATCGATTGGCATGTCGATTCACCTATCTGTCTACATATCGGTCCACATTTCAGACCATTTGGTCCAAATTGCAAATCAGAATAGCGCATCGGTTAATCTTTCGCTTGAAAGCGACAGACCATGCGTTCCACGATGCCGACCGAGAGGAGATCCGATGAGCTACGTCAAATACGCGTCCCGCGACTTCATTGCCACCATCACCATCGACCGGCCCGAGAAGCGCAACGCGCTGACCGCCGAGATCCTCGCGGACATGGCGGCGGCATGGGCCAGGTTCGAATCGAGTGAGGATCGGGTCGCCGTGTTGACCGGGGCCGGCCCGTCGTTCAGCGCGGGCATGGACGTCACGGCGTCGCCGGCCGGGGCCTGGACGGGAATCCCGAATCTCGGCTGCCCGGTCAGCAAACCGATCGTCGCGGCGATGTCGGGCGCCTGCATCGGCGGCGCGATGCTGTTCGCGATGATGGCCGACATCATCGTCGCCGACGAAACGACGCGATTCATCTACCCGGAAGGCCGGATCGGGCAGGCCGGCGGCGTGATGGCCGGCATGGTGTCGCGCCTGCCGTACAAGATCGCGATGGAGCTGATGCTGGTCGGCGATGCGATGGATGCGCGCCGCGCCTACGAGGCGGGACTCGTCAACCGCATCGTGCCGGCAGGCCAGCACCTGGCGGTGGCGCAGGAGTATGCCGCCAAGATCGCTGCGAACGCGCCGATGGTCATGCGAACGCTCAAGCAGTTCGCGCTCGCGACGCTTCCGAAGGGCCCCGCGGAGCAGTTGTATCCGAACCTGCTGGTGCTGGACCGGGTGCGCGAAAGCGCCGATGCGGCCGAGGGCCTGGCGGCGAGCCGCGAGAAACGTGCTCCCGTCTTCCGGGGCAAGTAGCGTATCCAGCGCGGACGGAGATCCATCGGACCGGCATCCACCCGGATCGCCTCGCGCGATCAGGGCCTGTCGGCGTTCCGAGCGAGCCCGCTATCGGAATGCCGACGGATCCTAGTGTTCTGTCTCACTAATAAGAGTCATATATAATGATCCCGTTACGCTATTGCCGTAGCGGGAGGAAGAGCGATGGCCAGAACGGGACGCCCCAGGGCGACGCTGGTGATCAGCCAAGAGGATCGATTGCAACTGGAGTCGATGGCCCGTTCGCGCTCGATGCCGGCATCGCTGGTGACGCGAGCACGCATCGTGCTGGAGGCGGCCGGCGGGCGCAGCAACAAGGACATCGCGCAGCAACTGGAGCTGGGCGAGCACACCGTGGGCAAATGGCGGCGTCGTTACCTGGAGCACGGGCTGACCGGGCTGCACGACGAGAGCCGTCCGGGCAAGCCGCGATCGATCGACGACGAGCAGGTGGCCAGACTGATCCACAAGACCCTGCACACCCGGCCGGCCGATGGCAGCACCCACTGGAGCGTGCGTGCGATGGCGCTGGAAACGAATATCTCGCCGGCGAGCGTGCACCGCTACTTCCGGCTGTTCGGACTCAAGCCTCACCGTAGCGAACACTTCAAGCTGTCGACCGATCCGTTCTTCATCGAGAAGCTGCGCGATGTGGTCGGGCTGTACCTGAGTCCGCCCCAGAACGCCATCGTGCTGTGCGTGGACGAGAAGAGCCAGTGCCAGGCGCTGGAGCGCACCCA
Source organism: Pseudomonadota bacterium (assembly GCA_029779435.1). GTDB lineage: Bacteria > Pseudomonadota > Gammaproteobacteria > Burkholderiales > Burkholderiaceae_E > JAKPAM01. The sequence continues at coordinate 530 of JAKPAM010000282.1, read as the reverse complement.
GCCGATGTTGCCGATGGGGCTGGGCTATGTCGAGGGCATCACGCACGACTACATCCGTCACGGCACCACGACCCTGTTCGCTGCCCTGAACGTGGCCAACGGTGCGGTGCTGGCCCGCTGCACACCGCGGCATCGCCATCAGGAGTTCCTGGCGTTCCTGCGGCAGATCGAGCAGGCCGTGCCAGCCGATCTGGACATCCATTGCATCGTGGACAACTACAGCACTCACAAGCACCCCAAGGTCAAGGCATGGCTGGCCGCACGGCCGCGCTGGCACCTGCACTTCATACCGACCTACAGCTCCTGGCTCAATCAGGTCGAGCGTTTCTTCGGCTTGATTACCGACAAGGCGATCCGCAGAGGCTCCTTCGGCTCGGTCAAGCAACTTGTCCGGCAGATCGACCTCTTTGTGCAGCACTACAACCAGAACTGTCAGCCCTTTTCATGGACCGCCACCGCCGACTCCATCCTGGGCAAGCTCCATCGCCTTATGTCTCGTATTAATGAGACGGCACACTAGTGTCGTGTGG
>JAKPAM010000277.1 GCA_029779435.1 Pseudomonadota bacterium | reverse complement strand
GCCGGACCGCGCTCGAACACGTGCTGACGACGCACTACGGTGACCTGCTGCCGGCCGCGCCGACGCTGGACGTGCCGGCCGAACTGAAGCTGGCGCGCGCCGTCCCGCGCGAAGACGTACGCGACCTGCTCGCGGCCTTGCGCGACACCGCCGCGCGGATCGACGCCGGCAGCGACCCGCACGCGGCGGCCGTGCATGCCGAGGTCGGCCTGGACGACTGCGCGCTGATGACCTATACGTCGGGCACGACCGGCCGCCCCAAGGGCGCGATGCTGTCGTACCGCAATGCGCTGTTCAAGACGGCGGGCACGACGCACGGCAACGCGCTCGGCCAGGACGACGTGATGCTAGCGATCGCGCCGCTGTACCACATCGCCGGCATGCTGATGGCCATCGACGTCACGATCTATGCCGGCGCGACGTCGGTGCTGCTGCATCGCTTCGACCCGGCGACATCGCTGGCGGCGATCGCTCAGCACCGCATCACCTGGTGGTACGCGATCGCGCCGATGCTGGTCGCGTGCATGCAGGTGCCGCAGGCCGACACCGGCGCGCCGACGCCGCCCGGCCAGGTCCGCCCCGGCCTGTCGTCGCTTCGCTACGCGCCGACGACCAGCTTCGGCATCTCGCTGACCGAGCCGCTGGCCGAGCAGTGGCGGGTGTTCACCGGCGGCTGCCAGGCGCACGAGGCCGCGTACGGGCTGTCCGAGACGCATACGCTCGACGCGATGATGCCGCTCGACGCGGTGCGCTGGGGCACCTGCGGCAAGCCGATCCCCGGCGTCGACCTGCGCATCGTCGATCCCGACGACCCGGGTGATCCGCCGCGCGCCAAGCCGGCCGGCGAGACAGGCGAGATCGTGCTGTTCAGCGAGGGCAATTTCCTCGGCTACTGGAACAATCCGGAAGGAACGGCCAAGACGCTGCGCAACGGCTGGGTGTTCACCGGCGACATGGGACGACTGGACGAGGACGGCTATCTGTCGTTCCTCGGCCGCTTCAAGGAAATGATCAAGGTCTCCGGCTACAGCGTGTTTCCCGAGGACGTCGAGACGATGCTGATCAAGCATCCGGCGATCGCGCAGGCGGCGGTCATCGGCGTGCCCGACCCCGCCAAGGGAGAGGTGGTCAAGGCGTTCATCGTCCGCGCGCCCGGCCAGGAGATCGAGGCGGCGCCGATCATCGAATGGTGCCGCGCCAACATGTCGCCGTACAAGGTGCCGCGCGAGATCGAATTCCGGGACCGCCTGCCCGCCACCGGCGCCGGCAAGCTGCTGCGACGGCTGCTGAAGGAGGAATGACGGCTCCCCGCTGACCGGACGAACCACTTTTGGCGATCAAATAGGCTCAAAAAGGGAACCTTTTTGGGGCGTTTTTGTCGGATTGACTCAATCGACGCGCTAAGATGTCGGTCCAACCGCGTAATGGAGGGGCAAGCATCGCCCCACCAGTAAGTTATGACCTGTTTGACCGACGCGCTCGCGCGGCGGATGTCCGAGTACACCGGATCGCCCGTCCAGCGAATCGATACGCACATCTCGACGATCCTGCTGTCGGGCGATGAGGCATGGAAGCTCAAGCGCCCGGTGCGGCTGCCGTTCGTCGACTTCGGCAGCATCGAAGCGCGCGGCCGCTGCTGCGATGCCGAAGTCACGCTGAACCGCCGGCTGGCGCCGACGCTGTACCTGGGCGTGCTGACCGTGCGCGGCAGCGAGATGTCGCCCCGGATCGAGGGCCTGCCGACGGCCGATGACCCCCCGCTCTCCTCGGCGGCGCAGGGCTCGGGCCGCGACGGCGATTCGCGCCCTCGCGAGGGCCGCCGCGCGTCCGACTCGCCGGTCCTCGAATACCTGGTCAGGATGCGCCGCTTCCCGCCGGGCGCGTTGTTCTCGGAGCGCGTCGCCGCCGGCACGCTGACCCTCGACGACGTCACGCGGCTCGCGCGCACGCTGGCGGCCTTCGATCGGACCGCGCCGATCCAGCGCGATCCGGCGATCGCGGGTGCGGTCGCGCGCGAAGCGGCCAAGGTCATCGGGCAACTGCGCACGCTGGCGGCCAGCCAGGGCACCGACGCCCAGCGCGCGGCGGTCCGCGGCCTGGCGGCCTGGTTCGATGAACAAGGGGCGCGGCTGCACGGCGTGTTCCGCACGCGGCTGCAGACGGGCCGCGTCCGCGACGTGCATGGCGACCTGCACCTGGCCAACGCCGTCGTGCTCGACGACGGCGTCACGGCGTTCGACTGCCTGGAGTTCGATGACAACCTGCGGCGGATCGACGTGATCGGCGACGTGGCGTTCCTGTCGATGGACCTGCACGCGCACGGTTGCCCGGCGCTCGCGAATCGGCTGGTCGACGCCTGGTGCGAAGCGGCGGACGACCACGCCGCGATGGCCGTGCTGCCGTTCCATCACGTCTACCGCGCGTGCGTGCGGGCGCTGGTCGCCTGGCTCGCGCCCAAGCCCTCGGCGGGCGACGTCGATCGCTACCTGCGCACGGCCGAACGGCTGGCCAACGCGCCCCGCCCACCGGCGCTGACGATCACGCATGGGCCATCGGGCTCCGGCAAATCGTTCGCCGCCGCCCGGCTGGTCGAGTTGGAGGGCGGCCTGCGATTGCGATCGGATGTCGAACGCAAACGCCTGGCGGGCCTGTCGCCGCTGGCCGATTCGCGCGCCGCGGGCCTGGACCTGTACACGCACGAATGGACGAACCGCACGTACGCGCGGCTCGAATCGCTGGCCGACGCCACGCTGACGGCCGGCGCGCCGGTGGTCGTCGATGCCGCGTTCCTGCGCCGGCCCGAACGACAGCGCTTCGCGGCGCTGGCGCGCTGGCACGGCGTGCCGTTCCGCATCATCGATTGCCGGGCCGACACGGCGACGCTGCGCGCGCGCGTCGCGCAGCGCGCCTCGCTGGGCAACGATCCATCCGAGGCCAACGCGGCGGTCATCGATCGCCAACTGACGAGCATCGATCCGCTCGACGCGCATGAGCGGGCGGCTTGCTACGTCATGCCGTTGGACGGCGGCGAGGGTCAGCCCGACAGGCCAGCCTGAGGGTCGCGCCCCGGCAGCGATCGGCTGCGGTGTCGGGTCTTCCCCCAAAAAGTGCTGTGCGCGTCGATGAGTCGATACCACTCATCGAGGCCAGCCATGAATCATGATCCATCGACCGGCAGTCCCCCCGCCAATGGGCCGCACCACGAGCAACACGACGAGCCACATCACAGCGCCGAGCACTGGGAACGACAGCGTCAGCTCCGCCCGCTCAGGCTGCTGCACCAAGCCGCCCAGCGGGTTCCCGCTTATCGCAAGCACCTGCTCGGCGCCGGTATCGATCCGGCGTCGATCGAGACGTTCGACACATTCGAGGCATTCCAGCGCGTCCCGTCGATCGACAAGCAGACTTATCTGAAGGCGCATTCACTGCCCGATTTGTGCTGGGACGGCACACTCGAGCGGCCGTTGACGTTTTCGGCCACGTCGGGCTCGAGCGGCGAACCGTTCTATTTTCCCCGTTCGGCCGCGCTGGCCAGGCAAAGTTCCTGGATCCATCAGACGTTCATCCGCCACGGCGAACATAGTCACGGCCACCGCGGGCCGACGCTGGTGGTGGTCGGATTCGGCATGGGCGTGTGGATCGGCGGATCGATCTCCGTGCAAGCCTTCGATATGGTTGCGCGCCGCGGCCGGCAGCCGCTGTCGATCCTGGCGCCCGGCATCAACAAGGCCGAAATACTCGGCGCGCTGCGCCGGCTCGCGCCGCAGTTCTCGCAGACCATCCTGGTCGGCTATCCCCCTTTCCTGAAGGACGTCGTCGACGCGGCCGCCGACCAGGGCATCGACCTCCAAGCGCTGAACCTGCGCTTTTCATGCGCCGCCGAACCCTTCAGCGAGGACTTCCGTGATTACCTGATCGCTGCCGCCGGTTCGGCCGACGCCTGCCTCGATACCCTGAACATCTATGGCAGCGCCGACATCGGCGCGATGGCCAACGAAACGCCGCTGTCGATCGCGATACGCCGGCTGGCCGTCCGGCACCGCGACAACGGCTTGTTCGAATCGATCTTCGGTGCCATCGACAAGACGCCCACGCTGGCGCAATACGATCCGCGCTACATCACCTTCGAAGCTCGCGACGGCCAGTTGCTGCTGACTGGTGACAACACGATCCCCCTGATCCGCTATGCGATCGGTGACCGTGGCAGCATCACCTCGTACCGCGACATGCTCGACAAGCTGGCGCGGGCCGGTATGCCGATCGACCGGCTGATCGATCCCTCATGGCCGGCGAGCGCCGCGCCGCCGCTGCCGTTCGTGCACGTCTACGAACGCACCGACTCATCGACCACGCTGTATGGGCTGCAGGTTTACCCGGAACCGATCCGCGATGCCTTGCTGCGCTCGTCGATCACGCACCGGCTGACGGGCAACTTCGTGATGGCGACGCGCTTCGATGCCGATCAGAACCAGTATCTGGAGATCAATCTGGAAATGCGCGAAGGCGCGGCGCTGGACGACGATGCCCAACGCTCACTGATCGACGAGATCGTGACGGCTTTGCAAAGCGGCAACTCCGAGTACCGCGAACTGCTGCGCATGCAGGGCACGCGCGCATGGCCGCGCCTGGTGGCCTGGCCCGCCGGCGATCCCAGGTACTTCTCGGCAACCCCCAAGCGACGCTGGGTCGCATCGGAGGCAGCATGACCCCCGTCCGCTGGGATCCCCGCGCCATGCCGATCGACGACTTCAAGGCCGGCAACAACGTCTTCCGGATCGTCGACGAGTACCAAGCCATGCTCGACGAGCTGTACCGGATCCGCCACCCGCATCTGCGCTTCGCGCCGCCCGATCCGTCGGCCCAGGCACGCTTCATCGATGAACACGTCGCCGGCCGCCCGCTGACCGAATGCGGCAACTGGATCCACTTCCCATGGTCCGGCCTGCTGATCCATTACCTGCCGGCAGCCGATCACCATGCGCTGCGCACCGCTCGCAACCGGCTGCTGATCACCGACTATGAGCAGCAGGCGCTGCGAGACTTCCACGTCGGCATCGCCGGCCTCAGCGTCGGCAGCCATGCGGCGCTGACGCTGACGATGATGGGCGGTGCGCGCCAACTGCGTCTTGCCGATCCGGATCGCATCAGCGGCTCCAACCTCAATCGCCTGCGCCTGGACTTCAGCCACGTCGGCACATACAAGTGCGATGCCGTGGCCGGCCTGATCCTTCAGACCGATCCCTACGCGCAACTCGATACTTATCGCGACGGCGTGAACGCCGACAATCTCGCGGACTTCATGCAGGGCCTCGGCGTGCTCGTCGAATGCATGGACGACCTGGAGATGAAGGTCCGGGCACGCCTGATGGCTCGGCAGATGGGTATCCCGGTTCTGATGGCGACCGACAACGGCGACGGCGTGATCCTCGACGTCGAACGCTACGATCTCGATCCGGCCACCGAACCGTTCAATGGCGCGGCCGGCCCGATGACGATCGAACGCCTGCATGCGTGCCCGCCGGAAGAACTGCCCAAGCTCGCCACGCGCATCGCCGGCATCGACTGTGTGCATCCGCGCATGCTGCGCTCGGTCTCGCTGATCGGCGTCGAACTGTATTCGTGGCCGCAGCTCGGCACCGCCGCAACGATGACGGGAGTCGTCCTGGCTTATGCGATCCGCCGGCTGGCCAACCGGCTGCCGCTGCCCAGCGGCCGGACACTGATCGATCCCGAGGCGCTGCTGGATCCCGGCTACCACGAGCCCGCCGCGCGCCTCGAACGGCGGCACCTGCGCCTGCATGCGCTAAGGGCGCTGGGCTTCGATGAAGCCGAACTGGCCGTGGAGGTCCGATCATGACGCGCCTGGCCGACATGCCCGAAACGATCCTGCGCGACATCCTGAACGCCGGCGCGCAGGCGCCTTCCGGCGGCAATTCGCAGCCGTGGCGTTTCGAGGCCCATGACCGCACTGCGCTCTCGGTGTGGATGCTCCCCGATAAGGATCACGCGATCCTCAACTATCGCCACCGTGGCACGCTACTGGCGCACGGTGTCCTGATCGAGACATTGGTCATCGCCGCGCGCCACCATGGCTACCGGGCCATCGTCAGCACGCTGCCGTGCCGCGATCAACCGACCTTGACCGCACGCCTGCGCTTCGAGCCGGACCTCGGCGCCGAACGCGACGACCGGCTGTATACCGCGATCTGGACCCGCTGCACCAATCGCAAGCCCTATCGCACCGAACCGCTCGCCCCCGCCAGCGCAGCCGCGCTGGCCGGCGTGGCCCGCGAACCCGGTATCGACCTGGGTTTCACGACCGATGCAGCCGGCATCACGACCCTTGCCGAAGCAGCCAGCACCAGCGAGCGGGTCATGTTCGAGAACCGCGCGCTGCATCGCCTGTTCTTCGACGAGTTGGTGTGGACCGATGACGAAGCCCGGCAGCGGCGCTCGGGCCTGCAGATCGACACGCTGGAGATGCAGCCGGCGCAGCGGCTCGCGCTGCGGGTATTCCGCCAGTTCCCGTTGATGCGCGTCCTCAACCGTTTCGGCATGGCCGCCTCGATCGCGCGCGCCAATGCCCGCTCGTATACCTGTTGCTCGCTATATGCCGCGATCGGCTGTGGCCGGCGCGATATCGATCTCGTGAGCGCAGGCCGCACGCTGGCGCGGCTGTGGCTCACGGCGGAATCGCTCGGCCTGTCGCTGCATCTGCAGACCGGCGTGAACTTCCTATGGCAGCGCGCGACCGACGGCGCCGACGACCTGTTCTCGCCCGAGCACGTCGCCCTGATCGAGCGCCACTACCAATCGATCCGCGATGTCACGGCGCTGCCCTCCGAGCTGATTCCATTGCTGTGCCGCATCGGCCACGGCGGCGAGCCCGGCGCCCGCAGCCTCAAGCAGCTCCCCGAGGTCAGCGGCCTGGCGCCTGTGTCGGGGGGTGTGACGTTTTTACCGATCCACCGCTGATTGGCTCTTTATACTCGGCTGCGACCCATTCGAGACGAAACACAAAGAAGCAACTGGCCATCGGTCGGCCAAGAAATGACACGATGACTGCGAACCGCCTGCCGCCGCCAGAGAATCCTCGCCCTGCCAAGGTGTCGGCCCCTCGCGCCGCAGGGGCCGTACAGCGCGAACGACTGTTACGACGGCTGGACATTCACCACACCACCCGGGCGACCTGGGTTCATGCGCCGCCGGGGTCGGGCAAGACCACGCTGGCCGCCTCGCTGCTGGAAGCGACGGGGTTCGCCCACCTGTGGTACCGGCTGGACCACGAAGACGGCGATCTCGCTACCTTCCTGGAACAGTTCGGACGGCAGGTCGAGACGCTCGGTGATTCGCGCGCGCAGCACAACCAACCGCTGCCGCTCGGCGCACCCCTGGTCGGCGACGCCCTGATCCAGTTCAGCCGGACGTTCTTCCGCGCGTGCTACGCACGCTTGCCGACTCCATTCATCTGGGTATTCGACAAGACCGACGAATTGCCTGATGACAGCATGACGCTGGCGGCACTCGCCATCGCCTGCGAAGAAGCGCCCGAAGGCACACGGGTGATCCTGCTCAGCCGCAATGCCCCGGCCCCGTCGATGGCCAGGCTCGAGCTGACCGGACTGCTCGAAACCCTCGGCCCGGACGACCTTGCCTTTACCGCCGAGGAGACCGCCGCCCTGCTGGCCGACGACGCCGTGCCGCCCGACCCGGCGCACATTGCCTCGATCCAGCAGCGCACGCACGGCTGGGCCACCGGCATACGCTTGCTGAGGCACGACAGCTCCGGCTCGACGCGCGGCGTCACGTCGGACGCGCACGACCAACGACGACGATTGGCAGGGTATTTCAGCAGCGAAGTGCTGGTCCAGGTGCCGATCGATCTTCGAGACGAACTGGCGACGCTGGCTCTGGTCGACTCGCCGACGCTGGGCATCATTACCGGCCTTTCATCATCTCCGGCACTGCTGCCGTTGCTGCGCCGGCTCGCCGACGACAAACTGTTCGTCGACCGACTGTCCGGGCCCGCCTCCGCGTTCCGGATGCATCCGATGTTCCGCGCGTTCCTGCTCGACTGGCTGATCGCGAATCTGCCGGACGACAAGATCCGGGTGCTGAAGCGGCGCACCGCCGAACTGCTGATCGCGCACGACCGGCCGGGCGAGGCCGTCGTCCTGTTTCACGAACTCGAGGAATGGGCCTCGCTGCGCCGGATGATCGAACACCACAGCCCACACATGATGTTCAGCGGGCAGTTCGAGCGGCTCGGCGATTGGCTGGCGCTTCTGCCCGCCGAGCAGCGCGACGTCGACCCGATGATGCGGTACTGGGACGGCGCACGACGCCTGTATACGGCTCCCGCCGACGCCAAACGGTACTTCACGCAGGCTTATGACGCTTTCGACGCTCGCGACGACGCGAACGGCCTCGCACTGAGTTGGACGGGATTCGTCGAGGCGGTCTTCAACGAATACGCAATGCTCACCCAGCTGGATCCCTGGCTCGACCGTTTCGAGCGGCGCATCGAGCCGTTGCTCGAGCAGCTCGATACGGCGGTTTCCGGACGGGTCCTCGTCACCCGCTTCATGGCGCTGGTGTTCCGCCGCCCCGACGATCCCGCGCTGCCGGCACTGACTTCGCTGGTGACGCGGATGGCCGGAGAGATCGGCGATCCGAGCGTGGCCGGGATGATCCGCTGCCAGTTGTTCCTGCGCGCGTTGTGGACCGGTAACCTGGCCGCGGCGCGAATCGAGCAGGCCGCGTTGCGCGAACTGGCGAACGCTCCGGGTGCTTCCGCATTGACGCGGCTGTTCACACTGCTCAACGATGCGACGCTGAAGTTGTTCCAAGGTGATCTGCCGAACTGCGAACGGGATGTCAGCACCGCATTGGCGCTCTCGGCCCAGAGCGGCGTACGGCTATGGGATGCCGTGCTGATCGGACACCGGATCAGCGCCTTGCTCGCACGCGGCAAGCCCGACGAAGCCGAAGCCTGCATGCCGGCGCTGCGCCAGTCGCTGTGCCACGACCGGCATTCGGAGATCTCGCGCTACTACGGCTTCGCGGCCTGGTTCGAAGCCCACCGTGGCGCGCACGATCAGGCGGTGAGATTCCTCGGACGATGCGAACAGGAAGTCGACCTGGGCGGCATTCCGATGTTCCAGGCGATCGCCCGTCTGACCCATGCCGAGACCCTATCGTGCATCGACCCCGCCGACCCTCGTATCGGGCTGGCGCTAAGCGAGGCAGCGGACATCGGGCGGCGCATCGGCAACCCGATGCTGCAGTGGATGGCCGGAACCGCGCTGGCTGGCCACTTGGCGTGCTGCGAGGACGCCGGGCCGGAAGGCGAAGCACGGGCACAGGAGGTTGCGTCGGAAGCATTCGCCACCGGCGCGCGCAACGACTACCGGCACTTCATCTGCTGGCCTGCGGTGCTGGTCGGCAGCGCCTGTGAACTGGCGCTGCGCCATGGCATCGAGACCGGCTACACGCAACGCCTGATCCGACACAACGGCATCGCCCCGTCGGCCCGCGCCGTCGCCCTCGACGACTGGCCCTGGCCGATACGCATCCGGACGCTGGGCGCTTTCTCGATCCTGGTCAACGGCGAACCGCCGCCGTCGGGCCGCAAGCAGCGCAAGGTACCACTGCGCCTGCTGCAACGATTGATCGCAGGCGGAGGACGCGGCGTACGCGAGCAGGAGATCAGCGACGACCTGTGGCCCGAATCCGACGGCGACGAAGCCAATGCGAACCTCGCGATCAACCTCGTGCGCCTGCGCGAGATGTTGCAGGTCAACTGCATCGAGCGCAAAGGCGGCCGATTGACGCTGGACGACAGACAGGTCTGGATCGACGTCTGGGCGCTCGACCGCGCGCTCGGCCAGCACGATGCAAGCGCTGGCGAAGAGAAAGATCCGCGCGCCGGGACCGAGTGGCGTCCCGAGCAGATCCGGGCCCTGTATCGCGGCCCGTTCCTGGGTCAAGAGGAAGAGAATACCTGGTCGCTGGCGATGCGCAAGCGTCTGCAGGGCGCCCTTGCCGGCTACATCGTCAAGCAGGTGACGATCAGCCTGCGCGATAAGCGCTATGACGACGTCGATGCATGGTGCGAATGCGGGCTGCTGGTCGATGACACCGTCGAAGAGTTCTACCGAGGGCTGATGCAAAACCGGCTGGTCGCCGGCGATCTCATCGAGGTCGAGAAGGTCTATCGCCGCTGCGAAGCGGTGCTGCGGGCGAAACTGCATCTACAGCCGGGGGCGAAGACGCGCGAGATCCATCGGCAGGGGATGAGGCAGACGTGAGGACGACGCGACGTCGAGCTTGGTTCATTGCTGATCCGTTCGCCCGTCCGCCAAGTCCGTGGGCGCGACATCGTTGAACTTTGCCTGGATGCGCTGGCTGGCCGCCGGCAGCAAATCCTTGCGCCCGTCAATGACCAGCGTTCGGCATTCGCGAATGACGCCGATCGGGCTCGGAGAGGTTGCGACAGCCAGCAGCGTCACTCGGTGATAGTTGTCACTGTCATGGTTGCCGCCAAACGGCGTCCATGCGTCCTGATGGGCGCGAAATTCGATATCGAATACCTTGATGCCATCGATCAATCGTTCCGATCGGGCGGTAACCGTGCCCTGGACCGCGCTGTCCGGGTTGAACAGTCCCGCGGCGTATCGGTCAGCTCGGCGGTGCACCAAATCGTCGAGGTACGACTGGGTGACCGCACGCGGTTTGTAGATCTCGAACCTCTGCGAGCAACGGATTGCATCCCGCTTCCCATCCTCGGACCAGAAATTAACGGTTTGCTCGACGACTATCGTGAAGTTCCGGCGCTTGAAGAAGTTGATATAAACGGCGGGATCAGGAGGAATCGCGATACCTACGTCGTCGAAGCTGATGCCATTGGGAGGAATCAAGCGTGCGGCGCCAGTTCTCAGAGACTGTTGAACGAGTTCACTATAGAGCCGGCTATCCCCCGCGCTTCCGCTCTGCGAATTCGCATCCTGCATAGAGAGCGATAGCACCGCACCGAACACGGCGGCGATGCCACATTGCGCGATACGCTGTGTGCCGGCTTTGCTCATCAGTACGCCACCGGTTGCTGAACACGACAGAATGAAGGCGGCGTTTGCCCGCCGAGGAACGGCGGCGGCGACACATGCCGTCGGGAGTCCATCGCCGCCGGTCCGCCGCGAGACGGCGGACCTTCCGATCCATCGATTACTTCAGGAAGAACCCCCAGAGGTTGGCGATTCCTCTGCGGCCGATGCCGCTGGTGGCGGTCGGCGTGGGTAGCACGTCGTACTCATAGATATGCAGATACCCACCAATGTAGTTGCCGTCCTGAGTTCTGGTGAACAAGGGAATCGACAGATTCCCCAGGCCAGCGAAGCCGAGCAGGTAGTCGTTGCCGGTCAGCGAAGCATCCGGCAGCCGCGACATCGTGTTGTCGGACTGGTTGTAGGTGGTCCAGACGCCGTTCGTGCGCAGATCCAGGTAGCTGCCATCCGAGGCCATTTCGGAATCGCGATCCGGCAGGCTGCAGTTTCTCGGTTGGACTGGCAGCTTCACCGACCACGCATTGGTGCTCCGATCGAAGAAGTAGCGATTGCAGGCGTTGTAGTAGACAGCATCACCGGCGTCGGTGACGGTCGACACGGCAAATGACGTGGACGAGGTGACAACCGCGGGTGTCGTCCAGGCCGAACTGGCCGCCGGCTTCATGGCCGCGAATACCTTTGCACCGCTACCATCGTTCTGCTTCCACGTCAGAAGCACGTCGCCTGTCGATCCGACATGCAATCGATCAATGATGGCAGTGCTCGCGATCTGGTCGACGACCGTTGCGCTGGCCGACGTAATGCCTCCCGAGGCGCTACCGACGTAGGCCGTTATGTCCCTGTTGCTACTGTTGGGCTGAACGCGTTCCGCAGCGGCGACGACAACGCCGTTTTTGTCGAGAACGACCTGGACGTCGTCCGCGTACTGATAGTCCCGCAACAGGGATGTCTGGAAAGTGGTCTGCCCGGCGGGCCGTAACGCGAGCGTTGCTCGGTAGGCGCTGGCGGAGTAGGTTCGAACCGGCGGCGAACCAAAGTCGTAGCCACCATACTTGACGACCGCGTCGCCGCGATCGTTGATGTAGGCGATGACCGTACCCGTGCCCGGCCCATTGCTGAACGATCCGTCCGGCGTGTCGCCGACCAAAACCGGCGCGCTCCAAGTGTTCGAGTTGGCGGAGAGTGTTGCGCTGTAGATATACGCGCACGATCCGCTGACAGAATAAGTGGTCGACGTGCAAGGCGCTTGAGAAACCCAGGCCGCATGAACGTTGCCTGCCGGCGATACCGCTACAGACAGACTCTGGCTGGTGTGCAGGTATGAGACGAAGAAAGCGGTCTGCGCAGTGTCGATGCGAACCGGCGCCGTCCATACGGGCACATCGGTCTTGGCGCCCGGCGTGCCCCGGGTTGCATAGAGAGCGCTCGTCCCGCCGACGCCGCCCGTATTCTTGACGTAAACGGCGGTCATCCGACCCGACCGATCGATGCCGCCCGCGACAAGGCGCACATTGACATCGTCTCCATCGAGCTGCTGCCCCGCCGTCCACGACCGCGTCGTGCAGGACACCGCGACACTCACCACGTCGGACGTCGCAACCACACCTGATGCGTTGTTCAACACGCAGTTCTGGTTGCTCGGCAAAGATGCGATTGACACGTTATAGCTCGAACCAGTCGCATAACCATTTGGAAAGGCGTTCGACGTGCTGACTGCGCTCGGTGAGACGGTCAAGGCTTGACCATCACTGTTCCTCAGCGTGATTGGACTGGTCAGTCCGCTGACCTGAACTGCGACCTTGTATTCACCCGGCGTACTACCTCCGGAGGAACCGCCGCCGCCATTGCCGGCGCTATCGCCACCGCCACTTCCACCTCCACCACTTCCACCTCCGCTTCCCCCGCCACTCCCACCAGTATTGCTTCCGCCACCACTGCCGCCTCCCGCCGTTCCGTTGGCCGCGGAATCGCTATCGCCGCTTCCACATCCTTGGAGCAGCACTCCCGCCAGAACGAGCGCCGAAACTAAAGATGAATATCTCATGATTCTCCTGTACCTCTATCCAAGGTTCCGTACGATCGGAATCTGATGAAAAAAGCCCTCAGCAACCGCTTGAAATTGTTCTCAGGCTGCCCTTACTAAACGCGACGGCAGGAAGAAATTGGGGACACCGCGGCGTCTCCATCGCCAGGCCACTGCCTGCCACCCGGCGACTCGAATCTATTCCGAGGCTCGTTACTTATCGGGTACGGATTCGCCTGGCGAGTCCACAAGTGTCAACGAGCCGTCATCCAATACGCGACGACAGCGCCACGATCGCGGGCCTCCGAGCTATCCGTACCTGATCTGTACAGATCGATACGCTAGATTTCGGCCAGGCATCCGTCGAAGCCGATGCCTCGTCGCGGCACCCTCTCCCCTTAGCGAGCGGCCGCGACAATCAGGATCGGATCGCGATCCAGCAACATTCCCTGGAATCCAATCATGAAGTTGAAGCTCGTTGGCGCGTCGTGTGCAGTGGTGTAATGACCCAGCTGAACCTGCTCAGATCAGGCCGCTAATGCGAATGCCTCAGCGGGGGTCTTCATTCCCAGCGCCTGATGCGGGCGCCGGTGGTTGTAAAAGCCGATCCAGTCACTGATGGTCCGGCTGGCGTGCTGCAGCGACTCGAATCGATGCCGATGCACGCACTGCTCCTTGAGCGTTCTGATCACGCGCTCG
>JAKPAM010000256.1 GCA_029779435.1 Pseudomonadota bacterium | reverse complement strand
CCACAGCGCTTGACGCTCCTCGGCCCGTAGGGTGAAGCCCTGTTTGAGCCCGCCGCCGCGTTGCAAATGCTCGCCATAGCCCCGCTATGGCTGTGCTTTGCGCCTTGCTGCAGGCTCAAACAGGGCTTCACGCGGGGTCGATCTTAGCGTTAACAGGCCCTAACCGGCTATTCGTCAGGCTTGCTTCAGGAGACGCCAAGATGTCCGCCGATCATTCCCATTCCCATTCCCACGACGATCAGGGCGCGGCTCCTGCGTGGAAGTACGACGGCGTCCGGGTCGTGCCTGGCGAGAAGCTGCCGCCGAGCACCGCGACGACACCGGGCATGGATCGCCGCACGGCGATCGATTTCGCGCGCGTCGGCGCGCAGAAGCTGTGGGCGGGCACCGTCACGATCCATCCGGACGCCAAGACCGGCGCGCATCATCACGGCCCGCTCGAGAGCGTGATCTACGTCGTCAGCGGTCGCGCGCGCCTGCGCTGGGGCGACAAGCTCGAGTTCGTCGCCGAGGCCGGCCCGGGGGATTTCATCTACGTGCCGCCGTTCGTGCCGCACCAGGAGATCAATGCCAGCCCGGACGAAAAGCTCGATTGCGTGCTGGTGCGCAGCGACGGCGAAACGGTCGTCGTCAACCTCGACATCGAGCCGATCGAAAAACCCGAGACCGTGCTCTGGGTCGATCCGATCCACAAGGGGTGATCGACGCCGGGTGATCGACCCGGCGCCAGACTGGCGGCGGGGGGGCCTGTCGCCCTCCCCGGCCGCGCGTCACTCGACCAGCAGCATCGTGCCGCGGCACTTGCGTGCGCCGCAGCGGCAGGCGTAGTTCTGCTTGTCTTTCTTCGTGATCCGGCCGGTCATGCCCAGCCGGTAATCGTAGTTCAGTTCCTCGCCGGCCTTGATGTCGCGGATCGCATGGATGTAGACGTGCGAGCGTCCGCGACTGTCCTCGACTTCTTCGGACGCGCAGTTCGGCGCGCACGAATGGTTGATCCAGCGCGCCGCGTTGCCCCGCACGTTCGCGTCGATGCACTCGTCGCTGTCCGACAGCGAGAAGAAGAACGTATGGAACGGATCGTCCGGGTTCGTCGGATGCCGGCGATCGGCTTCGGCGTTCGAGATCCGTTCGCCCTTGTATTCGATGATGCGCGTGCGTTTCGGGATATCGACGAGCGCGAAAACGCCGCGGCCGTGGACGGAACTCTTGCGGGTCTGGATCAGCTTGGGCATGGCGTCGGTGACGATGGAGAGAATCAGGCCCGTTCGAGCACGCGTCCGGGATTGAACAGACCGTCCGGATCGAACGCCGACTTGATGCGTCGCATCAGCGCCAGCTCGATCGGTGACTTGTAATGCCGGTTCTCGTCGACCTTTATCTGCCCCAGGCCGTGCTCGGCCGAGATCGAGCCGTTGAAGCGCGCGACCGCATCGTAGACGATCGCGTTCATCGCCGGTTCGTTCGCGAGGAATCCGTCATGCGGCCGTCCGGCGGCCGGCGACACGTTGTAGTGCAGGTTGCCATCGCCCATGTGTCCGAACACGACCATCACCGTGTCCGGAAAGCGCTGCTGCAGCGCGGCGTTGGTCTGCTCGACGAACTGGCCGATCGCCGAGATCGGCACCGAGATGTCGTGCTTGACGTTCTGGCCTTCGTGCGCCTGCGCCTCGGAGATGTTCTCGCGCAGCGCCCAGAATGCCCGGGACTGCGCGATCGACGCGGCGATCGCGGCGTTGTTGATGAGGCCTGACTCGAACGCCTCCTCCATCAGCGCCTCGAACTGTCCGGTCGCATGTTCGGCGCTCACGGCGTCGCTGCTCTCGATCAGCACGTAATAAGGGCTGATCTCGGGCCGCTCGCGGCTGCCGAACGGCCGCTGGCTGCTCGGAAAATGCCGCGTGACCAGTTCGAGGCAGTAGTCGCTGATCAGCTCGAACGCCGTCAACGATGCGGACAGCCGCCGTTGCGCCAGCTCCAGCAGCGCCAGCGCCTGGTGCGGATCGTCGACGCCGGCCATCGCCGTCATTCGCGCGGCCGGCCTGGGATAGAGCTTCATCGTGGCCGCGGTGATGATGCCCAGCGTGCCTTCGGCGCCGATGAACAGGTCCTTCAGGTCGTAGCCGGTGTTGTCCTTGCGCAAGCCGCGCAGGCCGTTCCAGACCTGTCCGTCGGCCGTGACGACTTCGAGTCCCAGGCACAGCTCGCGCGTGTTGCCGTAGCGCAGCACTTGCGTGCCGCCGGCGTTGGTCGACAGGTTGCCGCCCAGCGTGCAACTGCCTTCGGACGCGAGGCTCAACGGAAACAGCCGGTCGGCCTGCTCGGCGGCCTGCTGCAAGGTAGCCAGCACGCAGCCTGCCTCGGCGGTCACGGTGTTGTTGATCGGATCGATCGCGCGGATCCGCTGCATGCGCGTCAGCGACAGCAGGATCGAGCGGCCATCGTCATCGGGCACGCTGCCGCCGACCAGGCCGGTATTGCCGCCCTGCGGATAGATCGCGACGCGATGCGCCGCGCACCAGCGCACGACACGCGCGACGTCCTCGGCGGTATCGGGCTGCACGACGGCCAGCGTCCGGCCGGTCCAGCGGCGTCGATGGTCGGTCAGGAACCCGGCCATGTCCTGCGGATCGACCAGCACGCGGCCGTGCCAGTCGCGCTGCAGCTCGGCCTGCAGGTTGGCGCGCAGCGCATCGTGTCCATCGGCCGCGGGGCGTCCCGCGCCAGCATCCGAAGCAGTCATCGTCAGTCTCCGTCAGGACGGCCGCCGGCGGCGGCCGAAACGCATTCGAGGCGAGGGTAGGGGGAAGAGGGGCGTCGAGAGGCCGGAAGGGCGCGTCAGCGCATGCCGGGCAGCATGCCCTTCATGCCCCGCATCATCTTGGCCAGCCCGCCTTTCTGCATCTTCTTGATCATCGACTGCATCTGGTCGAACTGGTTCAGCAGGCGGTTGACCTCCTGCACCTGCACGCCGGCGCCGGCCGCGATCCGGCGCTTGCGCGACGCCTTGATCAGCTCGGGCCGCGAGCGCTCGCCCGGGGTCATCGAATGGATGATGCCCTGCATGCGGCGCATCTCGCGTTCGGCTTTCGTCATGTCGGCGCCGGCCGCCGCCTGCTGGAACTGCGACGGCAGCTTGTCCATCAGCGACGACAGGCCCCCCATCTTCTTCATCTGGCCGAGCTGCGCGAGGAAGTCGTTCAGGTCGAAGCGGCTGCCGCCCTTGAGCTTGACGGCCAGTTCTTTCGCGGCTTCGTGGTCGACGGTCTTCTGCGCTTCCTCGACCAGCGACAGGATGTCGCCCATGCCCAGGATCCGGTTGGCCATCCGCTCGGGATGGAAGCCGTCCAGTCCGTTGAGCTTTTCCCCGATGCCGACGAACTTGATCGGCTTGCCGGTGATCGCCTTGACCGACAGCGCCGCGCCCCCGCGCGAATCGCCGTCGAGCTTGGTCAGCACGACGCCGGTCAGCGGCAGCGTCTCGCTGAAGGCCTTGGCTGTGTTGATCGCGTCCTGGCCCTGCATCGCGTCGACGACGAACAGCGTCTCGATCGGGTCGATCGCCCGATGCAGGTCGGCGATCTCGCGCATCATCTGCTCGTCGATCGCCAGCCGGCCGGCCGTATCGACCAGCAGCACGTCGAAATAGTGGCTACGCGCCCACTGGATCGCCGCGCGCGCGATGTCGACCGGCTTCTGGTCCGGCGTGGACGGGAAGAATTCGGCGCCGGCCTGCGCGGTGACGGTCTTCAACTGCTCGATCGCGGCCGGACGGTAGACGTCGCACGAGACCGTCAGCACCTTCTTCTTGCGGTTCTCGCGCAGCCATTTGGCGAGCTTGCCGACGGTGGTCGTCTTGCCGGCGCCCTGCAGGCCGGCCATCAGCACGATCGCGGGCGGCTGCGTGACCAGATCGAGCTCGGCGGTGGCGCCGCCCATCAGGTCGGTCAGTTCGCGGTGGACGACGCCGACCAGCGCCTGGCCGGGCGTCAGGCTGCCGACCACGTCCTGCCCCATCGCCTTGTCCCGGATGCGTGAGATCAGGTCGCGGACCACCGGTAGCGCGACGTCCGCCTCGAGCAGCGCGATGCGGATCTCGCGCAGCATGTCCTGCGTGTTGACCTCGGTCAGACGGGCTTCGCCGCGCATCGTCTTGACCACGCGCGCCATGCGCTGGGAAAGGTTTTCGAGCATTTGCTTGGGGTAAACTGGGTTGGTGAACATTCTACTGGTTGTCGCATTCGCGCTGCCGTCGCTGCTGTATCTGGCCGCCTGGTGGCGCGCTCGGCAACGCCTGACCGGGCCGGCCGCCGATGGCGGCTTGGCGGGGCCCGTTCGTTCGACCGCCGTGCCCGCCGGCGGCGCTGGCGCGGCAATGGGTTCGAAGCCCCGGCCGGGCATCCCGCTCCCGGCATCCAGTGCTGCGCCCACTGCTCCGTCCTCCACCGATAAGGGCTTGGGCGGCGCGCTGCTGCTGGCCGCGCTGGTGTTGCATGCGTTGTCGATCTCGCTGGCGCTCGACGGTCGTACGCTGGCGGTCGAGCGCGATGCCGCGCCGTTCCACCTGCACTTCGGCTTCGCGGGCGCGCTGTCGGTCACGTTGTGGCTCGGCGTGCTGATCCTGTGGCTCGAAGGCCTGCGGATGCGCATCGAATCGCTGCAACTGATCATGCTGCCGGTGGCGGCGCTGGCCGTGCTGCTGCCGCTGTTCTTTCCCGGCAACGACCTGAGCCGTCTGGCCGGCCTGCCGTTGTTCGTTCCGCACCTGCTGGTCGGCACGCTCGCTTATGGCCTGCTGCTGCTGGCGGCGCTGCACGCGATCCTGATGTGGGTCGCCGACCGAGCACTGCACCGGCCGATTGACGGTGCCGACCGCCGCTGGAGCGGCTGGCTCGATCGGCTGCCGCCGCTGCTCGTGCTCGAGCGGATCCTGTTCCGGTTCCTGGGCGTCGGCTTCCTGATGCTGACGCTGACCGCGCTTTCGGGCATCCTGTTTTCCGAACAGATCTTCGGCCAGCCGCTGCGTTTCGATCACAAGACGGTGTTCACGCTGATCGCCTGGGGACTGTTCGGCCTGCTGCTGCTCGGCCGTGCCCGCTGGGGATGGCGGGGGCGCACCGCACTGCGGCTGACGTTGTCGGGCTTCGTCGTGCTGCTGCTGGCCTACGTGGGCAGCCATTTCGTTCGCGAAGTGCTGTTGCAGCGCTATTGAATCGACGTTGAGCGGAGGCGAAGGTGGGCAAGGTGTTGTCGTGGATCGTGATCGGGGTGCTCGGCTACCTCGCCTGGCGTTTGACGCTGGTGCTCCAGCGCAAGGCGCTGGCCGCGCGGACCGGACACGCGCCGGAAGCGCCCGCCGGGCCGGGCGCCCGCCGCTCCGCGCCCGAGACGGGACCGCGTGAACTGATGCGCGCGTGCGATGTCTGCGGCACCTACGTACCCGACAGCGACGCGTTGCGGGCGCGGGGCCGCTTCTACTGCTGCGCGGCCCATCGCGACCAGGCCGCGTGAACGGATCGGCGTTTCCCTTGAAACGGGTCCCATCGAATGACCATGAGCACGTGCCCGGCATGAACGGGTCCTGATCGATCTTGCCGACGGCGTCCGCCCAAGGCGCTTCCGGGCGCCTGCCCCCGCCCTCGTCGAGCCACTGGTTCGCGCTTCGGGTGATGTGCTGGTCGCGCTGCGCGATCGCGGCGCTGCTGATCGTGTCGGTCGGCCTCGTGCCGCTGGACGGCGTGTTCGCCACGCCGCCGGATCGCAGCGCGTTCCTCGTCGTCGCGTCGCTGTACCTGGGCTTCTCGATCGCCGTCCTGCTCTCGCTGGACCGGATCCGCGGCCACTTCCACATGCAATTGGTCGTGCAAGGCACGATCGACATCCTCGTGCTGATCGTCATGGCCCACCTGGCCGGTTCGATCTTCTACGGGCTGTCGCTGCTGATCCTCGTGGCGCTGGCGACGCTGGCCGTGTTGACGCCGCCGATGCTGGTCGGCTACTTCGCGGCGCTGGCCTCGCTCGCGCTGCTGTTCGAAGGGCTGCTGTCGCTATGGTCGACCGACGGCGGCTCGCTGTCGCCGCTGGTGCAGAACGCGCTGATCGGCGCGGTCGGCTTCGTCACCGCCTACCTGGTCAACTGGCTGGCCATGCGGCTGGACCGGCAGGAGCGGCTGGCCGCGCAGCGCGGCGAAGACCTGCGCAACCAGCTCGCGATCACGCAGCTCGTGATCGCCGAACTGCAGCAGGGCGTGATGGTCGTTTCCCAGCGCGGCGTGCTGCTGACGATCAACCCCGCCGCGGCACTCGTGCTCGGCGGCCGCGCGCGGCTCGGTGAACCGTTGTTGCGCGCCGATCGGATCCGGGGGGCGGTGCCGCCGGATGCGGCCGACCAGCTGGGCATGGCGTTGCGCGAGTGGCAGCGGATGCCCGCACCCAAGCCCGAATCGCACGAGATCATGCTGCATCTGCCCGGACAGCGCGCCGACGGCCTGCGGCTGCGGCTGCGCTTCCTGCCGGCGCACGTCGAGAGCGGCGACACGGTGATGGTCGTCGAGAACCTGCGTAACCTCGAAGAGCGCGCACAGCAGCTCAAGCTCGCCTCGATGGGGCGGCTGTCGGCGTCGATCGCTCATGAGATCCGTAACCCGCTGGCCGCCATCCGGCACGCGAACGGCTTGCTGGCCGAGCAGTTCGACGATGACGGCGATCCGTCGGGCCGCGATAGGCCGGGCCGCGACAGGCCGGGCCGCGATGACATGGACCCGGCGGGACCGGACGATACGGACGCCAGCGACGAGAGGGCGGCCGCCGCGCGCGCCGTGCAGCAGGCACAGGTGCGCCGGCTGGCCGGCATCATCGAAACCAATACGGTGCGCATCAACCGCATCGTCGAGGACGTGCTGTCGATCTCGCGTCGGGAACCGCCGGCGATCGAGGCCATCGACCTGCGGCGCTTCCTGCCGGCCTTCGTCGCCGAGTATTGCGCGTCGGTGCCCGGCTTCGGTCCGCCCGATCGCATCGCGGTGCGGGTCGACAGCGCGCAGCCGATGCCGTTCGACCCGAATCACCTGCGCCAGATCCTCGTCAACGTGCTGGGCAACGCCAGCCGCTATGCGAGCAGGAAGCCGGCGGCCATCGTCGTCGAATGGCGGCGCCAGCCGGACGATCGACTAGAATTGAGCGTCGCGGACGATGGGCCCGGCCTGGCCCCTGAAGTCATGCAGCATCTGTTCGAACCGTTCTTCACGACCGAAGCCCGGGGAACCGGGCTGGGGTTGTACCTGGCGCGCGAACTGTGTTTCGCCAATGGCGCCAGCATCCGGTCCGAACGCAGGTCCGGCGATGCGCGCTACCCGGCCGAGTTCGTCATCGAGCCGCGCCGATGCCTCGAGACACCCGGTCCGTCACGCGACGACGCGGCTTCGCGTGATGGCGCCTCGTTCGATGCCGGCTTGTCGGTATGGGCCGGCATCGCGTTGGGCGACGCGCCGCCCGGTATTTCGTTCGCAGGGTCGGACGCACCGCCCACCCGGCATCATGGGGAGGGGGGATCCGGCCATCCGGGGGCTGGCGTTCCGGGGGGCGGCCATCCCGCAGCCAGCGCCTCCGCCGCGCACGAGGGCTCCCCGGCACCCGCCGGCGACTCCCGTGCGCCGCCTTCTTCTCCTTCGACTCCCTTCCCGAATCCATGACCCAAGCCAGCCATCCGGCAAGCCACCCGGCGAACCTTCCGTCGCGCAGTGCGGTCCGCACGGGCAAGACGCCGCGAGTGCTGGTCGTCGACGACGAAGCGGATCTTCGCGAACTGCTCGACCTGACGCTGATCCGGATGGGCCTGGACGTCGACTGCGCGGCCTCGCTGGCCGAAGCGCGCCGCTTCCTGGGGCAGAACAGCTACGCGCTGTGCCTGACCGACATGCGCCTGCCCGATGGCGAGGGCCTGCAGCTCGTTTCGCAGATCAACCGCGAGATGCCGAACACGCCGGTGGCCGTGATCACCGCTTATGGCAGCACCGAGAACGCGATCGCCGCGCTCAAGTCCGGCGCGTTCGACTACCTGGCCAAACCGGTCGCGCTCGAGGCGCTGCGCAGCCTGGTGCGCAGCGCCGTGCAGTTCAGCGTCGGCGGAGAGTCGCGCGGCGCGCAGGAGCCGGCCACCGAACTGGTCGGGCAGTTGCTCGGCGATTCGCCGGTCATGGCCGAGGTGCGCGCGTCGATCATGCGGCTGGCGCGCAGCATGGCGCCGGTCGCGATCACCGGCGAGAGCGGATCGGGCAAGGAACTGGCGGCGCGGCTGGTCCACCAGACCAGCGCGCGGGCCGCGCAGCCGTTCGTCGCCGTCAACTGCGGCGCGATTCCCGAGACGCTGATGGAATCGGAGTTCTTCGGCTACAAGCGCGGCGCGTTCACCGGCGCCGACCACGAACGCGATGGCTTCTTCCAGGCCGCGCACGGTGGCACGCTGTTCCTCGACGAGGTCGCCGATCTGCCGCTGCCGATGCAGGTCAAGCTGCTGCGCGCGATCCAGGAGAAGCGCGTGCGCAAGGTCGGCGCCACGACCGAGGATCCGGTCGACGTGCGCATCGTCAGTGCCACCCACCAGGACCTGGCGCAGTGCGTGGCCGCCGGCCGCTTCCGGCAGGACTTGTACTACCGGCTGAACGTCATCGAGCTGAAGCTGCCGCCGCTGCGCGACCGGCCGGCCGATATCCCGGCGCTGGCCGAGGCCACGCTCGCGCGGCTGAGCGCGCGCGCCGGCCTCACGCAGAGCCCGCGGCTGGCCTCGGTCACCGCCAAATACCTGCAGAGCTACTCGTTCCCGGGCAACGTGCGCGAACTCGAGAACATCCTCGAACGCGCGATGGCGTTTTCGAATGGCGAGGTCATCAACGTCGAGGACCTGGGCTTGCGGCCCACGGTGCTCGATGCCAACGAAAACGAACGCGACGACCTGCCCGAGGACGAGCGCGGCGCGCCGTTGCCCGGCTTGCCGCAGGCGGGCGACGCCGTCGGCGAGCGGCGCCCGGTCAAGCTGTCGCCCGAAGGAATCCCCGCGTCGCTGCCCGACTACCTGGATCAGGTCGAGCGCGAGGCGATCCAGCGCGCGCTCGAGCGCACGCGCTACAACCGCACGGCCGCCGCCAAGCTGCTGGGCATCACGTTCCGCGCGCTGCGCTACCGGATGCACCGGTTGGGACTCAATTGAGCGGCCGCTCGGGTTCGGTCGCCAGCGTCGCTTGCTCGCACGGCGCCGGCTGCCGTCGTCGGGTCCGCCGGTCGACCGTCCGTCGGCCGACGGACGGTCGGTGGCCCGCCGTTCATTCCCCGGCTGCCGTTCGTCGGCCGACGAACGGTCGGTCGGCCGGAGGCGCGGCGTGCCCTGGCTGAGCGGCTGCCATCGCGTCGACTCGCCGAACGCCGACGAGCGGCCCGACGCGACCGTCATCGACTTGCTGGTGATCCACTACATCAGCCTGCCGCCAGGCCGCTTCAGCGGTGATGCGGTCGCCGACCTGTTCCTGAACCGGCTCGACTGCACCGCGCATCCGGCGTTCGCGCCGCTGCAGGGCCTGCGGGTATCGGCGCACTTCCTGATCCGCCGCGACGGGCGCGTGCTGCAGTTCGTCGATACCGACCGGCGCGCGTGGCACGCCGGCGTCTCGCGCTTCGAGGGGCGCGAGCGCTGCAACGATTTCTCGATCGGCATCGAACTCGAAGGCGACGGCGAGCATCGTTTCACCCAGGCCCAGTACCGTCGGCTGGCGCGGCTGACGCAGCGGCTGGCGGCTGTGCATCCGCTGCGCCACGTGGCCGGGCACAGCGACATCGCGCCGGGCCGCAAGGTCGATCCGGGGCCGTGCTTCGATTGGGCCCGCTACCTCGATGCGATCGCCGGCTGCGGCTTGCAGCGCCCCGCTCCGGCAGGCGCCTAGACGTCTAGGCGCCCGGTCGGCCCTGGCGCCGCCGACCGCACCGGTTTACCGGAAGGTGTCGCGGAACGGGCGTCGCGGCATTGCGACGAACGCCTGCCGGCAGGTGGGTTTTTCAGTCCGCGTTGCATCGTTTGATACGTGTTGCCGGCGTGATCGCGGACCCGTTCGGCGCGTCCGCGACGAACGTTTCCTTGTTGCGTGTCGGCGCTTGACGAAAGCCCGATTCCGTCGCGGCCCGCGCCAGTGCTGGCTCGCCGCCGAACGGGGGTTGGCCGATCAGCCGAACGAGGTTGGCGGATCGGCCAAAAGGGATGCCGCGGACACCTTTTACCGGGCTCGTCAAGCGGTGGGGGCGAGTTGCCGCCCGTTGGCCAAGGCCCTAGAATTAGCGCTTCGGAACCAAACAACCCCTACCAGTAGTGGTTCGGCAACCACATCGGCAAATGCCCGATGGGTCGCCGAGGGGGGCGCTTTTTCGCTTTGGATTCCAGCCCCATCCATCGATCGATCGTCATCCGGATCGACCCAACCAGCCGGACACAAGGACATCCCATGCAAAGAATCGGAGAGCAGGCGGGTTCATTGAACCCCCAGGCCTTTCATCCTCACCCGTTCGCGGGCGGCGCCGGCGAGTCCGGGGGCGAGTCGCGGTCCTATGCCGACTTCCGGGTGATCCGCCGCAACGGCTCGGTGGTGGGCTTCGAGCCGGCCAAGATCACGGTGGCCGTCACCAAGGCGTTCCTGGCCGTCAACGGCGGGCAGGGGGCGGCATCGGCGCGCGTGCGCGAACTGGTCGAGCGCCTGACCGGCGCGGTCGTCGCGTCGCTGGTCCGCGGCGGCAAGTCGGCCGGCGCCACGTTCCACATCGAGGACATCCAGGACCAGGTCGAACTGGCGCTGATGCGCTCGGGCGAGCATGAGGTCGCCCGCGCCTACGTGCTGTATCGCGAGAAGCGCGCGCAGGAACGCGCGGCCAAGGCCCGCGCGCAGGGCGGCGAGCCGCACCCGACGCTGAACGTCGTCGACGGCGCCACCCGCCGCCCGCTCGACGTGGCCGCGCTGCGGGCGCTGGTCGACTCGGCCTGCGCCGAGCTGGGCGACGCGGTCGATGCGAAGCTCATCGTCGACGAGACGGTCCGGAACCTTTACGACGGCGTGCCGCTCGAAGAGGTCTTCAAGTCGGCGATCCTGTCGGCGCGCGCGCTGATCGAGAAGGAGCCGTCGTACACGAAGGTGACCGCGCGGCTGCTGCTGCACACGATCCGCAAGGAAGTGCTCGGCGAGGAAGTCGACCAGGCCGCGATGGCCGGCCGCTATGCCGAGTACTTCCCCGGCTACGTGCGGCGCGGCATCGAGGCGGGCCTGCTCGATCCGCGGCTCGAGCAGTTCGACCTGCGCAAGCTCGGCGCGGCGATGGTCGCCGAGCGCGACATGCAGTTCGACTACCTGGGCCTGCAGACGCTGTACGACCGCTACTTCCTGCACGAGAACGAGGTGCGCATCGAGCTGCCTCAGGCGTTCTTCATGCGCGTGGCGATGGGGTTGGCGCTGAACGAGATCGACCGCGAGGCGCGCGCGGTCGAGTTCTACGAGTTGCTGTCCCGCTTCGACTTCATGAGCTCGACGCCGACGCTGTTCAACTCGGGCACGCAGCGCTCGCAGTTGTCGTCGTGCTATCTGACGACGGTGTCCGACGACCTCGACGGCATCTACGAGGCGATCAAGGAGAACGCGCTGCTGGCCAAGTACGCCGGCGGCCTGGGCAACGACTGGACGCCGGTGCGCGCGCTGGGCAGCCACATCCGCGGCACCAACGGCAAGAGCCAGGGCGTCGTGCCGTTCCTGAAGGTCGTCAACGACACGGCCGTCGCGGTCAACCAGGGCGGCAAGCGCAAGGGCGCCGTGTGCGCGTACCTGGAGACCTGGCACCTGGACATCGAGGAGTTCCTCGAGCTGCGCAAGAACACCGGCGACGATCGCCGCCGCACGCACGACATGAACACCGCGAACTGGATTCCGGACCTGTTCATGAAGCGCGTGATGGCCAACGCCGAATGGACGCTGTTCTCGCCGTCCGACTGCCCCGACCTGCACGACAAGGTCGGCAAGGCGTTCGAGGAAGCCTATCTGCGCTATGAGCAGAGGGCCGAGTCCGGCGAACACAAGCTGTTCAAGAAAGTGCCGGCCGTCCACCTGTGGCGCCGGATGCTGTCGATGCTGTTCGAGACCGGCCATCCGTGGATGACGTTCAAGGACCCGTGCAACCTGCGCAGTCCGCAGCAGCACGTGGGCGTCGTGCATAGCTCGAACCTGTGCACCGAGATCACGCTGAACACCAACGGCAACGAGATCGCCGTGTGCAACCTGGGCTCGGTCAATCTGGTCGCCCACATGAAGCCGGTCCCGGCGGCCGACGGCGCGACCGCCGATGGTGCCAACGGATACGTGCTCGACCACGACAAGCTGCGCGCGACCGTCCGCACCGCGATGCGGATGCTCGACAACGTCATCGACATCAACTACTACGCGGTCGGCAAGGCGCGCAATTCGAACCTCAAGCACCGTCCGGTCGGCCTGGGCATCATGGGCTTCCAGGACTGCCTGCACCTGATGCGCGTGCCGTTCGCCAGCGAAGGCGCGATCGAGTTCGCCGACCGTTCGATGGAAGCGGTCTGCTACCACGCGTACTGGGCGTCGACCGACCTGGCCGAGGAGCGCGGCCGCTATGCGAGCTTCCGCGGCTCGCTATGGGACCGCGGGATCCTGCCGCAGGATTCGCTCGCGTTGCTGTCCGAGCAGCGCGGCACGCTGGCGCTGCCCGACGGCGCCGAGATGCCGCTGGTCGACGTCGACATGTCCGAGTCGCTCGACTGGAACGCGCTGCGCGAGCGGATCAAGGCCGTCGGCATGCGCAATTCCAACTGCGTCGCGATCGCGCCGACCGCGACGATCTCGAACATCATCGGCGTGTCCGCGTGCATCGAGCCGACGTTCCAGAACGTCTACGTCAAGTCGAACCTGTCCGGCGAGTTCACGATCGTCAACGAGTACCTGGTGCGCGACCTGAAGGCGCTGGGCCTGTGGGACGAAGTGATGATCGCCGACCTGAAGTTCTTCGACGGCTCGCTGGCCAAGATCGATCGGATCCCGGCCGAACTGCGGGCGATCTACGCGACCGCTTTCGAGATCGAGCCGGGCTGGCTCGTCGAGTGCGCGGCGCGCCGGCAGAAGTGGATCGACCAGGCGCAGTCGCTGAACATCTACATGGGCAACGCGTCGGGCAAGAAGCTGCACGACACGTATCTGCTCGCATGGCTGCGCGGACTGAAGACGACTTATTACCTGCGCACGCTGTCGGCGACCAGCGTCGAGAAGTCGACGACGGACAAGATCGGCCAGCTCAATGCCGTCGCCGCCGAAGGCAGCGTCGCGGGCTTCTCGTACCAGGCTCAATCTCACGGGCCGCGTGCAAGCGACGAGCCGATGATGGCGACCACGTTCCATGGCGAAGAGCCCGATTGCGAGGCGTGCCAATAAACGCGGGGATGAGCGCGACGGACCACGAACGGTGACGCGGCACTAAGGAGCGTCGTCACCAGCCGGCGAGGCATGGCGGTTGGAGCGCGGTGTTCGGCGAACACAAAGTGTTGCGAGAACGCCGATTGCGCCGACCGCTTGTCAAGTCGCGGTTTCGTAATCGTTGCGATCAGAATACAGCGGCCGTAAGATCCGACTTGTCAATAACAGCGGATTCTCACGGCGCGACAAGCAGTTAACTCTCTGAATTGAGGCGAGATCTGAAATGTTGTCGTGGGATGATGTGACGCCGGCGCTGCCGGCAAAACCGATGAATCCGAAGCCTTCGCTGGCGCCCGCGAACTTTGCTCCGATGATGGCCAGGACGTCGCCGGCACCCGCCGCGCCGGTGGCCATCGACGACATCGCGCAGCCGCCCGCCGACGGAGCGCCGCGCAATACCGGCGCGATCGCCGCGGCCAGCACGCGCCGCGTGCGTGTCGAAGACAAGCGGATCATCAACGGCGCGGCCGACGTCAATCAGCTCGTGCCGTTCAAGTACAAGTGGGCGTGGGAAAAATACCTGGCCTCGTGCGCGAATCACTGGATGCCGCAAGAGGTCAACATGAGCCGCGACATCGCGCTCTGGAAGAACCCGAACGGCCTGACCGACGACGAGCGCCGGCTGGTCAAGCGCAATCTCGGCTTCTTCGTCACCGCCGATTCGCTGGCCGCCAACAACATCGTGCTGGGCACGTATCGCCACATCACGGCGCCCGAGTGCCGGCAGTTCCTGCTGCGCCAGGGCTTCGAGGAAGCGATCCACACGCACGCGTACCAGTACATCGTCGAATCGCTGGGCCTCGATGAAGGCGAGATCTTCAACGCGTACCACGAGGTCGATTCGATCCGCCAGAAGGACGAGTTCCTGATCCCGTTCATCGAGACGCTGACCGATCCGCACTTCACGACCGGCACGCCCGAGAACGACCAGAAGCTGCTGAAGTCGCTGATCGTGTTCGCGTGCCTGATGGAAGGGCTGTTCTTCTACGTCGGCTTCGTGCAGATCCTCGCGCTGGGCCGGCAGAACAAGATGACCGGCGCGGCCGAGCAGTACCAGTACATCCTGCGCGACGAGTCGATGCACTGCAATTTCGGCATCGACCTGATCAACCAGTTGAAGCTCGAGAATCCGCACCTGTGGACACCGGCTTTCCGCGACGAGGTGCGCGAGCTGTTCAAGCAGGGTGTCGAGCTCGAGTATCGCTATGCGGAGGACACGATGCCGCGTGGCGTGCTCGGCCTGAACGCATCGATGTTCAAGTCGTATCTGCGTTTCATCGCCAACCGGCGAGCCCAGCAGATCGGTCTGGATCCGTTGTTCCCGGCGGAGGAGAATCCCTTCCCGTGGATGAGCGAGATGATCGATCTGAAGAAGGAACGCAATTTCTTCGAAACGCGTGTCATCGAGTATCAGACCGGTGGCACGCTGAGTTGGGATTGACCCTCGGCTCCGGCCGACGAGGTAGGATGGATTGAGAGAAGACGCCAAGCCACGTCTGCGCAGCAACTGCCCGATGTCCACGCCGCCCGGCGTGCCGTCGCCAGGCTTGCCTTCTTTCTCCGTCGTGCGATTCGAGGATGCGCCGGCCCGCCCCCCGCGGGACCGGCGTTTTCTTTGTGCCCCATTCATTAGCGTAGGAACGATCGGCATCGATGGCCGCGAGGTTTCGCCCCCGCGGCCGCCGACTCCCGTGCTTGCGCCGATGAATAGCCCGTACGTCGATACCGGCCGGCGCATGCCGGCCCCGACGCACGGGTTCCCGACGTACGCAACCTTGTCCTAAGGAGTTGATTCCATGGCTACCACTGCCAAGAAACCGGCTGCGAAGAAAGCGGCCGCCAAGAAGCCGGCCGTGAAGAAAGTCGCGGCCAAGAAGCCGGCCGCCAAGAAAGTCGCCGCCAAGAAGGTAGCGGCCAAGAAGCCCGCCGTGAAGAAAGCCGCGGTCAAGAAGGTAGCGGCCAAGAAGCCGGCGGCCAAGAAAGCGGCAGTCAAGAAAGTCGCTGCCAAGAAGCCCGCCGCGAAGAAAGCCGCGGTCAAGAAGGTAGCGGCCAAGAAGCCCGCGGCCAAGAAAGCCGCCGTCAAGAAGGTCGCCGCCAAGAAGCCCGCGGCAAAGAAAGCCGCCGTCAAGAAGGTAGCGGCGAAGAAAGCCGCGGCCAAGAAGCCGGCTGCGAAGAAGGTCGCCGCGAAGAAGCCGGCCGCCAAGAAAGCGGCTAAGAAGGCGGCCAAGAAAAAAGCGGCCAAGCCTGCGGCATCCGCCGCGGCGTCCAAGGCGGCTGCCATGCCGGCGCCCAAGCCGATGTCGAACCCGACCGCAGCCTGGCCGTTTCCGACGGGCAACAAGCCCTGAGACCGGCTCCGGCCGCGCGATCCGTCGTTTGCCGACGGATCGCCGCCGAGCACATCGATCCCGTGTCGGAAGTCTCGATACGGGATTTTCATTTGTGCGAGAATCGCCCGGACTTTTCAGGAGTTCGTCGCCGACGGGCTCCCGGTCCGCGACGTGGTCGCACGGTGATCATCCGGTGCGCCGCGTCTCCATGGAAGAGGGCTCATGACCGACATACTGTGGCTGGTGATCCGGATGGTTGGCGGACTGCTGGCGACCGCCTGCATCCTGCGCGCGTTGGCTTATCGGTTCCATCTGTCGCCTCATAACCCGATCAGCCAGTTCGTCAACGCCGTCACCGACTGGATCGTCAAGCCGCTGCGTCGCGTGCTGCCGCCGTCGCGCAGCAACGATTGGGCCAGCGTGCTGGCCGCGGCAGTGCTGGCGCTGGTCATCGCGATCATCTACATGCTGCTGCTCGGCCGCATGCCGATGCCGGGCTTCGTGCTGCTGATGGCGGCGAGCATGCTGATCGAATGGGTGTTGTACCTGATGATCGGCATGCTGATCCTGCAGGCCGTGCTGTCATGGGTCAATCCGCATGCGCCGATCGCGCCGACGATCAATCAGCTCACGCATCCGTTCCTGGCGCCGATCCGCAAGATCGTCCCGCTGATCGGCGGCGTCGATCTGTCGCCGATGGTGCTGCTGCTGATCATCTACGTCCTGCTCGAATTCGTGCAGATGACGATCTTCAGGCTGGCCCCCTACCTGGCCTGATTCGCCGGGAGGCGCCGCTCATCCGGTGAACAGGCGCTGGCCTTAGCTGCCGATCGGCGTCAGCGCTTCGGGCAGGCCGGCGCCGCGCCGCGCATCGCTTCGTTGGCCGATGCGTGACAGCGCCTGTTCGAGCGAGCGCGCATCGTAGTCGACGTGCGTCATCCAGAAACTGACCTCCACCGGGACGGTGACGCCCCGGGGATCGACGTGCTGGAGCACGCCGACCGCACGACGCAGCCGGGCCAGCGCGATGTCGGCCAGGTTCGGGTGTGACGCCTGCAACAGGCCGACGAACTCGTCGTCGCCGTGCCGAGCGAACAGGTCGTGCGCGCGCAACTGCTGCAGGCACGCACTGCTGATCGCGCGCAGCACCTCGTCGGCGAACGCGCGGCCGTGGCGGTCGGCCAGCGCGTCCAGATGCTCGACGCGCAGCAGGACGACGCACAGCTCCGGCCCGTTGGCACCCGTATTGGTGCCGCCGCGCCGGTCGATCGTCTCCTGCGCGCGCCGCATGAAGTAGCGCCGGCTCATCGCCTGGGTCGTCGCGTCGTGCGTGGCCATCGCCAGCAACTTGCTCCGCGTGGTGGTCAGGTCGCGCAGCAGCCGGTGCGACATCCAGCCCAGCGGCGCGCCGACGATGCCGCAGGCCAGGGCCGCGGCGATGCCCGTTTCCATCGCGCCGCCGGCCGCGAGCAACGCGGCCAGCAAACTGGCGACGGCCGTCGCGATGACCGTCAGCCCGATCGTCGCGCACGCGCTCGAACAGGACTGGAACCAGTGGCCGAGTCGAAACAACCAGACGGGCGGAGTGGGATAGGAGGTCATCATCGTGTTTGGCTGAGGGCGCCGGGACGGCGCGTCGTTGTCTGCCGATTCTCGGAGCCGATCGAGACCGTACGATGACCGGCCCGACGATCGGTACCGTACCGGGACGGGCGGCTGCGGCAACGTGCCAAACACCGCTAAATCCTGATTCGAAATGAGGATGTGGACGCGGATCGTTGTCGAGTGGATTGACAGCACGAACCCTTCCCGCTAGCTTGCTGACCAAGCAGTCATTTCTCGCCCGGCCCGCCGTGGCTCCCACCGGGAGTCCACCCCCATGCCCGTCTCCTCCACGCCGCTCGCACGATGCTCGTCCGCCGTTCGCTCGCCGTTCGCCCCTTGACGCACATCGATCCCGGTGCTCGCATGCCGCGGCCCGTCTCGCGTCTCGCTGCCGTGTTCGCGCTGGCTACGGCGCTGGGCGCTTGCGGCAAGGCACCGCCTCAGACGGCCGAACCGGTCCGCCCGGTGCGCACGATGATCGTCGTCGCGCAGCCCGCGCAGACCGACACCGCGTATCCGGCCGAGATCCGGCCGCGCATCGAATCGCGGCTCGGGTTTCGCGTGCCGGGCAAGATCATCGAGCGGTACGTCGATGCCGGCGCGCGCGTCAAGGTCGGCCAGCCGCTGGCGCGTCTGGATCCGCGCGACCTCTCCCTGACCGTATCGGCAGCCAAGGCGCAGGTCGCGCAAGCGCAGGCCAACTTCGAATTGGCGCAGGTGGCCCTCGAGCGCACGCAGGCGCTGTCGGCGCAGAATTTCGTCAGCGGCGCGCAGGTCGACCAGGCGCAGACGCAGCTCAAGGCCGCGCGTGCGCAGCTCGATGCCGCCATCGCGCAGGCCAGCACGCAGGCCAACCAGGCCGGTTATGCGACGCTGGTGGCGGACCGGGCCGGCGTCGTCACCGCGATCGAGGCCGAGGTCGGCCAGGTCGTGGCGGTCGGCTCTCCGGTCGTGCGCGTGGCCGTCGGGCAGGACAAGGACGTCGTGTTCTCCTTGCCCGAGCAGGAGGCCCGCGTACTGCGGCCCGGCGAGCCGATCGACGTGCGCCTGTGGTCGGCGCCCGACGTCCGGCTCAAGGCCGTCGTGCGCGACGTCTCGCCGCTGGCCGATCCGCTGACGCGCACGTATCCGATCAAGGCCGCGCTCGACGATCCCGGCAACGTCGCGTCGCTGGGGCTGACCGCCAGCGCGCACCTGATCGGACGGACCGCGGATGCCGGCCAGATCGTGCTGCCGTTGACGGCCGTCGTTGGTGATACGGCGACGCCGGACCAGGCCTACGTGTGGGTCGTCGACGACGGGGTCGCGCAGCGCGTGGCGGTCCGTATCGGCGGGCCGGTCGGCACCGGGCTGCGCATCGTCGACGGCATCCGGCCCGGGCAGCTCGTCATCACCGCCGGCGTGCACACGATCAAGGCCGGCCAGAAAGTCGTGCCGATGTCCGCTTCTGCGACAACTCCTTCCACGATATCCCCTTCCGCGATATCTCCTTCCGCTTCCCGCCGCTGACGGGCCGCCGATGCACGTGAACCTGTCCGAGTGGGCGCTGAAGAATCAGCCGCTGGTCCGCTACCTGATCGTCGTGCTGCTGGTCGCCGGCCTGGGCGCGTTCTTCGAACTGGGCCAGGACGAGGACCCGCCGTTCACGTTCCGCGCGATGGTCGTGCGCGCGTTCTGGCCCGGCGCCAGCGCCGAGCAGATGGCCGAGCAGGTCGCCGACAAGATCGAGAAGAAGCTGCAGGAGTCGCCGTACGCGGACCGGATCCGCACGTACACGAAGCCCGGCGAGATGCTGACCGTGCTCGAGCTCAAGGGCGAATCCCCGCCGCGCGAGGTCGGCAACGTCTGGTACACGGTGCGCAAGAACATCGGTGACATCCGCGGCACGCTGCCGTCCGGCGTCATCGGTCCGTTCTTCAACGACGATTTCGGCGACGTCTACGGCGTGCTGTTCGCGTTCACGTCCGACGGCTTTTCGTACGCCGAGCTGAAGGACTACGTCGAACAGGTCCGCCAGGACCTGCTCCACGTCCGCGACGTCGCCAAGATCGAACTGTTCGGGGTGCAGGACGAGAAGGTCTACATCGACGTCAGCCATCGCCGGCTCGCGCAGATGGGGCTGGACATCAACAGCGTCATCGCCAGCATCAACGCGCAAAACGACGTGTCGGCCGCGGGCGTGCTGACGACCGATGCCGACAACGTGCAGGTGCGCGTTTCCGGCCAGTTCCGGCGCGTCGAGGATCTCGCGCAGTTGCCGATCCGCGCCGGCTCGCCGGCCAATCCGGTGACGCTGCGGCTCGGCGACGTGGCGACGGTCAGTCGCGCTTATGTCGATCCGCCGACGTTCAAGATCCGCGAGAACGGCCATGAGGTCATCGTGCTCGGCGTCTCGATGGCCAAGGGCGGCGACATCATCCGGCTGGGGCGCAACCTCGCGCAGGCCGAGCAGCGGATCCTGGCCGCGCTGCCGGTCGGCATCACGATGGACAAGATCCAGGACCAGCCGCGCGCGGTCGCCTCGTCGGTCAGCGAGTTCATCAAGGTGCTGGTCGAGGCGCTCGTCATCGTGCTGGCGGTCAGCTTCGTGACGCTGGGCCTGCACAAGCGCGGCGGCGGCAAGGCCGGCTTCGTCATCGACGTGCGGCCCGGCCTTGTGGTGGCGCTGACGATTCCGCTGGTGCTGGCGATGACGATGCTGGTCATGTACCTGACCAACACCAACCTGCACAAGATCTCGCTGGGCGCGCTGATCATCGCGCTGGGCCTGCTGGTCGACGACGCGATCATCGCGGTCGAGATGATGGTGCGCAAGATGGAGGAGGGGCTGGATCGCTTCGATGCCGCCACGTTCGCGTTCAAGGTGACCGCGATGCCGATGCTGACCGGCACGCTGATCACCGCGGTCGGGTTCATGCCGATCGCGATCGCCAAATCGGTCGCCGGCGAGTACACGTTCACGATCTTCTCGGTCACGACGATGGCGCTGCTGCTGTCGTGGATCGCCGCCGTGATCTTCACGCCCTATATCGGCTTCATGCTGCTGCGGCGGCCGGCGCACGCGGGCCACGCCGTTGCGGCGCACGATGCCTACGACACGGCGACGTACCGGCGGCTGCGCGGTGTCATCGAATGGTGCGTGCGCCATCGGTGGACGACGATCGCCGCGACGCTGCTGGCCTTCGCCGGCGGGCTGGCCGGCATGGCGACCGTCGAGCAGCAGTTCTTCCCCGATTCGTCGCGGCTCGAACTGCTGGTCGACCTGTGGACGCCCGAAGGGTCGAGCTTCGGCAACACCGAGCGCGAGGCGATCGCCGTCGAGCGATGGGTGCGGGCGCAGCCCGAGGTCGACAGCGTCACGACGTACGTCGGCAGCGGCGCACCGCGCTTCTATCTGCCGATGGACCAGATCTTTCCGCAGACCAACGTCGCGCAGATGGTGATCTCGACGCGCAACCTGTCCCAGCGCGATGCGCTGCGGCTCCGGCTGCTCGAGCTGTTCGACAAGGACTTTCCGGGCGTGCGCGGCCGGGTCAAGCTGTTGCCCAACGGGCCGCCGGTCCCTTACCCCGTGCAGTTCCGGATCGCCGGGCCGGACATCACGGCCGTGCGGCGGATCGCCGACGAGGTCAAGACAATCGTCGCCGCCAATCCCCATACGCGTTCGGTCAACGACAACTGGAACGAATCGATCCGCGCCGTGCGGCTCGAGATCGACCAGGACAAGGCGCGCGCGCTGGGCGTGACCAGCCGATCACTGGCGCAGGCGACCGCGGTGCTGACGACCGGTGCGCCGATCGGACAGTTCCGCGATGGCGACCGGCTGATCGACATCGTGCTGCGCAACCCGCCGGACGAGCGCGCGACGATCGAGGCGGCGTCCCAGGTCAACGTTCCGACCGGCAACGGTCGCAGCGTGCCGCTGTCGCAGATCGCGAGACCGGTGCTGGCGTTCGAGCCTGGTGTGATCTGGCGCGAGAATCGCGATTACGCGGTCACCGTCAACGCCGACGTCGTCGACGGCATCCAGGGACCGACCGTCACGTCGCAGATCGATCCGAAGCTGGCCGATCTGCGCGCCAAGCTGCCGTCCGGCTTCGCGATCGTCGTCGCGGGCGCGCAGGAGGAATCGAGCAAGGGACAGGATTCGATCGCCGCGGGCATGCCGCTGATGCTGTTCGTGACGTTCACGCTGCTGATGCTGCAGTTGAAGAGCTTTTCGCGGTCGCTGCTGGTGTTCCTGACCGGGCCGTTCGGTCTGATCGGCGCGGCGCTGGCGCTGCATGTGCTGCACCGGCCGTTCGGCTTCGTCGCGCTGCTCGGGCTGATCGCGCTGATCGGCATGATCCAGCGCAACTCGGTGATCCTGATCGATCAGATCGAGCAGGACATCGCCGAAGGCCATCCGGTCTGGACGTCGATCATCGACGCGACCGTGCGCCGCGCGCGGCCGATCGTGCTGACGGCCGCGGCTGCGATCCTCGCGATGATTCCGCTCAGCCGCAGCGTGTTCTGGGGACCGATGGCCGTCGCGATCATGGGAGGCCTGATCATCGCCACGCTGCTGACGCTATTGAGCCTGCCGGCGATGTACGCGGCGTGGTTCCGCGTGCGCGAGCCTGGCAAGGCTTAGGGACGAGCCGATCCGGCATTGCATGCGCAAACCGACCCTCATGCGTCGTCCGACAAGACCTCGTCGAGCGAACTGGCGTCGAGTACCCGGCGTGCCCAGCGGTCGATTGTCTCCGCCGTGGCGGATTCGACCCGGGCGACGGCCATCTCGGACAGCTGGCCGAAACGGTAGGCGAGCTGATCCAACAGAAGTTGCTCGCGCCCTTCTTCCCGACCTTGCTGGCGGCCTTGCTCGAATCCCTTGCGCAGGCCGATCCGCTCGACACTGGTGATGTAAGGCATGTTCCGTTTCCCCTCGAACCAACTGGCCCTGATTTGTTCCAGACTAAGGAAATCTGGAACTGATCGTTGATCCGGATGCTGTGCTGACGCTTTTGATTCCTCCGAAACGCTTCAAGCTAATTGCCAGGTAGCGATCGCAACAATTCCAGTATTAGGATCAAAACAGCGGCTCGCCGAACACCTGCTGGTAGCGGCGAGCGATCTCGTCGCGGTCCGGCTGATGGTTCTGCGGACCGTGGTGCTCGATCTTGATCGCGCCCATCACGCTGCCCAGCCGGGCCGAGCGGATCCAGTCCCATCCCTGCGAGCGACCGTAGAGCAGGCCGCCGCGATAAGCGTCGCCGCAGCCCGTCGGATCATGCGCCGCGGCGATCGGCACCGCCTGCACCGTCGTGCGGGCGCCGTCGACGTAGACGTCCGAGCCTTCGGCTCCGCGGGTAATGATGACGACCGGCGCCAGCGACGTCAGTTCGCGTTCGTCGCAGCCGAGCTTGGCCGCCATCATGTCGGCTTCATAGTCGTTGACGGTGATGGCGGTCGCGCCGTCGATCATCCGGCGGATCGCCGCGCCATCGAACATCGGCAGGCCCTGGCCCGGATCGAAGATGAATGGAATGCCGCGCGCGCGAAAACCTTCGGCGTGCGCGAGCATCGCGTCGTAGCCGTTGGGGCCGACGATGCCGATCGCGGCCTCACCGGCTTTGGCGACCTCGCTCAGGTGCGCCGACGACATCGCGCCGGGGTGGAAAGCGGTGATCTGGTTGGCGTCCAGGTCGGTCGTGATGAAGCACTGCGCGGTATAGACCTCTTCGAGCCGCACGACCGCGTCCAGGTCGATGCCGAAGCCGCGCAGGCGGTCCAGGTAATCGTCGCCGTCCTTGCCGACGGCACCCAGGATCGCTGCCTGCCCGCCGAGCAACTGGACGTTGTAGGCGATGTTGGCCGCGCAGCCGCCGAACTCGCGCTTGAGCTGCGGCGTCAGGAACGACACGCTGAGCATGTGGACGCGGTCGGGCAGGATGTGCTCCTTGAAGCGTCCCTCGAACACCATGATGTTGTCGTAGGCGATCGAACCACTGACGAGAATGCGGGAGGTCATCGGTTGTTGTTGTCCGGCTCGGAAGGAAAAGGGGGAACGGGTGGGGATCGGTTGACGTACGGCGGGTCTTGCCGCGCGGCCCGACGTCAAGGATAGAACAGGTTGACCGAGAAGCCGGCCGGCACGAGGTCGCGCGCCTCGAAGTCCATCTTCAGCGGGCGTTCCGCGCGCGGGCCGATCGGTTTGTCCGGATCGGGCGGCGCGCCATCCGGCGACGTCCCGCCCGGTTCGCCTCCAGCCAGGTAATCGGCGGGCAGGATGACCTTGCGCACGAGCAGGGCGCCCGTGCCGTCGGTCAGCGACAGTTCGAGCGCGGGCCACTGCACCGGATAGTCGGCGCGATTGCGCAGCAGCGCCGACATCGTCAGCACGCCGGGCGTCGGCGAGGTCTGCAGTTCGAACGATTCGATCGTCAGCGAGGCCAGGTCGCGCGGCGCGGCGATCTTCAGGTTCATCGCGGCGAGCCGTTCGGCCAGCCAGGCCTGCGCGCCCGGGAACGCCCCTGCCATCACGCTGCGGCCGCCCAGCGCCAGTTGCGCGAGCAGCAGCAGCACCAGCAGTCCGCAGACGACCCAGCCGACGGGGGCCAGCCGGCTCGAAAAGCCGCGTCGGCTATGGTCGCTCGTCGAAAAGTAATCGATCGCGTCCTCGGCCTCGCCGTCGCCCAGCGGCAGCGGCGCGCGGCCTTCGGACGCGGCAGGGGGGGCGATGGCATTCGGATCCTTCGGATCCGTTTCCGATCCTGGGACCTGTTCCACATGGCCGGCGTCGGTGCCGCCGATGCCCCAATCGTCCCGATCGCCGGTATCGACGGCCGGCATCGCCTCGGCGCTCGGGTCGCGGTCCGCGTTCGCCCGGGCATCGTCGATGCCGTCGTGCGCGTCACCGGCCAGTCCGATGTCGATGCGGTCCCGACCCTGTCGCCGGTCAGCCAGCGAGTCGTCGCCGGTCGGGTCGAGCGAGTGCCATTCGTCACCGTCGGCCGGGGTCAGCCCCAGCGCACCGAGCCCGACCTCGTCGTCGGCATGCGCGCCGGCGATCGCCGCCGTATCGTCGGATCCACCAGGAAGGTCGTCGGAACGGGGAAGCGCCGCCTGCCGGGCAGTGTCGGTCGGTTCGGGCAGACCTAGCGCATCGAGCGCACGGTCCAGGTCGTCTTCCGGCGACGGCAGGTCGGCGTCCCGGGACGCTGCGTCCCGTTCCTCCTGCGGCTCCGATCGATCATGATCGTCCGGTTCGCGAGGGTCCAGCGTCGGCCACGGTGCGATGCCGGCATCCGGCGGATTCGCGTCGGGCGCGACCTCCGGGTACCGCATCGGATCGAGCGCGGGCGTGAGCGCCGGTTCGCCGTGCGCGTCAATGCCATCGGAGGCCGGGGTGCCGGGCGGCACGGCGTCCATGCAGCCGTGCGTGTCGTCTCCGGCCTGCGGCGGTGCCATGTCGAGCGCGGCCCTTGGCGCAGGGACGGCGGCGGGTGGTACGGCTGGACTGGAATCAACCGCCGATGACGGCGCACGTGTCGACGACCCGCCCTTGGCGCTCTCGTCGACGTAGCGCAGGAAGTCGATGCCCGAGAATACGTGCTGGCACATGCCGCAGCGAACCATCCCGCGCCGCAGTTTCAACTGGTCGGGGACGACCTTGAAACTGGTCTTGCACTGAGGGCAGGTGGTCGCTAAGGCCATGCGGGAATCATCGGGGTTTGCGTCCGGCCAGACAAGTCCAGCCCTCTTCGTCGGCGAAGGCCGTCAGCGGCACCTGTTCGTACAGCGCGGCGATCTCGTTCGCCTGCCGGTCCAGCAGGCCCGCGAGGATCAGCGCGCCGCCGGGTTTGACCAACGACTGCAGCAGCGGCGCCAGCAATTTGAGCGGCGTGGCCAGGATGTTGGCGAGCACGACGTCGGCCGGTTCGGGCAGCGGCGCGTCGGTGCCCTGGATGTGCATGACGGCGCGATTGCGCTCGGCGTTCACGCGAGCGGCGATCAGCGCCTGCGGGTCGATGTCGATGCCGACGATCGACGCGCAGGGCGCCAGCCGCGCCGCCGCGATCGCCAGGATGCCCGAGCCGCAGCCGTAATCGATCACCGACTCGCCCGGGCGCAGATGGCGTTCGAGCCAGCGCAGGCACAGCCGCGTCGTCGGGTGGCTGCCGGTGCCGAACGCCAGCCCCGGATCGAGCACGATCGCCATGCGGCCCGCGGCCGAAGCCTCGCCGGCTGCGTTGGGCGACTTAGTGGGCGACGCACTGGGCGACGCGGCGGGGCCGGCCGCCGGCGCCCCGGCATCCTCGTCCATTGCCTGCACGTGCCAGGACGGCGTGATCAGCAGCCGCTCGCCGACCGGAATCGGCTCGAACTGCGCCTGCGACAGCCGCACCCAGTCTTCGTCATCGAAGCGCCGGGTCGCGTAATCGAGCGGCGCCGCCTCGCCGATCAGGCCGGCGGCCGACGACAGTATGGCGACCGCGTCCTGTTCGTCGCGCATCAGCGCGGCCAGCCGCGTGCGCCGCCAGCCCGACGTGGCGGGCGTCGGCAGGCCGGGCTCGCCGAACAGCGGCTGCTCGTCGGGCGAATCGGCGTCGGCGTCCTCGCTCTGCACCGACAGGGCGCCGGCTTCGAGCAGCGCGTCGCTCCAGCGTTCGACGGCATCGCCGTCGACCAGAAAGCTCACTTCACGCCACATGCCGTTCGTTCGTCCTCGTCGCTGCGCCGGCGGCTCGAGGCCGCCGGGGCGTTCCGGCTCTCGGCCGGGATTCAATTGGCCGGCCGATCGGCCAACCGCTGTTCCAGGTAGTGGATCGACGTGCCGCCGGCGATGAACCGCGCGTCGACCAGCAACTCGCGGTGCAGCGGCAGGTTGGTGAGGATGCCCTCGACCGCCATCTCGGACAGCGCGATCCGCATCCGCGCCAGCGCCTGTTCGCGCGTGTCGCCGTACGTGATGACCTTGCCGATCATCGAATCGTAGTTCGGCGGGACCAGGTAATTCGTGTAAACGTGTGAATCGACGCGCGTGCCCGGCCCGCCCGGCGGATGCCAGCCGGTGATCCGGCCCGGCGACGGCGTGAACTTGAACGGGTCCTCGGCATTGATCCGGCATTCGATCGCGTGCCCGCGCAGCACCACGTCGCGCTGGCGGAACCGCAGCTTCTCGCCGGCCGCGATGTGGATCTGCTCCTGCACGATGTCGATGCCGGTGATCAGTTCGGTCACCGGATGCTCGACCTGCACGCGGGTGTTCATCTCGATGAAGTAGAACTCGCCGTTCTCGTAGAGGAACTCGAATGTGCCGGCCCCCCGGTAGCCGAGCTTGCGGCACGCGTCCGCGCATCGCGCGCCGATCCGGTCGATCAGCTTGCGCGGGATGCCGGGCGCCGGGGCTTCCTCGATGATCTTCTGATGGCGCCGCTGCATCGAGCAGTCGCGCTCGCCCAGGTAGACCGCCTGGCGATGCTCGTCGGCCAGTATCTGGATCTCGATGTGGCGCGGGTTCTCGAGGAACTTCTCCATATAGACGGTCGGGTTGTTGAACGCCGATCCCGCCTCCGAGCGCGTCATGCTGACCGCGTTCAGCAGCGCCGCCTCGGTGAACACCGTGCGCATGCCGCGCCCGCCGCCGCCGCCGGCCGCCTTGATGATGACCGGGTAGCCGATCGTGCGGGCGATCCGCACGATCTCCTTCGGGTCGTCGGGCAGCGCGCCGTCCGATCCGGGAACGACCGGTACGCCGGCGCGCTTCATCGCGTCTTTGGCCGAGACCTTGTCGCCCATGATCCGGATCGTCTCGGGGCGCGGGCCGATGAACACGAAACCGCTTTTCTCGACGCGCTCGGCGAAGTCGGCGTTCTCGGACAGGAAGCCGTA
This sequence comes from Pseudomonadota bacterium, assembly GCA_029779435.1. Lineage (GTDB taxonomy): Bacteria > Pseudomonadota > Gammaproteobacteria > Burkholderiales > Burkholderiaceae_E > JAKPAM01. The sequence goes on along the minus strand of JAKPAM010000256.1, from coordinate 63,867 downwards.
GCCCGGATGGATCGCCTCGGCGTCGGTCACCTCGGCCGCGCTGATGATCGCGGCCATGTTCAGGTAGCTCTCGCGGGAAGGCGGTGGCCCGATGCACACCGATTCATCGGCGAGCTTGACGTACTTGGCCTCGGTGTCGGCCGTCGAATGGACGACGACCGTCTTGATGCCCATTTCGCGGCACGCCCGCTGCACGCGCAGCGCGATCTCGCCGCGATTGGCGATGAGGATCTTCTCGAACATTATTCGATCACGAACAGCGGCTGGCCGAACTCGACCGGTTGGCCGTTCTCGACCAGGATGCTCTTGACCTTGCCCGTCTTGTCCGACTCGATCTCGTTGAGCAGCTTCATCGCCTCGATGATGCACAGCGTCTGCCCTTCCTTGACCTCTGCGCCGACGTCGACGAACGGCGCAGCGCCCGGCTGGGCCGAACGGTAGAACGTGCCAACCATCGGCGACTTGACGATGTGGCCCGACGGCACCTCGGGGGCGGCCGGCGCGGCGGGGGCCGCGGCCCCGGGCATCGGGGCTCCGGCCGGGACGCCCGCGGCCATCGGCGGCGCCATCGGAACGCCGGCGTAGGGCATGGACATCGGCGCGCCGGCATAGACGGTGGGCGCGCTGTTCTTGACGATGCGCACCTTGCCTTCGCCTTCGGTGATCTCGAGCTCGGCGATGCCCGATTCCGAGACCAGGTCGATCAGCGTCTTGAGTTTGCGTAGATCCATCGAAGTTCCTCGATACAGATGACTTGTCTTGATTGGGAGGGCTGGCTGCCGGGGCGGCGGCCCGGGACGGCGGGTCGGGGTTTTCAGTGACGCAGCGCGTGGATCGCGTAGCGCAGCGCGGCCAGGTAGCCTTGGGCTCCCAGTCCGGCGATGACGCCGACCGCCAGGTCGGAGAAATAGGAGTGGTGCCGGAACGGCTCGCGCTTGTGCACGTTGCTCAGATGCACCTCGATGAACGGTACCGCCACCGCCGCCAGCGCATCGCGGATCGCGACGCTGGTATGCGTGAACGCCGCCGGGTTGATGATGATGAACGAGACGCCATCGGCCGCCGCCTGCTGGATCCGGTCGACCAGCGCCCCTTCGTGGTTGGACTGGAAGCAATCGAGCCGGACCTGATGCTCGAGCGCGACGGCGGCGAGCTGGCCGTCGATGCCGGCCAGCGTATCGACGCCGTAGACGCCTGGTTCGCGCGTGCCCAGCAGATTCAGATTGGGCCCATGGAGGACCCAGATCAGTGGACTCATAGATGGTCGCGGTTGACGATTTGAGCGCTATTGGCTGATGAAAACGGGATTTTAACCGTCTTTAGCCGAACTGCAATCAATTTCGACAATTCGAGCGGGCGTGAGGGCCGGCCGTATTGGACCGGCTTGCCCGGTCACCGCATGGCACGAATCCTCGGCCGGCGCAGCCGGGTCGGGATCAGCCGGCGCGCTGCAGCGTGCGGAGCTGTTCGCGCAGGCGGCCGATGTCGACAGTGCCGCTAATGCGATCGATGATACGCCCTTTAGCGTCGATGACGAGCGTAAAAGGCAGTCCGCCGCTGTCATTGCCGAATTCGCGCAGCATGTCGAGCCCGCCGGCGCCGGCAACCAGCACAGGATAGGTGATCTGATGCTTGTTGGCAAATTCGGCGATCTTGGCCGCGGAATCGACGCCGATGCCGAGGATTTGCGCCCGCGGCTCCCCGGTCGACCCGTCCAGTTCGCGTTGCAGCGCGGACAGCGCCGGCATTTCCTCGACGCAGGGCGGGCACCAGGTCGCCCAGAAGTTGACGACCAGCAGCCGGCCGTCGAACGTGGTCAGCGGCACCGCCCGGCCCTGCGGATCGGGCAGCGACTGCGCGCGCAGCGCGCGGACCGCATCGGCACCGGTATTCGGGGCCAGCGGCGCCAGGGCATGGCGCTGCACGCCGAACCAGACGCCGAGCGCCGTCGCGGCCAAGGCCGCGATCGCGAACCCCAGCCATCGCCGTCGCGGGCGGGCGGCAGCGGGAGTGGACGGGGGCATCGGGCGGGGCGGGCGACTCATGCCGGTGTCTCCATCAGCCGGGCCAACGCCCGGCGGTCGCCACGCTGCGTCACGCCGTTGACGGGCTTGAGCGCACCGCGCAGGTCGCGCTCGCCGTAGGCCGACAGCAGTACCGGCTGGTCGTGCCAAAGGCAGGCGAACGCCTCGACGTCCTCGCCGGTACGGAAATGCGGCACCGTCACCGCGTCGAACCCGACCCGGCGATTGATCAGGTGGATCAGGATGTCCTTGACGTTGTCGTGGAACAGTTGCAGGTGGATCGGCGCGTGCTCGGTGGCAAGGCCTTTCCAGACCGCGCCGGTGGCCAGCGGGGTGAAATCGGCCAATTCGTCCATCAGCGCCAGCGCGATGCGGCGCATCCGCTCCACGCGCTCGGTGTGCCCGTCGTCGAACAAGGCCAGGTGCTCGCGCAGCGCCTCGTCGATCTCTTCGTTGTCGGGCAGCATGGCTCGCGGCGCGCGCGTATCGCCGAACCGCTCGCGAACCGCCCGTTGCTTGGCGGCCGCATAGTCGAGCCCGCCGTCGGCGATCCAGCGCGCGGCGCCGGCGGCCAGTTCCTTGCGTACCTGGGAATCCATTGGCATCAGGCTCGGCCCGGCGCGGGCTCCGATTCATATGTCAGCAGCCCCCTAGTGTAGCCCAGCACCCCACACCGGCCATCCAATCGGATCGACCGAGGGTGAGTGTCGGATAGAATGACGGGTTCGGCTTTCATCCTCTCGGCCCTCGTCTAGCGACTAGGCGGCCGACGCTTCGGCCTGGCGGCATGCACATACACATTCTCGGCATCTGCGGCACCTTCATGGGCGGCATCGCGGCGATCGCGCGTGAGTCCGGGGTCCGGGTCACAGGCTGCGACGCCAATGTCTATCCGCCGATGAGCGACCAGTTGCGCGCGCTCGGCATCGACCTGATCGAGGGTTTCGATGCCGATCAGTTGTCGATCGCGCCCGATGCCTGGGTCATCGGCAACGTCGTGTCGCGCGGCAATCCGCTGATGGAAGCGATCCTCGAATCGGGCCAGCCGTACGTGTCGGGTCCGCAATGGCTGGCCGATCACGTGCTGCGCGGACGCCACGTGCTGGCCGTCGCCGGCACCCACGGCAAGACGACGACCTCGTCGATGCTGGCGTGGATTCTCGATGCGGCCGCGCGCGACGCCCAGTCGTCGTCGCATCTGTCCGGTTTTGCGGCCGACCCGAGGCTGGCGGCCGGCGAACCGGGGTTCCTGATCGGCGGCGTGCCGGCCAACTTCGGCATCTCGGCGCGGCTCGGCCGCTCGCCGCTGTTCGTCATCGAAGCCGATGAATACGACACCGCGTTCTTCGACAAGCGCTCGAAGTTCGTCCATTACGGGCCGCGCACGGCGATCCTGAACAACCTCGAATTCGACCACGCCGACATCTTCGCCGACCTGGCGGCGATCGAGACGCAGTTTCATCATCTGGTGCGGACGATGGCCGGTTCGGCCAGGCTGGTCGTGAACGGCCGCGAGGAGTCGCTGGCGCGGGTATTGGGGCGCGGCTGCTGGAGCCAGTTGCAACTGTTCGGCACGCCCGGCGGCTGGCACGAATCCGACGTCACCGAGACGCCGGCCGCCAGCGAGTTCGACGTCTGGTTCGGCGAGCGCCGGCTCGGCCGCTGCCGGCTCGAACTGGCCGGCGCGCACAATCGCGACAATGCGCTGGCGGCGATCGCCGCCGCCGCCCACGTCGGCGTCGAGCCGGCGCGTGCCATCGAGGCGCTGGGCGCGGTCGCCGGCATTCGCCGGCGGCTCGAGACCCGAGGCGACGTCGGCGGCGTCGTCGTCATCGATGATTTCGCCCACCACCCGACCGCGATCCGCACGACGATCGACGGCCTGCGCGCGCGGCTGACGCCCGGCCAGCGGATCCTCGCCGTGCTCGAGCCGCGCTCGAACACGATGAAGCTCGGCGCGATGAAGGCGGCGCTGCCCGGCAGCCTGGCCGGCGCCGACCGTGTGTATTGTTATGTTGGCGGCGTCGACTGGGACGTGGCCGCCGCGCTGTCGCCGCTGGGTCCGCGGGCGCGGGTCGAGCGCGACCTGCCGGCGCTGGCCGCGGCGATCGTCGCCGACGCGCAGCCGGGCGACCGGATCCTCGTGATGAGCAACGGCGGATTCGGCGGCATCCACCAACGGCTGCTCGACGGCCTGCGCGCCCGCGTGGACTGAGAACCTGACCGCCGAGTCGACCGATGCCGTCCCGATTGATCTACCTGCATGGATTCCGTTCGTCGCCGCGTTCGTTCAAGGCGTCATGGATCGCATCGCGGCTGGCGGCGCTGGGCCTGTCGGACCGCTATGCGTGCCCGCAACTGCCGGCATCGCCGCGCGAGGCGATCGCGCTCGTCGAACGGCGGATCGGCCCGCGCCGCGACGACACGCTGGTCGGCAGCTCGCTGGGCGGCTACTACGCGACCTGGCTCGCCGAGCAGGTCGGCTGCCGGTGCGTGCTGCTCAATCCGGCGGTCAGGCCGGCCGAAGGCTTGGCCGCGCACGTCGGCGTGCAGACGCAATACCACAGCGACGAACCGTTCGAGTTCAAGCCCGCTTACCTCGACGAGTTGCGCGAGATCGACGTGGCGCGCATCACCGACCCGGACCGCTACCTGCTGATTGCGGCCACCGGTGACGAACTGCTCGACTGGCGTGACATGGTGGCCCATTACCCCGGTGCCCGGCACCGGATCATTGCCGGCAGCGACCACGGCCTGAGTGATTTCGCCGACTATGGCGACGAAGTGCTGGCGTTCGCCGGCTTGACCGGCGAGGGCCAATGAGTCACGTCCTGTTCGAAGAAGATGGCGGCTTCAAGGCCGCTTCGATCCTGTCCGATGCCGGTGCCAGCCTGCAGATCGAGTACGGCAGTGGCCGCCGCGCCAAGATCAAGAGCAGCCACGTCGTGCTGCGCTTCGAGTCGCCGGATCCCGTCACGATGATGGCCGAGGCGACGGCGATGGCCGCCGGCATCGATCTCGATTTCCTGTGGGAATGCGCGCCGCAGGAAGAGTTCGGCTTCCAGGCGCTGGCGGACGAGTACTTCGGCCGGCAGCCCGGTGCGGCCGAGGCCACCAGCCTGCTGTTGCGCCTGCACGGCGCTCCCGTCTATTTCCACCGCAAGGGCCGGGGCCGGTTCCGGCCGGCGCCGCCCGACGTGCTCAAGGCCGCGCTCGCCGCCGTCGAGCGCAAGCGCCAGCTCGAACTGCGCATCGAATCGGACGCGCAGATGCTGCTCGAGCGTCGGCTGCCCGAAGCGATAGGCCGCCAGGCCGCGTTCCTGCTCGTCAAACCCGACAAGCAGAGCGCCGAGTACCGTGCGCTCGACCGCGCCTGTCAGCTCGCCCACCGCGCGCCCGAGCGCGTCCTGCTCGAAGCGGGCGCGTTCGCGTCGCCGCACGCGATGCACGTGGCCCGTTTCGTCGCCGAGTATTTTCCGCATGGCGTGGGGTTTCCCGGCACGATCGACGCTTGGCGAGCGGAGCTGCCCGATCCGTCGTCGTTGCCGTTGGCAGCCGTCGAGGCGTTCTCGGTCGACGACTCGACGACGACCGAGATCGACGACTGCCTGTCGGTCACGCGCCAGCCCGGCGGCAGCGTGCGCGTCGGCGTGCACATCGCCGCGCCGGGTATCGGCATCCTGCCGGGCAGCGAACTGGATGCGCTGACGCGCGAGCGGATGTCGACGGTCTACATGCCCGGCGACAAGATCACGATGCTGCCCGACGAACTGGTCGCGGACTTCTCGCTCGACGAGGGGCGGGACGTGCCGGTACTGTCGTTGTACTCGGACCTGGACGACGGCGGCACGCGCGTCGTCTCGACGTTCTCGCAGCTCGAACGGATCCGCGTGGCCGCGAACCTGCGGCACGACCTGCTCGATGGCACGATCACCGAACGGACGCTCGACGATCCGTCCGCACCGATGCCGTTCGGCGATGCGCTGCGCGTGCTGTGGACGCTGACGCAGGCGTTGTGCGCCGAGCGCGAACGCGTGCGCGGCAAGCCCGAACCGCGTTCCCGCACCGATTTCAGCTTCTACGTCGACGACGACCTGGTCCGTATCGTTCAGCGCCGCCGCGATGCGCCGCTCGACCGGATCGTCGCCGAGATGATGATCTTCGCGAACAGCACGTGGGGACAGTTGCTGGCCGAGCACCGCACGTCGGGTATCTACCGCTCGCAGCAGGTCGGCCGTGTGCGCACCAGCACGCACCCGCTTCCGCACCAGGGACTGGGTGTCGCGCAATACATGTGGAGCACGTCGCCGCTGCGCCGCTACGTCGACCTGGTCAATCAGCGCCAATTGCTGGCCGTGCTGGCCGGCTCGCCGCCGCCGTTCGGCACCAACGACGCCGAGTTGTTCGCGGTGATGACCGCGTTCGACGCGCGGTACGCCGGCTATGCCGACTTCCAGACGCGGATGGAGCGGTACTGGTGCCTGCGCTGGCTCGAGCAGTGCGGCCTGGGGCAGTTCGACGCCGTGGTCGTGCGCGACGATCTGGTCCGGCTGACACAGGCGCCGTTGTACTTCCGCATGGCCGACCTGCCGATGCTGCCGGCCGGGCGCCCGATCGTCGTCGATGTGTCGTCCGTCGATGTCATCGACCTGAGCCTGGGCACGCGCTACGTCGGCGAGCGCGAGGACGGCGGACAGGAGCTGATCGACGAGGACGACGTGGAATCGCTGATCGACGAGGGCGAGAGCCCGCTCGACACGGTCGAGGCGGTCGATGCCGTCGAGGATGCGGCCGAGGATGCGGCCGAAGGCGTAGCGGAGAAGGTCGCGCAGGATCGAGCACAGGAGGGCGCGCGAGGGGCGAGCGGCGACGCGGCCGCTTCGGCCGTCGATGATCCCTCTCATCAGGAGCCGTGACGATGTCGGCGACGCTGGCGCGCAGGGGGGGGAACGGGATGTCGTGGGCGCAATGGCGCCGTGATCCGCTGGCGATCGGGCTGGCGTTGTCGCTGGTGCTGCACGTCATCGTGATGAGCGTGCGTTTCACGGCGCCCGAGCCGATCCGCTTCAAGCCTTTCGATTCGCAGATCGAGGTCGTGCTGCTGAACGCGCGCACGCAGAACGCGCCGCTGGCGCCCGAGGTGCTGGCGCAGGTCAACCAGGAAGGCGGTGGCGATCGCGACCAGGGGCGCGCCAAGTCGCCGCTGCCCGCGATGGACCAGGTCCGCGACGGCGACGATCTGCGCGAGCAGCGCCAGCGCATCAATACGCTCGAGCAGCAGCAGCGCCAGTTGCTCGCGATGGCGCAGCAGGCGCCGACGGTCGCCGCCCCGCGGCAGCGCCCGCAGGAAGCGCCGCCCGCGCCCGAGGCTGCCGCCGACGACGAAGCCACCCGTGCGATCGCCCGGCTGCAGGCGCAGATCGACCGACAGATCTCCGACTACAACAAGCGGCCCAAGCGGCTCACTTATGGCGTCAACGCCAAGGGCGTCAACTACGCGCGCTACGTCGACGAATGGGCCGACCGCATCGAGCGCATCGGCACCGAGATGTACCCGCGCGAGGCACGCGGCAGGATGTACGATTCGCTGATCTGCACGGTCGAGATCGACAAGCACGGCAACGTCGTCGACGTCGTCGTCAACAAGCCGTCGAAGTACCCGGTCCTGAATCGCGCGGTCAAGCAGATCGTCTATGCAGGCGCCCCTTATGACCGGTTCACGCCCGAGATGGTCAAGGATGGCGACATCCTGCAGATCGTGCGGACCTGGACCTTCACGAACAAGGGGCTGGAGACCACGGCGGCCCGCAACTGATGCACGCACACGCTCCCGATTCCCAGGCTGGCGGCCCGCAAGCGATCGACCCGCAAGCGGCCGGCTCTCGAGCACCGGACCCGAAGGCGATCGATCGATACGCGGTCGTCGGCCATCCGATCGCGCATAGCCGTTCGCCGCAGATCCACGCCGCCTTCGCGGCGCAGACCGGCCAGCGGCTCGCTTATGACCGGCTGCTCGCGCCGCTCGATGGCTTCGCCGCGACCGTCGCGGATTTTCGTGCTCAGGGCGGCCGAGGCCTGAACGTCACCGTGCCGTTCAAGCTCGAGGCCGCCGCGCTGGCCGATACGCTGACGCCGCGCGCGGCGGCGGCGGGCGCGGTCAATACGCTGGTGTTCTCGGATGAAGGCGTGCTGGGCGACAACACCGACGGGGTCGGCCTCGTGCGCGACCTCGAGGGGCGGCTGGCCTGCCCGTTGGCGGGCCGGCGGGTGCTGCTGCTCGGCGCCGGCGGCGCGGCGCGCGGTGTCGTGCTGCCGCTGCTCGAGGCCGGTGTCGCGTCGATCGGCGTGTTCAATCGAACGCGCGACCGCGCGCGCGAACTGGTGGCAGCGTTCGGCCAGGCGCCGCGCACGTCGGCACTGGCGGCGCTCGACGATTGCCCGTCGTCCGGTATCGATCTGATCATCAACGCCACGTCGGCGGGCCTGCACGATTCGGCACCGGCCGTGCCGCACGCGTGCCTGGCCGGCGCGCAGCTCGCGTACGACATGGTCTATGGCGCGCGGCCCACCGCGTTCCTGCGCGAGGCCGGCGAAGCCGGCTGCGCGCGCGTCAGCGACGGCCTGGGCATGCTGGTCGAGCAGGCGGCCGAGTCGTTCCGGCTATGGCGCGGCGTGCTGCCCGATACCGCGCCCGTCTATGCCCGGCTGCGCGCCGAGATCGACGGCACGCCGGCAACGACGCCGGCGCGATGACGCGGCGTTCCGGTATCGCGTGGGTCGTGTGGCGCGTCATCGCGTGGCTGCTGACCGCGGCGATCACCGTCGTACTGCTGCTGCAATTCTGGTTCTTCGCGCACATCCTGTGGTGGCGTGATCACAATCCCGACTCGACATCGTTCATGCGCGAGCAATTGTCGCGGCTGCGCGAGAAGGATCCCTCGGCGCGGCTGCAGCATGCGTGGGTGTCGTACGACCAGATCGCCCCGAGCCTGAAGCGGGCGGTCATCGCTGCCGAGGACGCCAATTTCACCGAGCACGACGGCGTCGACTGGGATGCGATCGAGCGCGCTTATGACCAGAACCTGACGCGCGGGCGGATCGTGCGCGGCGGCTCGACGATCACGATGCAACTGGCCAAGAACCTGTTCCTGTCCGGCGACCGCAGCTACGTCCGCAAGGCCCAGGAACTGGCGATCACGTACATGCTCGAATCGATGATGAGCAAGGACCGGATCCTGGAGATCTACCTGAACGTCGCCGAGTGGGGGAACGGCGTGTTCGGGTGCGAGGCCGCCGCCCGTCATTATTACGGGACGGGGGCCGGCCGCCTGAGCGCGCCGCAGAGCGCGCGCCTGGCCGCAATGCTGCCCCGGCCGCGCTACTACGACGTCAATCGCGGCTCGCCCGCGCTGGCGCGGCGGGCGGCGATGATCCAGCGCGGCATCGGCGCGGTCGACGCGCCGTAGCGGGGATCAGCGCGGTCCTGGCGCCCTGATGCGAGCAGGTCCCGTGCGTCCGTGCGGCGCGGCATCGGAGGTCGTCGCGGCGCTGATGCGGGGGCCTTCGCGGCGTTCGATGGGCACCGTTCGATGACAGGGATGTGAAGGTCGAGCGACCGCATGGAACGGTTCCCGCCCGGCGGCAACTGTCTGTAAGATGCGCGGGCCATGCAAGATCCTCTCCTTCCTTCCGACCTCGGCCAGGCGCCGCAGGGTCCCGACCGCGCGTCCGCCGACGACGGGACGGCGGCCAAGGGAGGGACGCGCCCGTCGCCGCGACAGGCTGAGCCGATCCTGCGCCGCGATTCTGAAGAGGCGTCGCGCGCGTTGCTGCAGGTCCAGGATCTGCTGCGCAAGCACAACCTGCTGATCGAGCTGGCGCACCGCCAGGACTACGGCGAAGGCAACGACAAGCACCAGCTCGTCGAGGATCTGGTCGAGCGCCAGTCGCTGAACGAGCTGCGCCAGAAGCTCGACCAACTGCACTCGGCCGACGTTGCCTACATCCTCGAGGCGCTGCCGGTGGACGAGCGCTTGATCGTCTGGGATCTGGTGCGCGCCGACCGTGACGGCGAGATCCTGCTCGAAGCCTCGGACGGGGTGCGCGAGACACTGATCGCGTCGATGGATCGCGAGGAACTGGTCGGCGCGGTCGAACAGCTCGATGCCGACGAGATCGCCGACCTCGCGCCCGACCTGCCGCGCGACGTCGTCGAAGAGGTGCGGGCCAGCCTGAGCCTCGAAGAACGCGAGCAGTTGCGCGCTGCGATGTCGTATCCGGAGGATTCGGTCGGCGCGCGGATGGATTTCGACCTGGTCACCGTGCGCGAGGACGTCTCGCTCGAAACCGTGCTGCGCTATCTGCGCCGCTTCGACGAGCTGCCCGGCCATACCGATCAGGTCTTCGTCGTCGACCGCAACGACGTGCTGCAAGGCACGCTGCCGCTGGACCGGCTGCTGATCAACGAGCCGGACACGCTGGTCAAGGACGTGCTGCGCTCGGACATGCTGACGCTGCAGGCGCTCGACGACGCCAGCGAAGCCGCGCAGGCGTTCGAGCGCTACGACCTGGTGTCCGCGCCGGTCATCGATTCGCATAACCGGTTGATCGGGCGGTTGACCGTCGACGAGGTCGTCGACGTCATCCGGGAAGAGGGCGAGGCCGACCTGCTGTCGCAGGCCGGTCTGCGCGAAGAAGAAGACCTGTTCTCCAACGTCTGGGCGTCGGCGCGCAATCGCTGGCCGTGGCTGGCGCTGAACCTGTGCACGGCCTTCTTCGCGTCGCGCGTCATCGGCGGCTTCGAGGGCGTGATCGAGCGCGTCGTCGCGCTGGCCGCGCTGATGCCGATCGTCGCCGGCATCGCCGGCAACTCCGGCAATCAGACGATGACGCTGATCATCCGCTCGCTCGCGCTTGGCCAGGTCACGACCGGCAACGCCCGCCGGCTGCTGACCAAGGAGCTGGCGATCGCCGGCCTGAACGGCCTGGCCTGGGGCACCATCGCCGGCCTGCTCGCGTGGTGGCTGTACAGCGATACGCCGCATGGCCTGCTGCTGGGGGCGCTGATGGCGCTGGCGATGGTGCTGAACCTGGTCGTCGGCGCGCTGATCGGCATGGCCGTACCGCTCGGGCTGCAGCGCCTGGGCCGGGATCCGGCGATGGGGTCGTCGGTCCTGCTGACGTTCACCACCGACAGCATGGGCTTTTTCATCTTCCTGGGGCTGGCGACGCTGATGTTCCGCTGAGCGGCCGGGTCGGCCCGGTACGGGTAGAGGTCTCGGCCTCGGTCTTGGTCAAGCCTTGCCGGGCCGACTTCGGCTCCGGCAGCCCCTGTGCCGGCTCCTCTCCTGCGCGTCAGCCGCGCCAGCCGAACAGATCCCCTTCGGGCGGCGTGTCGCGCGGGCTTTCGAGGGCCAGCAGCGCCAGCTTCGTGCGCGCGCCGCCGCTCGCCGAGAATCCGCCCGAGCGGCCGTTGGCCGCCAGCACCCGGTGACAGGGCACGATGATCGCGAACGGATTGCTACCCAGCGCCTGCCCGACCGCGCGGGAGGCGCCCGGCGCGCCGAGCCGGCGAGCCACTTCTCCGTATGTCAGGGTCTGGCCGGGAGGGATCGCGCGCGACAGCGCGTAGACCTGGCGCGCGAAATCCGGCGTATCGCGCAGGTCCAGCGGCACGTCCTCCAGGTGTTGCGGTCGACCTTCCAGCAGCGCGCCGACCTGCGCGATGACGTCGCGTACCCAGTCGGGCGCATCGTCGTCGGTGACGTGCGGCGGCGCGGACTCGGTCGACGCCACGTGCCGCAACATCCGTCGCACCGTCCGCGCGTCGTCTGGCTCGGGCAACTGGAGCGCGCTGATCGCGCCGCCGTGCCAGGCCAGCCCGCATCGGCCCACGGGCGTATCGAACAGCAGGTATCCATCTTCGGTCATTGCGGAAACGTCGGTGCGCGGAGGAAACCCTCGACGATATCACCCTCGATCGGCCGCATGCCATCGCCTTTGGGGGCGCTTGGCTCTCGCTCGGTTCATCCAGCGTCTGCGGTTGCTCCACCATTCCGGCAACCCGGCAACCCGGCAACCCGGCAACCCGGCAACCCGGCAACCCGGCAACCCGGAAGTCCGGAAGTCCGGAAGTCCGGAAGTCCGGAAGTCCGGAAGTCGGGGCGGCCGTGCCGAACGCCGTCATCCCGGGGATTCCGACCGTTTATCCGAAAGCGCTCCTGTCTGCGCCGGTTCGTCCGTAGAGGTTCGGGATGGCGCCTCGAAGCCGAGGCCATCTCGGGGCCAGTCGGACGAAGAAGAGATCGGGATCGGACGAATCCATGCGTGTCTTGCGGAATTTCTTTGCGGTCGAGACGAACGACATCGAACTCGTTCGTGCGTTGCTCACGAACTTCAACAAGCAGATTCCGCTGCTGTACTTCGTCCTGTGCACGAACGCGGCCCTGTGCGCGGTCGCCACGTACCGTGAGGCCCCGCGTGGGCTGACCGTGGCCGTGCCGAGCGTGCTGATCGGCATCTGCGTGCTGCGCATGCTGGTCTGGCTGCGCGCGCGCCGGGTCGTGCTCGACGATCGGCAGGCCGTTCGTCGCCTCAAGGGCGTCGTCAAGCTCGGCCTGGGAATCGGCGTGCTGTTCCTGGGCTGGTATTTCGCGCTGTTCGAGGCTACGCAGAGCCTGGGCGGGCGGATGCTGGTGCTGCTGTCGATCGCGTTGATGACGTCCTCGTGCATGGCGTGCCTGCTGCACCTGCGCGCGGCATCACGCATGCTGGCCTTCACGCTGATGTGCCCGGCCGCCGTGTACATGCTGTTCGATCCGAACCTGTACGTGGTGATCGTCGGCGTCAGCATGCTGCTGGTCGTGATGGCGATGATCGTCATCACGACGATCACCGCCCGCGATTTCGAGAAGATGGTTCGCCTGAGCCACGAGAACACGCGGCTGGCCAATCTCGACAGCCTGACGGGCCTGCCCAATCGGCGCCGGTTCTTCGAATGCGTCGAGACCGAGCTGATAGCGCGTCGGCACGATCGCCGTCCGTTCGCGCTCGGCGTGCTCGACGTCGACGGCTTCAAGTCCGTCAACGATGTGTTCGGCCACGTTACCGGCGATCAACTGCTGGTCCAGGTCGGTCACCGCATGCAGCGAGTCGTCGGTGACGGCGTGATGATCGCGCGACTGGGCGGCGACGAGTTCGGCATCCTGGTGCTGGATGCCCGCGACGAGGCGGCGCTGCTGGCATGCGGCCAGCGCATCTGCGCCGAGATCAACCAGCCGATCACGCTGCGTGACGCCGTCGTCAATGTCAGCGCGTCGATGGGCTTCGCCGTGTTCCCGGTCGTCGGAGATCACAGCGAGTTGCTGTACGAGCGGGCCGACTACGCGCTTTATCACGCCAAGGACAAGAAGCGCGGCCAGCCGGTGATCTTCTCCGACGTGCACGAGGTCGAGATCCGCCAGCGCGGCCGTCTCGAACAGTGCCTGCGCAAGGCGGACCTGGACAACGAGTTGTCGCTGCATTTCCAGCCGCTGATAGACGTGGCGCGCGGCGGCGTGCCCACTTCGTTCGAGGCGCTGGCCCGTTGGAACAGCCCCGAGCTGGGGGCCGTATCGCCCGCTGATTTCATCGGCGTGGCCGAGCGTTCGGACCTGATCCACCGGATCACCCACACGCTGCTGCGCAGGGCCCTGAGCGCGGTCGCGACCTGGCCCGAACGGATCGGCATCGCGTTCAACCTGTCGATGCGCGACCTGGTCAGCTCCGACTCGATCGCCACGATCGTGCAGATCGTGCGTGAAAGCGGTGTCGCCCCCGGCCGGATCGAGTTCGAGATCACCGAGTCGGCGCTGATGGCGGATTTCAACTTGGCGCTGCAATCGGTGCAGACGCTGCGCGCGTTGGGTACGCACATCTCGCTGGATGATTTCGGCACGGGCTACTCGAGCCTGAGCCACGTGCACCGGCTGCCGCTGGACAAGATCAAGGTCGATCGCAGCTTCATCACCGACATCGAATCGCGCGCCACCGGCAAGGACATCCTGCGCACCGTCATCGACCTGTGCCAGAACCTGAACATCGAATGCGTCGTCGAAGGTACCGAGACCGCGGAGCAGATCGAGATCCTCAAGGACCTGGGCTGCAACATGATGCAGGGGTATTACTTCGCCAAGCCGATGACGATCGAGCGTGTCGAGGCGTATCTATCGCGGGGCAGCGAGATCGGTACGGCGTTGCCGATCGTCGTGCCGTCGGCATCGCTCGATACGGGCAGCGCGGATCGGAGTGCGGGCGCCGCGGTAACGGTCGCCGCGTCGAAGGCCGCCGCGTCCCCGGCATAAGCGGCCGCGCCCGCGGACGCGTCTCGATCGTCGCCAGCGCCAAGGACTGATCGAGCTTTCCGTCCTGATTCCGCTCTCCCTGGGCACGCGTGCCGGCAACGCATCGACGACCGCGTGACGATCCGGCGGGACGATGGCGAGGTCGGCCATGACACGACACCTCCTCTGACGTCGATGGACCGATTATGATTGATCGGCAACCATAGCGACGACAGACGAGACGACATGCAAGCAGACCGGCCCAGCTACTGGAAGAACAGCCGCGTGGAAGTGCGCGCGGCGGGCTTCGACCCCGATCGCACGGCCCAGGCCAATGCCGTGGTGACGATCGCCAGCGCCTGGACCAATGCTCACCGCTGCAACAACCGCGTGCGAACCATCGCCGACCTGCTGGTGGATGCCGTGGCGGCCCAGGGCGGCCAGGGCCTGGTGGTGGGCGCGCCGGCCGTGTCCGACGCGCTGACCCAGGGCACGCCCACGGCCGGCTTCAGCCTGGTCTCGCGCGACGTGGTGGCTGACTGTTTCGAGATCGGCCACCGTGCCCACCACGGCCAGGCGATGATCGTGATCTCGGGCTGCGACAAGACGGGTGCCGCGGCGATGATGCCGCTGGCGCGCACCAACGCCTTCGGCCTGGTCGTCTATCCGGGCACGGCCTCGCCCGGGGCCGTATCGTTCGAGCCCTATGCGGCCAAGGGCCGCAACATCACGATCATGGACTGGGCCGAAGGCCGCGCCGCGCACGAGGCCGGCCGGCTCAGCGATGCCCAGTACGCCGAGCTGGAACGCAACGTGATGCCGGGCAGCGGCACCTGCGGCGCCATGTTCACCGCCAACACCATGAGCACCGCGGCCGAAGCGATCGGCCTGATGCTGCCGCGCGGCGCCTCGCACCCGGCCGACGACGGCGTGGCCGGCGACATCCATGCCGACGTGCGAGCTCAGGCACTGGCCTCGGTGCAGGCGCTGTACCGGTTGATGGCGCTGGGCATCCGGCCGCGAGACATCCTGACGGAGCGCGCCTTCGAGAACGCCATCACCACGCTGTATGCGATGGGTGGCAGCACCAATATGTATCTGCACCTGCTGGCCCTGGCGCGCGAGGCGCAGGTGCCGATCACCATCGAGCGTATCCATGCCATCGGCGCCCGCGTGCCGCTGATCGTCAATCTGCAGCCGCACGGCCCTTATGCGATGCCCAGCCTGCATGCGCTGGGCGGCGTGCCGGTGGTAATGAAGGAATTGCTGCGCCACGGTCTGCTGCATGGCGACGTGATCACCGCCACCGGCAGCACTCTCGCCGACAACCTGGCCGACGTGCCCTCGCTCGACGAGTTGGAGGCGCAAGACATCGTGCATCCGGTCACGCGGCCGCTGGCGCCCGCGGGTCAGCACATCAGCGTGCTGCGCGGCAACCTGGCGCCCGAGAGCGCGCTGCTCAAGCTGTCGGGCAAGACCCTGGCCAACGGCGTATTCCGCGGCCCGGCCCGGGTGTTCGACAGCGAGGCCGACACGATGGCCGCGATCCGCGCAGGGCGCATCCAGCCCGGCGACGTGATCGTCGTGCGCAACGTGGGGCCGGTCGGCGGCCCCGGCATGCCCGAGATGGTGATGCTGACGATCCAGTTGCAGGGCCGCGGCTTGGGCGAGCAGGTGGCGCTGATCACCGACGGCCGCTTCTCCGGCGTCTCGCATGGCATCCTGATCGGCCACATCGCGCCCGAGGCGGCGCGCGGAGGCCCTATCGCCGTCGTGCAGGAAGGTGATGCCATCACCATCGACCCCGGCGCGCGCACGCTTATGTTGGATATCGGCGACGATGAGCTGGCTCGCCGGCTGGCGGCCTGGCAAGCGCCCGATCTGAGCGTACGCATCCGGCCCGGCTCGGTGCATGATAAGTACGTGCGCCTGGTGTCGTCGGCGCACTACGGCTGTGTCACGTGATCTGCGGCTGTCGTCGGTGGCACCGTGCTCTTCGACGCGCGTCATTCCGCTTGACGTATTACACCACCTCGAAGCCCTGCGAGGAGACCGAAAGGGACAGTTCAGTATCCGGGTCAACGACCAGTTTCGTATCTGCTTTGTCTGGACGGAGGCCGGTCCGGCTGACGTTGAGATCGTCGACTATCACTGAGGTTGCCATGTCTCGTCCTGTCAATCGAATGCGCCCAGTTCATCCGGGTGAGGTTCTCAGAGAGGAGTTCCTTGGACCCTTGCAGATGAGTGTCAATGCCCTGGCCCTTGCGCTCGGTGTGCCGGCGACCCGCATTCATGAGATCGTAAAGGAGCGCAGAGCCGTTACTGCGGACACAGCGGAACGACTGGCGCGCTACTTTGGTGGAGATGCGGCGTCCTGGCTCAATCTCCAGGCAATCTACGACTTGAAGACTCTCCCCACGCGCGATGAGATCTTGCGGCGTGTAGAACCGCGTCGGGCAGATCCTCAAGCGGCCTGAAAGTCCCTGATGGGATTGGCTGGTCGGGGCTCTATCGCTTGAGAGCACTGGGTTCGTGCGCTGTCCGTTTCGAGCTTTCTCGACCCCGGTCTTACCTGTCGTTGCCATCACGAGCTGTCTTGCTGGGCAATCTGCGGAGGGGTTCGGTACTCCTGTTTGATCGAGTGTTGGAAGATCAGCGCTCACGTCGGAGCGGCGCTCGTTTGCTCGGGGCGATAGTCGGTATTGCGAGCCAGCAGCGCTCAGACGATGCGGGCGTTGCGGTTGGCCAGTGTGACGGCTGCTGTTGTTGCGCCTGTTAGCGAATCAGGCGACCCAGTCGGAGCGACTGCATAGGCTGTGGCGCAATACGGCCCTGGCACCGCGAATCAGCAAGGTTCACAGGTAGGTGTCGCCGCGCTTACTGATGCGATGCCGTTGGCGGATCTGCAGCTCGATGACCAAGAGGCCCGTCGCTTACCTCGAACGGAGGACACCATGGGGCTTTTGACCTTCAGTATCAACGTCACGCTGGACGGCTGCGTCGACCACGAGGAGGGAATCGCCGACGACGAGACGCACGCCTTCTTCACCCGCCTCATGGACGAGGGTGGGGCGATGCTGTGGGGCCGCGTCACCTACGAGATGATGGAGAGCTATTGGCCGGCGGTCGCCCGCGGCGACGCGGACGCGCCGCCGGCGATACGCGAGTGGGCGGTCAAACTGGAGGCCAAGCCGAAGTACGTGGTGTCCTCGACGCGAAAGGACTTCCCGTGGACCAACAGCCACCACATCACCGGCGACCTGCGCACGGGCGTGCAAAAGCTCAAGGACGCGACCCCGGACGGGGTGCTCCTCGGTAGCGGCAAGCTCGCGACCGAGCTTGACCGGCTGGATCTGATCGACGAATACAGGCTGCTCGTCCACCCCAGGATCGCCGGTCATGGCCCGACCCTGTACGAGAGCGGGCTGCCCGGTACGCGACGGCTCGATTTGATCTCGGCGAAGCCGTTCCGCAACGGTGCGGTCGCCATGCACTACCGGCGCGCGCGCTGACGACGCGCTTACCACCTTCCGCCGGCCCGGCCCGGCCCGGCCGGCGCGCCCGCGCCTGCGTCAGGGCCGTCCCGCGCCCCGCTCCGCCAGCAGTTCGTCCAGTTGCCTGAAGGTCTCGACCGTCGCGTCGGCGGCCCCGGTGCCGGCCGCGTCGAGGGACGCCTTCGAGGCGTGGCGTTCACGCATCACTACCAGCGTCTGCTCGCCCTGTTCCTCGAACGTGACCGTCGTCACCGGGCCGCCTTCGCCGCCTTCCTCGTTCGTCCACACCAGGCGCGAAGGCGCGACCACCTCCAGATAGGTGCCGAAGAACGCCATCGGCTCCGGATCATGGTCGAACACCAGGCGATAGCAGCCGCCGACGCGTACATCCAACTCGCACGACAGCAGCGTCATGCCCATGGATTTAGGCACCCACCAGCGCTTGAACAGTTCGGGTCGGCTCCAGGCCCCGAACACCAGGCGCACGGGCGCGTCGAAGATGCGCGTGACCGCCACCTCGCGCTCGGACACCCGCTCCACCGTCGTGTGGTGCCGGGCGGGGGGCGCCCCGCCAACGCTGCTTTCGCTCATTGGCCTTCTCCTTGCGTTTCAGTTCATCGACCACCTGGTCCGGCGCGTCGAAACGCGCCGCCCAGAGATGGCGGTGGCGCTCGATCGACTGCTTGGATCCGATCTTTATCTGAAACGCGACAGTGGCGACGTTGTCAGACTTCAACCGCAATAGTAATTCCCCACCGGGGAGGGGGGGCCGGGCCGCCAATCGACCCGCAATTGCTGCAATACTTCTTGCGGGGCGCATCGGTTCGATCGGCAACGGTACCGCCTGTGAGGAGTCCTCATGCCCATCGTTTTCGTGCACGGCGAGTCGGCGGCGTTCAAGCGCCTGCTGGCCCAGGTCGAACGTTTTGCGCGTTGTGATGCGACGGTACTCATCAACGGCGAGACCGGCACCGGCAAGGAACTCACCGCGCGTGCCATTCACTACCAGGGCACTCGTGCGGAAGGTCCGTTCATTCCGATCAACTGCGGCGCGTTGCCCGATGCCTTGTTCGGCAGCGAGCTTTTCGGACACACGCGCGGCGCCTTCACGGACGCGCACGAGAATCGCCCGGGACTGGTCGCGCAGGCCGAGGGCGGCACGCTGTTCCTCGACGAACTCGAAGCGCTGAGCGCGGCCGGGCAGGTGGCGCTGCTGCGCTTCCTGCAGGACCACGAATATCGCCCGCTGGGCGCCTCGCGCGCGCGGATCGCCAACGTGCGCGTGCTTGGCGCCACCAACGTCGACCTGTCGAATCTCGCGCGCCAGGGACGATTCCGCCAGGACCTTCTCTACCGGCTCGATGTGCTGACGCTGGACGTGCCGCCGCTGCGTGATCGCGGCGACGACGCGCTGGTGCTCGCGCGCGCGTTCCTGCGAAATCTCTGCCGCCAGTACCAGGTGCCGGAGCGCGTGTTCCACCCGGATGCGATCGCGGCGCTGCGCGCCTACGACTGGCCCGGCAATGTCCGCGAGTTGGAGAACCTGCTGCACCGGGAATTCCTGCTCGCGGACGGCGATGAACTGCTATTGCCGAGCCTGCCGCGCAAGGCGGGCCTGGAGCGGCGGTTGGCCTCCAGGCGCAGCACTGATGCACAGCACAACGGCGCTGCAAGCCACGAAGCGCCTGCAGCGAGGGCGATCGCCGACGGCGTCGCGTTCCGCGAAGCCAAGGCGCGGGCCATTGCCGACTTCGAACGGGATTACGTTCAGCATCTGCTACGGCAGTCCGGCGGCAACGTGAGCCTGGCCGCGCGGCTCGCCGGCAAGGAGCGCAGCCGTTTCAACCGCCTGGTACGGAAGTACCAGCTTAGTGCGCGCGACTTTCGTGCGCCATCCGGCTCCCAAGGCAGCTAGCCCTCTCTGGTTGAACTTCCGCGCGACGCGCGTGCCGTACAGCGCGCGCACGTTCGTGCCGGGTGAGGCGAAGACGCCTCACCCGCTGTGTCCTGCCTGAGGCGCATTCGCCCCGACGAGCCGCGACTCCTGCCTAAGTCCTTGATTCGCGTTGCCCGGGCCGCTGGTACGCGCGTTGCTCTGTCCTTTCCCACGGAAGCCGCACGTGAACCACACGCCTGTCGATGCCGAGGTCGAAGGAATCGCTCGTGAACTCGAGAAATACGTTTCATTGCATTCGACCGCCGCCGATACGCCGGAAGGCATCGCGCGCTGGTGGCTCGACCGGCGGGAGCAGCCCACGTTGAACAGCGTCGAAGCCGCGCTCGCGAGACTCGTCGAGCGAGGCGTGCTCGTGAGGCGCCTGCTTCCCGACGGTCATTGCGTCTACGCCTGCGCGCCAGGATCCGCGTTCCGCCGCAACCCGATCAGCTAGACAAGAGAGGCTCCAATGCCCCAGGCCCTGACGTATCCCGGCGTTTACGTCGAAGAAGTCTCCAGCGGCGTACGCACCATCGCGGGCGTGGCCACCTCCATCGCGCTGTTCATCGGCTGGGCGAAGAAGGGCGCGACCGACAAGGCGGGGCGGGTGTTCAGTTTCGCCGACTACGAACGCGAGTACGGCGGGCTCGACGGCCGCACGCTGCTCGGCCATTCGGTCATGCATTTCTTCAATAACGGCGGTACCGATGCCTACATCATCCGCCTGGCCAAGAGCGGTGAAGGTTCCGGCGTCGCGGCGACCGCAACCGCGGAAGCCGCGGGCTTCGGATTCGAGGCCAGTTCTCCCGGCGAATGGGCTCATGCGTACAAGGTCAAGGTGAGCCCGCGTCCGGGCGTCGCGGACCGCTTCAAGATCGAAGTGCTGCTCGATGGCGCGACGGTCGAATCCTTCGAGAATCTGACGCGCGATGCCGGCAACTCGCGCTTCGTCACCGACTACATCAAGGATCGTTCGCGCATCATCAAGGTGGCCTCGGTCGCGACGTCAGATCCGACGACCGATGCGGAGGATACCTTTGCGGATGGCGCCGATGGCGACGTGCTCGATCCGGCCGAAGACGCGGTGGCCGCCGACATTCCGAAGCTGTTCGAGGAAGGCAAGCCGGCCGACAAGATCGATCTGTTCAACATCGTCTGCGTGCCGGGAATGACCAAGGCCTCGGAGATCGCGACGCTGGCGCAGAAATGCGCGGATCGCCGGGCGTTCCTGATCGTCGACTGTCCCGAGGGCTCGACCCGCGACAGCGTGACGGGCGCGCTCACCGACATCATTGGCAGCGCTCCTTCGCATGCGGCCTTCTACTTTCCGTGGGCGCTGGCCCCGGATCCGCTGAAAGAAGGCGCGATCACGCCCTATCCCCCCTGCGGATTCGTCGCGGGCATCTTCGCGCGCACCGACTCGCGGCGCGGCGTGTGGAAGGCACCCGCCGGCACCGAGGCGACGATCAACGGCATCGTCGGATTCCAGGACGCGTTGAGCGACGCCGAGAACGGCGCGTTGAATCCGCTGGCCATCAACTGCCTGCGCACGATGCCCGCCTACGGCAACGTGGTGTGGGGTGCGCGCACGCTGGACGGCGACAACAACCGCGGCTCGGAGTGGAAGTACGTGCCCGTGCGCCGCATGGCGCTGTTCCTCGAGGAGTCGTTGTTCCGCGGCACGCAGTGGGTGGTATTCGAGCCCAACGACGAGCCGCTGTGGTCGCAGATCCGCCTGAACATCAACGCGTTCATGCAGACGCTGTTCCGCCAGGGTGCGTTCCAGGGGGCGACGCCGCGCGAGGCCTACTTCGTGAAGTGCGACCGCACCACCACGACCCAGGCCGACATCGACATGGGGGTCGTGAACATCCACGTCGGCTTCGCGCCGCTCAAGCCCGCCGAGTTCGTGGTCCTGCGCATCCAGCAGATCGCCGGCGACCTGTCCGCCTGAATGCCCTGGACCGCGACCCCTCGCAAGGAGACGACATGCCGCAGTTTCCCGTGAATCCGCAGCGCCTGACGCCGTACCCGAACTTCAAGTACCGGATCAAATGGGACGGGCGCTACGTCGCCGGAATCTCCAAGTGTTCCGCGCTCAAGCGCACCACCGAGGTCATCGAGCACCGCGAGGGCGGCGATCCATCGACCTCGCGCAAGGGGCCCGGACGCATCAAGTTCGAAGCGATCACGCTGGAGCGCGGCGTCACGCAGGACGTCGAATTCGAGCGTTGGGCCAACAAGGTCTGGAACTACGGCTCCGGCCTGGGGCAGGAAAGTTCGCTGCGTGATTTCCGCAAGGACATCATGCTCGAGCTGTACAACGAGGCCGGGCAACTGGTCCTGGCGTACAAGATCTACCGCTGCTGGGTCTCCGAGTTCCAGGCGCTGCCCGATCTCGATGCGAATGCCAACGCGATCGCCATCCAGCACCTCAAGCTCGAGAACGAGGGCTGGGAGCGCGACGTCGACGTCGTCGAGCCCGCCGAGCCCAGCTTCACCGAGCCGCCGCAATAAGGACCGCCCATGTCCGGCATGGATGCGCAATCCCTGCTCGCGTGCTGGGAGCACGGCCGCCGACGCCATGGCATCGACCGCGCGCTGCTGCTGTTCGCGGCGGCCGAACCCGGCTCCGATCCGGAGACGCTCGCCGACCGGACGCTCGGCCAACGCAACGCGGCGCTGCTGAGGCTGCGCCAGTCGTTGTTCGGCGATGCGATGCAATCCTGCGTGACCTGCCCCGGGTGTGGCGAAAGCCTCGAATTCACACTGCGCGCGAGCACGTTGCTGGAGCGGGCACCCGCGCGCGGCGATCGCGCGTTGGCGGATGTGCGGGCCGCCGGCCATATGCTGCGGTTGCCGACGTCGCGCGATCTTGCCGTGATTGCCGCCGAACGGGATGAGCCGGGCGCCGTCCGGCATCTGCTGCAGCGCTTGTTCGTGGGGAATGCGCCGGCCGAGTGGAGCGACGAACTCGAATCGCAGATCTCGCACGCGATGGACGAGGCGGACCCTTGCATGGATCTCGCTCTCGATTTCGTGTGTCCGGCTTGCGAACACGCATGGAATGCACCTTTCGATGTCGGCGCGTTCCTTTGGGAGGAGGTCGACGTACGCGCACGGCGCCTGCTCGACGAGGTGCATGCACTGGCGCGTTCGTACAACTGGAGCGAGCGGCAGATCCTCGAGCTGTCCGATACGCGACGGCGCGCTTACCTGGAACGGGTGCTGGCATGAGCGGCCTGCTGCAAAGATTGGCCGGGCAGGCGCTGGGCGTGCCGGTCAGCGGAACGCCACGCATACGGCCGGCCGCGAGCGTGCATGCGCAAGTGCCGATGGGGATTCCGCAGGAGGTCGAGGACACGCGGCCGCTGACGGGTATCGCGCCCGAAGCGCCGCGACAGCGAGAGCAGGGCGTGCGGGCATCGACGCCCGTGGCGGGCGGATCGCTGCACGAGGCGGACACGGCGATCCGATCCATCGAGACCGTTCACGAGATCGCTGCGCCGACGACTCGCGCGCGCGCCGCGGACCCCCATCGCGCATGGCAGGCCGGCGCGCGCGAGTATGCGGTGCGGCCGCCTTCGGGCGACTTCTTCGATCGCACGCCGCAGCCGCTGCTCGAAGAGACGCGAGTCGCAAGCGCGCCGCCTCCGATCGCGCCTGTTGCGCCGGCACCACGGCCGATCGACGCAGGCCTGGAAGAGACGCGCGTCGAGTCCACCGAAGTCCACGTGCATATCGGCCGCATCGAGGTCATCGCGGCGCCGGAGCCCGCAGCGCCGAAGAAGAGTCCCAAGCCCGCCGTCCGCGACACGCGGCCGCTCGACGAATACCTCGCGCGGCGGAGGCCCTCATGAGCACCGCGCTCGCCATCGCCGGTGTCACGCAAGTGTTGCGCGATCTGCTCAATGACCGCTTCGTCAATCAGAACGTCGCCGGCCAGATCGGGCAGAGCGTCGCCGTGAGCACGCTGCCGCCCGACAAGGTCGTGCAGCAGAACGGCGTCGAAGTGACTCAACTGAACCTGTTCATGCGCCAGGTCACGCCGAACCTCGGCTGGCGCAACGAAGGGCTGCCTTCGCGTGACGGCTCCGGGCGCAATCGGCTCGCCAATCCGCCGCTCGCCCTCAACCTGCACTACCTGATTTCGGCCTATGGGGCCGCCGACCTGCACGCAGAGATCCTTCTCGGGCATGCGATGCAGTTGCTGCACGAGAATCCGGTGATTCCGCGCGAAGCGATTCGCATCGCGTTGCAGCCGCCGCCCGATCAGTCGGGCACGTTGCCGCCGTGGTTGCGCGCGCTGCGCGACTCCGGCCTGCAAGACCAGATCGAGCAGCTGCGAATCACGCCGGAGTTCCTGAGCACCGAGGACATGTCCAAGTTCTGGACCTCGACGCTGGCGCATTATCGACCCAGCGCCGCGTACGAAGTGTCGGTCGTGCTCATCCAGGCCGAGGATCCGACGCCGAACCCGTTGCCCGTGCTGGTCAGGCGACTGAAGGCGCAGCCCAATCTCGCGCCCACCGTGCCGACGATTTCCGCCGTGGTGCCCTTCGGCAGGCAGGCGGTGGTTGAACTTGG
This sequence comes from Pseudomonadota bacterium, assembly GCA_029779435.1. GTDB lineage: Bacteria > Pseudomonadota > Gammaproteobacteria > Burkholderiales > Burkholderiaceae_E > JAKPAM01. The sequence continues at coordinate 39,506 of JAKPAM010000256.1, read as the reverse complement.
CACGACCGTCACGCTGGAAGGCTTCACGCTGGATGGGGTTACGCGCGAAGTCCTGCTCACCAACGACCGGTTCGGGATCGAAGAGATCCTGCCCGCGACGGGCGGCAATGCCACGAAGCTGGCGTTCGCGATTCCCGCGAATCGCGCGGCCGACTTCCCGTCGGGCGTCTACAAGCTGGCCGCACGCATCAAGCTGCCCACCGAGGCGGCCCCGCGGCTGTCGAACCAACTCGCGCTCACCGTCGCGCCGCACGTCGCCAACCTGCCGCAGACCGTCAACGCCGGCGGCGGCACGGCGAGCATCACGCTCGACTTCACGCCCGAGCTGCGCGCCGGCCAAACGGCGCGCCTCGTGCTCGGTACGAACGAGTTCACGCCGCAGCCGTTCACCGCGCCCGTCAGCAGTCTGACTTTCCAGATTCCGAACGCACCGCTGGGCGATCACCTGGCGCGATTGCGCATCGATGGCATCGACAGCCCGATCATCGATGCGTCCAAGTCGCCCCCTGAATTCTTCGATCGCAGGATCCGAATCCAATGAGCGACAGCGACTGGACAACGGCCAATCAGCGCGTGCTCGTGGCGGAGTTCGCGCGACTGAGGGCGCGCCTCGAAGAGAAGGGACACGATGAGGCGGCGCGCAACCTGGAAGAAGTCCGTTCCGCCGTCGCGATGCCCACCGCGATCGACTTGCTGACCGAAACATTCGGGCTTACCGCCTTCGAGCGCGACACGCTGTTGCTGTGTGCGGGAATGACGATGGATGAATCGTTCGCTCAGGCATGCATGGCTCGAGCGCCGCGATCCTCACGCATCCAACCGACATTCGGATTGGCCCTTGCCGTCCTGGCAGACGCCCACTGGAGTGCTCTGACGCCGATCGGGGCGTTGCGCGCCATGCGCTTGCTGCGCGTGCACGATGAACATGCGCTGACGACTTGCCGCATCAGCATCGAAGAGCGGGTATTGCACTACCTCGCCGGGGTCAACTACCTCGATCCCGCCCTGAAGTCCTTTGTCGAACCCGCGGAAGTCGAGCTGCTGGCCCCCAGCCATGCGGTGGTGGCGGAGCAGGCAGAGGACGCGCTGAGAACAGGCACGTCGACGCCACTGATTCAGCTGATCGGCGATGACGCCGATGGAAAGGTGCAAGTCGCGACACGCATCGCGCAGAACTGCGGGCTGCGCCTGCGCTGCCTGCAGGTCCAGGACCTGCCCATCGGTACGGATCAACTGGATGATCTGGCGTCACTGTGGAACCGGGATTCGGCATTGCTCGGTAGCGCGTTGCTTCTGTGTATCCAGGAGGAGTCCGAGCCGCGGATCGCCGCACGCTTCGTAAAGCGGCTTTCGGGCTTGACGTTCGTCTCCTCACCGATCGAATTCGATTTGCCTCGTGCAGCGGTCTTCGACGTGAGTCGCCCGGGATCGCTCGAGCAAAAGCGGATGTGGCATCAGGCGCTGGGCGAACCCGCGAGCAGCTTCAGTGGAGCGATCGATTCGATCGCCGGGCAATTTCACCTGGGTAGCGGAGACATCGCGCGGATGGCGCGCGCGCTGCGCGGCACGGCCATGACAGGCACGTGGGCCGAGGATCGCCTGTGGCAGGCATGCCGGAAGATGGCCAGCGCGGAGCTCAATGGTCTCGCGCAGCGCGTCGTGCCTTCGGCATCCTGGAGCGACCTGGTACTGCCGCCGCAGCAGATCGCGACGCTGCGGCAAATCGCGGCGCAGGCGAGAAACCGCCTGCACGTGCACGAAGCCTGGGGCTTCGGCCGCAAAGGGGGCCGAGGCCTGGGTATCAGCGTCCTGTTCGCGGGCGAGAGCGGCACCGGCAAGACCTTGGCGGCCGAGGTGCTGGCCAATGAGCTTCAGCTCGACATGTACAGGATCGATCTCGCCTCGATGGTGAGCAAGTACATCGGTGAGACCGAGAAGAACCTTCGCCGTGTTTTCGACGCAGCGGAGGCCTCCGGCGCCGTCCTCCTCTTCGACGAGGCCGATGCGTTGTTCGGCAAGCGGAGTGAAATAAAGGACAGCCACGACCGCTACGCCAATATCGAGGTCAGCTACCTCCTGCAGCGCATGGAGGCTTACCGTGGCCTGGCGATCCTGACGACCAACATCAAGAGCGCGATCGATGTCGCGTTTCAGCGCCGCCTTCGATTCGTCGTTCAGTTTCCGTTTCCCGATGACAGTCTTCGCGAGCGGATCTGGCGCGGCATATTTCCCGAATCGACGCCGACGGTCGGCGTCGATCACGCCAAGCTCGCGCAGCTCAATGTCGCGGGGGGCAGCATCCACAACATCGCCCTCAATGCCGCGTTCCTCGCCGCTGATGCGGGCGGTGCCGTGGAAATGAGCCACCTGTTGCAAGCGGCGCGCAGTGAAGCCGTCAAGCGCGAAAGACCCTTCTCCGATGCCGAAGTACGAGGCTGGCTATGAGCCGGGTGGTCTTTCGCGTCGACAAGGTCACGGTGGTCGGCGTGACCATCGATGACAAGCGCGCATTCGAGGCGGCATTGCTTGCCGAACTTTCGAACGCATTTGAGCAGATCGACGGCAAGGACCTCCCACGCGGCAACGTGACTGCGCAAAGCCGGCGAGGCCAAGCTCGTCTTCCCAGTCCGACCGACTCGAAAGAAGCCGGCCGCCGTGTCGCGCACGGCATTGCTGGAGCACTGCGGCGATGAAGAGCTCGCCACAGCACCGAGCCTTTTCGGTCGCACCCAGGCCGGATGCGGCGGTCAGGACGAGCGCGCATCGAAGCGATGCTCTCGAGGACGAAGCCGACCGTGCCGCGGAGCTCGCCCTCGCGAGGCCCACTCATGAATCCGGTATTGACCGAATGCAATGGCTGCGACCTGCTTCCCACGTCCCCAGCGACGTCGAACAGATACCGGAAAGCGTCACACGCGCTGTCGGCGAGCCGGGCGCGACGCTGGGCGCCGAGTTGCGGGGCGACATGGAACGGCGTTTCGGACATGACTTTTCGCGGGTGCGGGTGCATGACGGTCGAGCGGCTGCCGAGTCCGCGCACGATGTCGATGCGCAGGCCTACACGGCGGGCCACCACATCGTTTTCGGTGACGGCCGGTTCAATCCACACTCGCAGGACGGCAGGCGCCTGATTGCCCACGAGCTTGCCCACGTGATCCAACAATCGCGGCACGGGTCCTCGACATCGTCGCCGCGGGTACTGCAGCGCAAGCCACGAACGGGCGCGGTCCACGGCGACGCGGGTTTGGCGGATCCTCGCACCATCAGCGCCGATGCCGCCGACCCCACGGTCATGTTGCCATCCGCGGACGATGCCGCGGCGGATCAGCAGAACGCCTTGGCGAATCCGCCACCGCCGCTCTCTTCCGCCGCGCATGCCATATCCGCACCGCGGTCGGAGCCACCGCCTCTCGACCCCGCCACGACTTCCGTGCAGGGACTTGCGGCGGGTGACGGCGATTCCGGCCCCGTCGCCGCCCACGAACCGGCGAGCGGCACGCGCGATGAATCGCGTGGCGATGGGGCGATGCCGAGCATCGCATCGATGCTCCGACCGCGTGGCGAAGCCGGTGTCGTTTCCGGCGACCGGGACGCAATGCGACTGGAAGCCGGGGAGGGACGGGAACCCGGAGCGGGACAGGAAGCAGGCGCTGCGCCCGGACTGTCGACGCAGGTCCATCTCGAAGACCTGCTGGCGCAACTGGCGGGAGGCGCGAAATCGGCACGCCGCACCATCGGCCGCCATGCCCGCGAGGCGCGAGACGCCATCGATCGCCGTGCAGACGACACGAGCGCGAAGGTAAAGACGCAGACGGATGTCGCGGACGACAAGGTTCGCGCGCTGATGAAGGAACGCCGCAGCCAGGTCGAACGCACGGTGCGCGCGCACGACCAGGGCATCAGGTGGGGCGAGACGCGCTGCGTTGAGGATGCCGGGGAATATGCGAAGAACGCCGGCAACGCGCAGAAGGACGGCTTTGCGTTCTACCGCGATCAACTGGCGAAGGTGTTCGACTCCTGGAGCGATCGCTTCACGAAGCTCGATGAGAAGAAAGCTGATTGGCTCAAGCGCTGCACGGAATGGAACATCAGGAGGATGTGGCGCAAGTACTCGGCGTACGAGAAGCGATTCATCGCGGACGTCGAGCAATCCGAGGGGCGTAGAGCGGTGCAGCGCGACGCGGCCTATGAAGTCGTCGAGGAATATGCCAAGCAGTTCAACAAGGCAAGCAAGGAAATCACGCCTGAGATCGGAACGGCCTGCGGGAACGTCAAGAAGGAGATCGCCAAGTCCCGCGAAGACGCGCTACGTGAATACGACAAGGTCTTGCCGCAGATTCTCGAGGGCATAGAAAAGCAGCGAGATGCGGCGGTGTTCGATATTCGCCGAAATGCGCGGGAATCGCGCGATTTGCTGGCAAAGGGGGCGAAGAAGATCTACGAGCAACTGGACGACAACCAGACGTTCGCGCTGAAACGCCATGAAGAGCAGCATGCGCGCCTGGATGGACAGATTGCTCGCGGACGCACCAGCGCGGCGCGGCAGTTCGACGGGGCGGTGGCCGAGGCGATGGCGCCGATCTCCGGCGTGATAGGCGAAGCGGTCGTCATGCTCGTGAACGCCCCCGAGGAGCTGGACCCGGTTGCGGCCGATCGCTTCGTCGGCGAAGTCGTGGGCTTTGCCACTGGCGCCGCCGAGGCAACGGGCGAAGTATTCGCTACGGCGCGTGATGCCGGTCTCGAGAAGTTCGACCAGGCGCCTTCGTTCGCGCGGCGCGGCTTCGCAACCGGCAGGGCGTTGCTGAAGGAAAAGCTGCGCGAAGCCGGCGCCGATGTCGAATCGAAGCTGATCGAGTTCGGCGAGGAGGCTGACAAGTTCGTTCGCACGCCGTTGAAGAATCTCGACCTCACTTACCAGGATGGTGTCGAGCAATCAGCGAAGCATTTGACCGCCTTCGTGACGGCGACTCGCGACCAGATGGTCGAACCGATGGAGAAGGCCCGAAAGGAAATCAGCGACGCGGTAAGGCAGGCGGTTGGACAGCAGTACGAAGCGTACTGGCATCTGGGCCGAGACATGAACAACGCCGCGCGCCAGGCCGCCTGGCGCTATGACCACGACATCCTGAAGCATGTCGTCGATCTCGTCGAAGTCGTCCTTGGCTTCGTGTTCATCGTGGCCGTTCTCATCGCAGTGGTCGTGGGGCTCGTCTTTGCGTTCGGCGAGATCCTGGCCGCGATGTTCATCGGCTTCATGATCGGTTACTTCGGCGCCAAGGCTTATTACGAGCGGCGCGAAAAAGAGGGTGAGGAAGGGTTTTCATTGTCGGCGTTGATCGGCGCGATCGGTGACATCACCGGATTCACCGAGGCGAAGCGCGCCTTTACCGACCCGAAGATGAAGCCTTTCGATCGTGGCATGGCATGGGGGGGATTCTGGCTCGGGTTGGTGGGCGGCGCGCAAAGCGCCGGCAAGTTCCTGAAGTTCATCAAGTTGAAGATGCCGAAGGCGTTCACCAACCCCTTCCGTATGGAGCGACCTGGCCTTCCGATGGCGGGTGAAGGTCCAGGCCTGCATCTCGGCCCCGAGGCACCGGTGCTGCCCGAGGCACCGAAGATCGAAGTGAACGTTCCGAATGAGGCCGGCATCACGCCCGAATCGCCGGGTGCCAGTGCTCCGCGACGGATTGGCTTCAGGCCGCCCGGTGAAACCGCACCCGTCGGTGAAGTGCCGGGCGCGGGCGCGCCGTCGACGCCAAGGGAAATCGGCTTCAGGCCTGAAGGCAAGCCTGCTCCCGCGCCTGAGGCCACCGGAACCGGTGCGCCCAGGGAAATCGGTTTCAAGCTCGCGCAGGAAAACGCACCTGCTCCCGAAACGTCGGGCGCGGGTGGAGTGAAGCAGCCCAGGCAGATCGGCTTCGAACTCCCTCATCAGCAAAGGATCGCTCCGGAAGCCACGCCGGGTGGCAAGCCTCAGGGAGAGGTCATCAGCCCTCGTCTTCACCACCGCAACACCGCACCAGAAACGCCCTCTGGCCCGGGAAAGCGGCGCATCGGTTTCGTGTCGTCGGAAGAGGCGGCGGCGCCGGTTTCCCGAGCGCCGGCTCCGGAATCGCCTGGGATGGCCGGCGAATCTCTCGGCGGCGTCATCGCCGACATGCCGCGTGCGCGCGAGATGCCCGGCGGCGGCGAGATGCCGACGGGCCAGCAGTCTGTCGGTCGTCCGGTCAGCGCAACGGCCGGCGAGACGCCACGCGCGCCCAACGAAGGTCCGGTAACGGGAACGGCGGTCTCTACCGTCAAGCCCGAGGCGCAGGCGCCCGCACCTCGGGAGGCGAAGCTGTCGTCCGCCGCTGAAGCGCGCCTTGCCGACGAGCGTGCGATACAGACGGCGCATGAGACGCGTATTGCGGCCGAAGAGCGTCTGGCCAAGCTGGAAGAAGAGCTGAAGTTCATCGAGGAGCTTCGCGATGCGACCGGGAAGAAACGCGAACCTTATGTCGAGGACGCGTACTCGACGAAATCCAAGGAGGTGCGAGATGCGCGGGAGTCGCTGAAGGATGCGCGGCGTGCCGAGAACGAGGCCGAGGCCGCCCAGCGAACCAAGCTGCTTCGCGATCCCGACGCCGATCCGTCTGCCGCCCTGCACGATCCCGAGCTAAGGCGCGAAGCAGTGAGTGAGCTCGAGATGCGGCGGGCGCGCGTCAAGGAAAACGACGCGCTCATCAAGGCGAACGAGGCCGATCTTGCCGAGGCCGAGGCGAGGGTCGCCCAACGCGAAGCCGAGTTCGAAGCGACCCGCCCCGGTAGCAATGAAGGAAAGCAATCACGTGCGCTCGCCGAGGCGCGCGATACCGCTCGCGCCAGGTTGCAGTCCGCGCAGCAGCACCTGGAGTCGGTCCGGGCCCGGACGCGGCCCGCTGAAAGGGCGAACCAGGCGCACTACAAGCGGATGCAGGACCTCGACCGAGTCATCAATCCACAGAACTACGCTGGCGAGTTGTCGGGGGCCAAGGGGGATTTCGGCGAGGCGCGCATGCACGATGCGATGGGTGACGACGGATACGCATTTCGCGGCTCATCGAAGGATCCAGGCGCGATGTCCACGAAGCCTCCCGACACGCCGCGGGAACCGGGCTTGGGCAAACCCAGTGACAAGGGACTCGACGGCGTCTACGAAAAATCGGCACCGGTCAAAGGAGAAGCGCGACATCGGGTTGGCGAAGCCAAGTATGACCAGGCGGACCTGAGTCCGGGCCAGGATAGCCTGGAATGGGTCGATGCCCGCCTGGATGCGGCGGTGGGACCGAAACATGCGAATCGTATGCGCGCCGAAGGCTACGAGTACTGGGTAATGAAGTACAACCCAAGGACGATGCGCGTCGAGCCGACCAAACTCTGGGAGTTCAGGCCGATCGAAGGACGATTCGCGCCCGAGCAATTCCCCGGCGCCGGCAAGAAGCCGTTAGGCGCGGCTCATTACGAGAAGCCCCAGCCATGAGTAGCTTCCCTGGCTCCCCAAAGCTGCTAAAGGGCGGCATCGTCGTGCTCGCCCCTGACGGTACGCGTGCACGCCGCGTCATCGCCCTCCAATACAACCCCGACACGCTGACCCGCAGCTACCAGATCCAGGGCGTCGGAGGCGAGGGCGGCGGCGAACGCGCGCAGCCTTTCCGCCTGAAGGGTGCGGCTGTCGAGTCGATCAAGCTCGATGCGGAAATCGACGCCACCGATCAGCTCGAATTTCCCGACCGCAATCCGGTGGCGACCGAAGTCGGCATCGCGCCGCAGATCGCGGCGCTCGAGACGCTCGTCAATCCGACTACCGCGGAACTGCTGGCGGTCGATGCGGACGCGCGCGGCGGCACGCTGGAGATCCTGCCGCCGGAGTCGCCGCTGTTGCTGTTCGTATGGGGCCGCAGTCGCGTCGCGCCGGTGAGGGTTACCGATTTCTCGGTCACCGAGGAAGCCTTCGATCCCACGCTGAACCCGCTCCGCGCCAAGGTCAGCCTGGGCCTGCGCGTGCTGACGGTCGACGACCTGGGCTACTCGCATCGTGGCGGCACCTTGTTCCTGTCCTACCTGCGCACGCGCGAGGCGCTGGCGGGACGCGTGCCGGGCACGACGCTGCAATCGCTCGGCCTGGCCAATCTTCCGTGAGGTCAACGCATGAACGACCCTGTACAAATGCTGATCTCCGCCGGCGCGATCCCCGCCTCGCCGTTCGGTCCGTCGAGCCGCTACGCGAACGTGGCGATCGGCCTGTACGGCGTGGCCACGGACGACGCGCCCGTCGCTTATGTCCTGCGGCGCTTCATACCGCAGGCGCGCGACATCCCGATCGCCGCGCGGCACACGGTGCGCGCGGGCGACCGTGTCGATCTGCTCGCGTACCACTACCTGGGTGACGTCGAACTCACCTGGCGGGTGGCCGATGCCAACGCGGCCGCCGATCTGCTCGATCTCACCGCGACGCCGGGCATGCGCATCGTCATTCCCCAACCGCCGGGTGCCTGAATGTTCGGCACGCTCAAGCTCACGCTGCTGCTGGGACCGGTGCCGATCCCGGCGCCTGGCGACATCGTCGAGTCGCTGAGCGCGGTCAAGGTGAATGCCGGCTCCGGAGATTCGCAAAGCGGATTCGAGCTGACGTTCGAAGTACCGATCGGCACCAGGCTGCGCAAGATCTTCCTGGCCACCGGGGGCGGCGCCGCCGGCGGCGTGCCGTTCATGCGGGTCATCCTGATCGTCACGCTCAACGGCCGCGCCGAACCGATCATCGACGGCTTCGCCACCGACATCGAAGCGCAGCCGACCGAGAATGGTGTCGCCAGGCTCATCGTCAAGGGCAAGGATCTCTGCGCGATCATGGATGTCCAGCAGATGCCGGCGATTCCTTACCCGGCGATGCCGCCGTCGGTGCGGGTGTCGTCCATCCTCGCCAAGTACACGGCTTTCGGCATCATCCCGAAAGTCATTCCCGCCGTGATCGACGAGCCGCCATCGCCGCTGGAGCAGATCCCGCAGCAGCAGGGCACCGACTACCAGTACGTCCGGCGCCTGGCGCAGGACGCGGGCTACGTCTTCTATTTGGAGCCGGGGCCGACGCCGGGCCTGTCCACCGCTTACTGGGGCCCGGAGATCCGCATCGGCATGCCGCAGCCGGCGCTGACCACCGGCATGGACGCCGTCAGCAATGTCGACCAGATGTCCTTCCATCTGGATCGCGAGGCGAAATCCATTCCGGTGGTCTTCTTTCATGAACCGCAGACCAAGCTCGCGATCGGCCTGCCGATCCCGGACGTCACGCCGATGAATCCGCCGCTGGGCCTGGTGCCGCCGCTGCCTCCGAGGATCGAGCATCTGCACGACACGGGCCACCTGACGCCGGGGCAGGCCATGATGCGTGGACTCGCTCATGTCAGCCAGCACAGCGATGCGGTGTTCGGCGACGGCACGCTCGACGTCGCGAAATACGGCCGCATCCTGAAGTCCCGCCGGCTCGTCGGCGTGCGCGGCGCGGGCCTGCCCTACGACGGCCTCTACTACGTCAAGAACGTATCGCACGACATCCGGCGCGGGGCGTACAAGCAATCGTTCTCGCTGGCGCGCAATGGCCTCTTCTCAACTCTGCCGAGGGTGCCGACATGACGGAACAGCGTTTCCAGGGCATTTATCCCGCGCGTGTCGAGAACAACATCGACCCGAGCAATCGGGCGCGCATCCAGGTCTCGATCGCGGATGTCGGCGGGCAATCGATCTCGACCTGGGCGAAGCCCTGCCTGCCGATGACCGGCACGAACGCCGGCATGTATACGGTGCCGCCGAAAGGCGCCGGCGTCTGGGTGCAGTTCGTGCGCGGCAACGCGGACGAGCCCGTATGGCTGGGCGGCTATTTCGCCGAATCGGAGGCACCGCAGTTGAACAGCCGCGTGACGCCGGGTCTCGATGGCATCACGTTGCAGACCACCGGCAACAATGGCCTCGTCATCAGCGACGGGCCCAACGGCGGCATCCTGATCAAGACCGCAGGGGGATCGAGGATCGAGATCAGCGATCTCGGCATCACGATCGCTGCGCAGGGCGCCGAGATCAAGTTGAGCGGCGGCACCGTCAACATCAACAACAACGCGTTGAGCATCACCTAGCGGAGACGCACGATGCCAGGCTTCGTCATTACCCAGGGCACCGGCTTGAAATGCTTGCACGCGCCAGGGCCCACGCCGGACCTGACGTACTCCCGCGTCAAGATCGACGGGCAGTCCGTCGTGCTGCAGGGCCAGCCCTACACGATCACCACCTGCACGGCGGGCCAGTCGAAGTGCACGAAAGGGACGTGGACCCGCGGCGCGCAGAAAGTCCTGGCCGGTGGCGTTCCGCTGGCGATCAGCACCGGTGTCTCGCTGCTGGCTCCCGCGGGCGCATTCACCGTGCTGGCGGTCCAGTCGCGCGTGAAGGCCTCCTAGGAAGGAGCGCAACGTGAGCGAGCTCGATTTCCCGTATCGCTTCGACGGTCGCGGACGCACGGCCGGCAGCAGCGCGGAAAAGCACATCCGCGATCTGATCGAGCAGGTGCTGTGCACTTCGCCGGGGGAACGCGTGATGCGGCCGGATTTCGGCAGCGGCCTGCTGGCGATGGTGTTCGAGCCGACCAGCACGGCCCTGGCCGCGGCCTCGCAAATGCTGATCCAGGGCGCCTTGCAGCAGCACCTCGGGCATCTCGTCGCGGTGCAGGCGGTGGAGGTCGAAGCGATCGACAGCACGTTCCGCGTGGAAGTGCGCTACTCGGTACTCAGCGAGGGGACCGATCACGTCGCGAACTTCGCGTTGCCCGGAGGTGCGCTGTGATCTTCCATTGCTGCGAACGCCGGCGGCTGGAAGTCCTGCGCCGCTCGAGCGCCACGAAGAACGCCATCGAATTCGTGGAAGTCCTCGACCACGCGGCGCCGCCGGGCGTCGAGCCGCAGCGCACGCTGTTCGTCCGCCTGTTGCGTGCACCGTCGGGCCTGTCCGTCGCGAACGTCGCGATCACCGGCGGCGAGCGGATCCCGGCGATCGGCATCGAATGGCTGGCGCCCGCCGACGGCCTGCCGTCCACCGCCGAGCCGGGGCTGGTCGACGGCATCGACGAATTGCCGCGCACGCTGGTGATCCGCACGACATCGAGCGGCGACTTTTCCCGCTATACGCTCGCGCTGATCGCGAGCCCGGGCAGCAGCCAGCCGCCGCTCGATTTCGATCCGGTGCTGTCGTCGATCGACTTCTCGTTCAAGGTCGAGTGTCCGTCGGACTTCGATTGCGCGCAGCCGCCGTCCTGCGCACCGGTGCCGGTCGAGGTGCCCCGCATCGATTACCTGGCCAAGGACTACGCCGGCTTTCGGCGGTTGATGCTCGATCGCCTGAGCCTGCTTACCCCATCCTGGACCGAACGTTCGGCCGCCGACGCGGGCATGGCGCTGGTCGAGCTGCTGGCTTTCGCGGCCGACACGCTCAGCTATCGCCAGGATGTCGTCGCGAACGAGGCCTATCTGAATACGGCGCGGCAGCGCATTTCGGTGCGGCGGCATGCACGTCTGGTCGACTACTTCCTGCATGAGGGCTGCAACGCGCGTGCCTTCGTGCACGTCGCGCTCGATACCGGGGCCGCCACGTTTTCGCTGCCGGCGAGCACGCGGCTGTTCACACAGGTTCCCGGCGTCGACGCGGCTGTCATCGTCGAGGGCAGCGAGCAGGAGCGCGCGGCACGCAGCGCCGGCGCGCTGGTGTTCGAGACCGTGCAGGCGAAGGTGCTGCGCGAGTCCCTGAACGCGCTCGATTTTTACACCTGGGGCGACGACGCCTGCTGCCTGCCGCGCGGCGCCACGTCGGCGACGCTCGCGGGCCACGCCGAGGGCCTGGCGCCGGGCGACTTCCTGGTGTTCGTGGAGACGATGAATCCCCGCGGCGGCGATGGGTCGAGCGAGGCGAACGCGGATCCCCGTCATCGTCATGCGGTGCGGCTGACGCGCGTCGAGCTGACCGAGGACCCGTCGGGCAAGTTGTTCGGCCCCGAAGCCGTCGACGAACCCGCGCCCGTCACGCGCATCGAGTGGGATCCTGCCGACGCGTTGCCGTTCCCGCTGTGCATATCGGCGGTGGACAAGCCGCGCGTGAGCGTGGCATTGGGCAACATCGTGCTCGCCGAACACGGCGAGATCCAGCCGGCGTCCGTGCTGCCGCAAGTGCGCGAGCCGGACGTGCGCCTGTCGTATTCGCGCCGCGCGCATCAGGCAGGCGAGTGCTGCGATCCCCCGGCGCCGGCAGTCGTTCCCTTGCGCTATCGGCCCACGTTGCGTGACCTGCCGCTCACGCATGGCTTCCGTCTGGCGCAGTTGCTGGACCCGCCTCCCGACGCGCCGCAGGACTTCTGGAGCGCCGCCGCTTTGCGCGCGCTCGACCCGCGTGACGCCGTGCCGCAAATGCTGAAGCTCACCGGCGAGTCGAACGACCAGAAGGACGATTGGTTCGCGCGCCGCGACCTGCTGGACAGCAGCGAAACCGCCCGCGACTACGTGGTCGAGATCCAGGACGATGGCCGCGCGCGCCTGCGCTTCGGCGACGACCGCCACGGCCGGCGACCCGAAGCGCTGACGATATTCACGGCGACTTACCGCATCGGCAACGGCACGGCCGGCAACGTCGGCGGCGAATCGATTCGTCACGTGCTGCTCGGCGGCAGCGCGCCGATCGGCACGGTCACCAATCCGTTGCCGGCCTTCGGCGGTGTCGACGCCGAAGACATCGAAGCTGCGCGCCGTGATGCGCCGCAGGCTTTTCGCACGCAGGAACGCGCGGTGACTGCCGACGACTATGCCGAAGCGGCCGGCCGGCGTGCGGACGTGCAGCGCGCCGCCGGCACCTTCCGCTGGACCGGTAGCTGGTATACGGTATTCGTCACCGCGGATCGCGTGGGCGGGAAGAAGGTCGATGCGGATTTCGAGGCAAGCCTGCGCCGTCACCTGGAACGCTTCCGGATGGCGGGCTACGACCTCGAGGTCGACGTGCCGCACTTCGTGCCGCTCGATGTCTCGCTGCACGTCTGCGTCAAGCCCGGGTACTTCCGGTCCGCCGTCATCGGCGCGGTGCGCGAGGTCCTGTCGAGCGTGATCCTGTCCGATGGCCGGCTGGGCGCCTTCCATCCCGACAACTTCACGTTCGGCCAACCGGTGTTCGCCAGCCGCGTGGTGGCGCTCGCCCAGGCCGTGGAAGGCGTGGAGTCGGTGCGGCTGGATCGCTTCCAGCGCCTGGTCGGTCCGGATCCGTCCACGCGGGAGAACGGCGTGATACCCATCGGCCGCCTGGAAGTCGCGCAGCTCGACAACGACCCCAACTACCGTGACCGTGGCCGACTGCTGGTGTCGGCGGGAGGTGGACAATGAGCGCGCCGCGGCCCGAGCCTCCACGCCTGGATCCGATCCCGCCCGGCACGGAATCCTGCCTGTGTTGTGACGGCGTCGCGCCGTCGACGCCGCTCGTCATCGACAATCGCGGCGGCCTCTCCGCGATCGGTTATCGGATCGGAGCGTACGGGGATTTTCGTGAAAGCCTTCATGCGGCGCTGTCGTCCAGCAGCTTCGGCAAGCTCGCGGAACTGCGCACCCGTGACGACGACGATTTCACGATCGGCCTCATCGACGCGTTCGCCTGCGCGGCCGACGTGCTCACTTTCTACCAGGAGCGCATCGCCAACGAGTCGTTCCTGGGCACGGCGCGTGAACGCCTGTCGCTGCAGGAGATGGGCCGCCTGATCGGTTATCGCCTGCGGCCCGGCGTCGCGGCCGAAGCGCTGCTGGCCTTCACTTTCGAGACGCCGCCGATGCCGCCGCCGGCAGCGAAGCCCGAACCGGGCATGTTCGTCACCGGCGTGCCCGCGCAGGTAACGGTGGCTCCCGGGCTCGCCGTGCGCAGCGTGCCGGCGCCGGGTGAAGCACCGCATGTGTTCGAAACCGTCGAAGGATTCACGGCGCGCCCCGAGTGGAATGCACTGCAGCCCTGGATGCGTGAAGCCGGTCGCCCGGTGCGCGGCGCGACCACCACTTTTCTGCGCGGCGTCTCCACCGGACTCAGGCCGGGCGATGCGCTGCTGATCGTCGGCGATGAATTCATCGCCGATCACGGCGCCAACCAGTGGGACTTCCGCATCCTCGACAGCGTCACCGTCGATGCCGCAAACGATCGCACGCGAGTGGGTTGGCGCAGGCCTCTGGGTTCGGCCGATCCGCCGCTGGATCCGAGCGCGAGTCCGCGGGTGTTCGCGCTGCGCCGCCGCGCCGCGGTGTTCGGCCACAACGCGCCGGTTTGGCTGACGATGACCACGGACTTCCGCTCGGGATACGAGCTCACGTTTCCGCGCGCGGCGTCGACGGGGTCTGTCCTGTTTCGCGCGGCCTTGCCGCGAGCCGAGGACTGGCCGCGTTTCGACATCTCCCCGGATGCTTCGAGCATCGATCTCGACACCCTGTACCCGGAAATATCGGCAGGCAGCTTCGTGGTGCTGGCCCTGGGCAACTTCGATTACCCGAGCGAGCCGGGGCCGGCCGGCACTTATGTCGAGCTTTATCGGGTGGGCAGCGTCGCCGAAGCGTCGCGGGAGGAATTCGGCGTCTCCGCCAAGGTGACGCGGCTGGGACTCTCGGGCGCCAACTACGACAAATTCCAGGCGCAGGTGCGCGGCACCAGCGTGTTCGGACAGTCGGAGCCGCTGGCGCTCGCGGAGTACCCGGTGGACGATGCCGTGACCGGCAATGCCGTTCCCGTGTCCGTCTCGCCGGAGGGCCTGGAGGCGGGGCGGCATCTGCTGGTTCGCGGCCGGCGCGTCAGCGACGGCGTCGCCGTCATCCATGGCGTGACGCTGGTATCGGCCGTGGGCGCAGGCGGCGGCCGCAGCATGCTGACCATCGATCCGCCTTTGCCGGCGGTACTGCGCCGCGACTCGGTGGTCGTGCATGCCAACGTGGCCTTGGCCACGCACGGCGAAACCGTGTCGCAGATCCTCGGTGCGGGCAACGCCGCGGCGCCGTTCCAACGCTTCGAGCTGATGCAGTTGCCCCTCACGTATCGCGCGGCGGCCAACGAGCTGGGCGCGAGTCCCGAACTCACGGTGCGTGTCGACGACATCGCCTGGAAGCTGCGCGACAGCCTGTATGGTGCGCAGCCGCGCGATCGCGCGTTCACGCTGCAGAGCGACGAGCAGGGCCGCAACTACGTGTCCTTTGGCGATGGTTTGCGCGGCGCACGACCCTCCACCGGCGTCAACAACGTTCGCGCGATCTATCGCAAGGGCCTGGGCGCGGCCGGCAATGTTGCCGCGGAGAGCATCACGCAGCCCACGCAGCGTCCGTTGGGCATGAAGGGCGTCAGCAACCCGCTGCCCGCCGAAGGCGGCGCCGATCCGGAAGATGCGGAGCTGGCGCGCCAGTCGATGCCGCTGATGACCCGCACGCTGGGCCGCGCCGTGTCGCTGCTCGACTACGAGGACTTCGCGCGCGCGTTCTCCGGCATCGCCAAGGCGCGCGCACAAGTGTTGCACCCAGCCACCGGGCCCACCATCGCGATCACCATCGCCGGCCTCGATGGCGTCGTGATCTCGCCGGACAGTCCGATCTGGATCAACCTCGCCATGGCGCTGGCCGATAGCGGCGATCCGCATGTGACGGTGCGCCTGCTCGCGCATCGAGCGGCGACGTTTCGCCTCGGATTGCGCGTCAAGCGCGATCCCGACGTCGACGGTAGCGTGGTGCTGGCGCAGGTGGAGGCGGCGTTGCGCATGCGCTTCGGATTCGATGCGCGGGCATTGGGCCAGCCGGTGCAGCAGTCCGAAGTCGTTTCGGTCGCGCAGGGCGTGCGCGGCGTGGTCGCCGTGGATCTCGATTTCCTGTATGGCGGTACGCGGCCGTTGTCCCAGGTTCGTCGCTCGCTGCAGGGTCGACTGCTCGCCGGTCGGATGAGCGTGAACGGCGGCACGCTTATCGCCGACGAGATCCTCACGCTGCATCCCGGCCCGTTCGATCGCCTCGAGGAGATGCCATGAGTCTCGACGCGGATTCGCTGTATCGCCTGCTGCCCGCCGTATACCGCATCCGGGACGACGCGCAGGGCAGACCGCTGCGAGCGCTGGTCGGCGCGTTCGCACGCGAGTTGCAGGCGCTCGAGGAGAATCTCGAGCAGCTCTACGACGATCAGTTCATCGAGACCTGCGCCGAATGGGTGGCGCCGTACATCGGAGAACTGATCGGCTACCGTTCGCTGCATGGCGCGTCGCCCGCGGTGTCGTCGCCGCGGGCGGAAGTGGCCAACACCATCGCTTATCGCCGACGCAAGGGCACGGCGCTGATGCTCGAAGAGCTTGCCCGCAATGTCACCGACTGGCCGGCACGTGCCGTCGAGTACTTCGAGCAGCTCGCCACCACGCAGTACATGAACCACGTGCGCCTGCACGCCCCGGCCACCGCGGCGGTACGGTCGCAGCGCGCGATGTCGTTCGTCGACGGCCCGTTCAACGCCGTCGCGCATACCGCCGAGGTGCGCGGCCCGGACGCGGGCGGCCGCTACAGCATTCCGAACATCGGCATCTTCCTGTGGCGGTTGCAGCCTTATCGGCTGCGCGGCCTGCCGCTGGTGGCGGACCCGGGTGACGCCAGCGGACGCCGCCACCGCGTCAATCCGCTGGGCGCCGACCTGCGCTTGTTCCGCACTCCGCGGATCGAAACGCAGATCGAATCCCTGGCCGCCCCGAAGAACGTGCCGGATCCGCTGCGCATCCGCGAATTCGCGCTGCAGGTGCGCGAGGCCACCGCGACGCTCGATGAGGTGACGGGCAGCGACGACTACGGCGCCGGCCGCAGCGTGGTGTTGTCGCGCGCCGGCAGCGACCTGGTGCTGCGTAACGCCACGCCGACGCCGCCCGCCGATCCCGATGAACCGTTGGTGGTGCGCATCGCCGACCTGCGCGATGTGTTCGACAGCGGTGGCGGTTTCATCGGCTGGGCGCACGAGGATGACATCGGCCCGAAACAACTGGGCCTCGATCCGGAGCGCGGCCGCGTGTTGCTGGGCATGGACCTGGCGGCGGATCACGCCACCGAGCCGTTCACGGCCACGTTCCACTACGGCTTCTCGCGCGACATCGGGGGCGGCGAATACGAACGCGCTCCTGCCGAAGCCGCGGCGAACGGCCTGGCGCTCACGGCCAGCGGATCGCAGCTCCTGCAGCCCTTGCTCGATCAACTCGAGACGGCAGGCGGGCGCCTGTTGATCGAAGACAGCTTGACGTACGAGGAGTCGCCGACCTTCAAGGCACCCGCTGACGACGACCCCGATCATCCCGGTGCCGTGATCGGCGCCAGCAATGGACAGCGTCCGCTGATCTCGGCCAGCGCGCCGATGACCGTGCGGATCGCCGCGAACGGTACGCTGGTGCTGGATGGCCTGGTCTTTTCCGGTGCGGCGCTCCACCTGCCGGCGGCCGCCGACAACGACAAGCGCACGCTGGTCCTGCGCGATTGCACGCTGGTGCCCGGTCTGACGCTGGGCGCGCATGGCGAGCCGGATGCGCCGGGTTCGCCGAGCCTCGTCGTCGAACATCCGTTCACCGAACTCGTCCTCGAACGCTGCATCACCGGCGCGCTGCATGTCATCGGCGAGTCGAACGTGACCGTCAGCTTGAAGGACTGCATCGTGGACGCGGCGACTGAAGATGGCAGCGCGTTCGCGGCGGATACCGCCGGCGCGGCGGGCGCCGAGATTTCGCTGGAGGACTGCACGGTGATCGGCCGTGTGCACACACGACTGATGCGCGTCGCCAGCAACTGCATTTTCACGGGGCCGGTGATGGCCGCGCGCCGGCAGGAAGGCTGCCTGCGTTTCAGCTACGTGCCCACGAGCTCGATCACGCCGAGACGATTTCGCTGCCAGCCGGACACGAGGGATCCGCAAGTGCTGCCGCATTTCACCTCGCTGCGCTACGGGGAGCCTGGCTATTGCCAGTTGCGCCCCGCGACGGCGCGAGTGATCCGCGAGGGGGCCAGCGACGGCGGCGAGATGGGGGTCCTGCATCCGCTGTTGCAGCCGCTACGCGAAACCAATCTGCGGATCCGCCTCGATGAATACCTGCGATTCGGCCTGCGCGCGGGCCTGATCTACGCAACCTGATCCCGTACGGAGACGACCATGGGTGCCGATTTCTCGAAGGTCAGATCCAATCCGCTGCTCGACTACGCCGGCGTGGAACTGAAGCAGGGCGCGGTATTGCTCGATGCGGACGCCAACGAGCTGGTCGCGATCCTCGACCGCCGCCTGCGCGCGCTGGCCGGCGACGTGCTGGGCCGGGCCACCGTCGGCGCCAACACGCCCGATGCGTTCCGCATCGCGCTGGGCAACACCGCCAGCGGCGCGCGCACGCTGTCGATCGGGCCGGGGCGGCTGTATGTCGACGGCCTGCTCGCCGAGAACCACGGCAACGTGGATCCGGCGGGCCGCGTATTCGACCCGCTGATGGCGGAGCCGTGCTTCAGCGCACCGGTGCCTTACGAGTCGCAGCCTTATCTCCCCGATCCGCCGGCGCTGCCGGAGGCCGGTCGTCATCTGGTCTACCTCGATGTCTGGCATCGCGAGGTCACGCACGTCGAGCAGCCGGACCTGGTGGAAACCGCTGTGGGTGTCGAGACCAGCTCGCGCCTGCAGACCGTCTGGCAGGTGCGTGTGCTCGCCGATGAAGCCGGCGCCGGGACCACCTGCGATTCGCCGGACGCGGAGCTGGCCGGATGGGCCGACCTGATCGCGCCGTCCACCGGGCGGCTGTCCACCGGCACCTACGAGGTGGCCGCGGTGACCGACCCGTGCGAATTGCCGCCAGAAGGGGGCTATCGCGGACTCGAGAACCAGCTCTACCGCGTCGAGATACACGAAGCCGGCCAACCCGGGGGGGCGGCCACCTTCAAATGGTCGCGCGACAACGCCAGCGTGCAGACGCGCGTCAGCGCCTGCGTATCGGCCAGCGAGTTGCAGGTCGATTCGCTGGGCCGTGACGAGGTGCTGCGCATCAACAGCGGCGACTGGGTGGAGATCCTCGACGACACGCGCGAGTTCGCGCAGCGTCCCGGAGAGATCCGCAAGGCCACGGTCATCGCGGGCAAGGATCGACACATCGCGCTGAATGCCCCGCTGCCGGCCGACATGCTCCCGGCATCGTTCCCCGATGGCACCTTCCCGCGGCAGCGCAATCTGCGGGTGCGCTTATGGAACCAGCGCGGCAAGGTGTTGTCGACGGCCGGCAATGGCGCGACCGCGGTATTCCAGGATCTCGACGACGCCGCATCGACGGGCGTCATCGAGGTTCCCGCGGCCGGCACCACGCTGCTGCTGGAAAACGGGGTGACCGTGAGCTTCGGCACCGCGGGTCCCAAGGGCTTTCGTGCCGGTGACTACTGGGTATTCGCCGCGCGTACCAGCGATGCCTCGATCGAAGCCCTCGACCAGGCGCCGCCGCGCGGCGCGCATCATCACTATGCGCGGCTGTCGCTATGGGATGCGGGCAGCGATGCCGAGCCCGGCGATTGCCGCCATAAGTGGCCGCCCGCGGGGGGCGACGACTGCAGTTGCACGCAATGCGTGACGCCGGAATCCCATGCCAGCGGACAACTGACGATCCAGGATGCCGTCCGGCGCGTGCAGGAAACGGGGGGAACGGTCTGCCTCGGCGCCGGACAGTACGCGCTGCGCGAGGCCGTGCAGGTCGGTGGCCGATCGGTGCGCATCCGCGGACAGGGCAGTGCCACCGTGGTCAGTGCACCGGGCGGCGTGTTCGATATCGCGAACGGCGCGAACATCGTCGTCGAGAATCTCGCCGCGATGTCCACCGGCAAGCAGCCGGCCATCTCGGTGAGCAGCTCGATGCTGATCACGCTGCAATCGCTGACCGTCGTCGTGACCAACGCCGAAGCGCCTACCGCTGCGGTCTCGCTGGCGGGCCTCATCACCGGCCTCGGCATCCGCGACAACCTCGTCGTCGCGCCATTCGGCATTCGCGCGCTGGATCGCGCCGCGCCGCAGTCGGCGGCGTTCCTGATGCTGACGTCGGCGCGCATCGACGACAACCTGCTCATCTGCCAACGTCGAGCCATCGAGCTCGACGGAATCGTCTATCACCTGTCGGGCAACCACATCCGCGGCAACGACATCAGCACCTGCCGCGAAACGGCCATTTCGCTGCTGGGTTCGGGGCTCATCGGCTCCGGCATGCGCGTCGAAGGGAACACGCTGACCGTCAACGGCCCCGGCATTCAGTGCAGCCTGAATTTCGTGTGGATCGAGCGCAACCGCATTACCGCCACCGAGCAGCCGAACCGGCCGCCGACGGGCTCGGGCATCACGCTGATGAACGGCTTCGATCAGACCGGCAGCGACAAGAGCCAGGTCCTCGCCAACCAGGTCAGCGATTACCCGGGCGCGGGCATCCTCGTCAACTCACCGGTGCGCGACCTGATCTGCAAGCTCAACATCATCGATCGCTGCGGCCAGGGCATCGTCGTGCAACCGACGGGTCCGGTCGGACAGGTGTCCATCGAGAACAATCACCTGAACGACATCGGGTCGGCACGGACCGAGCCGGATTTCGGCGCCGTGATCGCGGGCATCAGCGTGCGCAACGCGCAGGCGGCGCACATCGCGGGCAACACGCTGCGCCGCATCGGCGTCGAAGCCGCACGCGGCGTCGCGCTCGTGGCGGGCGTCGCGCACTTCGCCGTCCGTGTCGGCCGCGTGCTCGGCAACGACATCGAGCAGGTAGGGCCCGCGGGGGTTCTGCCGGGCGCGACGCTGGGCGGCGTCGTGCTGACCGGGCCGTATTCGAGCAACGAGGTCAGCCAGAATCGCATCGCGCGCGACGCTGTGTCGGCAGGGCCTGACGACTCTCAGTGGTTCGGCGTGTTGATCCATGAGCCCGGCCCGGCGCGACCGATCGTGCATCTGGCGGACTTCAGCGCGGTACAACTGAGCACGGCACGCATGCTGGTGCTCGACGGCACGCATGCCTTCGCCGAGGATCTGGCCACCGATTTTTCCGATGCGGCGGCGCCGGTGCCGCGCCGCTCCAGCGTGGCGTTCCGGAACAACGTCCTGCAGTCGCGCGGCGCCGCGCCGGCGGCCTCCGTCCAGTCGGGCAGCGACATACAGTTCGCTGACAACCGTTGCGAGTACATCGGCCGTGGCGATGCGGTGACGCTGAGTTCCGCGTCGGCCGTGGTCAGCGCCAACGTCGTACGAGGGGGCGCCCGCTCGCTCGTGATCTCGGCATCGGCCGAGCGCGCGACCGTGATGGGCAACGCCACCACGCAGGATGTGCTGGTGGGACAGTCGACGCCGCTGGCCTCGACCCCCTGGGCTCCGTTCAACGTGAGGATCGACTGATGCAACGCTTGATCACGGACATCTCGGACCGCGTGCGCGCCGGCCTCGAGGACATGGCGTCACGTGCCCGGCAACTCGCGGAACGACAGGCGGCGGACCAGGCCGCGGTCCGCGAGGCTTTGAAGGCGGCACCCGCGAAACGCCTGATCGAGAGCGACCCCATGCTGAAGGAGCGGCTGGCCGCCGTCGACGCGGCGTTCGAGGCGGAGCGCAAGCGTAGCGGCGAAATGCAGAAACAGCTCGAGCAGATCGCCAAGCAGGTGGAAGCCGAACTCGCCAGACTGCAGAAGTCGTTCGGCTGATCGTTCGCGCCCGTTCGGCCCGCCAGGCCGGCTCACGCCGGAATCGAACCCGCGTGAGCCGGTTCCAGGGTATGTCACGACAGACCTTAGTTTCTCGGCGGGGCGTCGCCCGGCGATGCCGCGTTTTCGATCGTCTGCGTGTAGACCGAACGCGCGATCGCCGCCATCGTCTGCTGCGGCAGCTCGCCGCTAAGCGCGTAGCCGAAGTCGCGATCGATCCAGTAGAACGTCGACAACGCGCCATGCTGCGTGATCCGGAACGCCGTGTCGGCCGCCTCGCGCCCCGCGCCCAGCGCGCTCATCGTCAAGACCAACCGCTGACCATCCTGCCGCTGGTACATGAACAGCGCGCTGGCGCCGTCGGCGGCTGGCAACAGGCGGCCTCCGAGCAGTTGATAGCCATGCTCGGCCAGCACCGGCACCCGCAGCGGTCTCCCCAGACGCCGAGACAGCCACTGGACCAGGTGCGCGTGCTGATCGGCGCCGACCTCGACCGGGTGACGGACCTCGGGCGCATAGATGGCGTAGGCGCGCGCCGCCTCGCGCGCGAAGCCCGGCGGCGTCGACGCGTCCGGCGCGCGATGATCGATCGCGGCGACGTCACGCGCCGCACCGACACCTGCACCGGTCCACCAGTCATGCGCGATCCAGCCCGATCCCGCCGATACGATCACCACCGCCGCGGCGCGGGCGAATGCGGGCAGCCAGCGCCGCTGCCATCGCAATGGAGAAACGGCCGGCGGCCCGTCACCGGCGATGGCGCTCTTCCCGCTCCCGAGCGGGTCGTCGGCCGTGGTGCTCCGCCCGGCCGCATGGATGGCATCGACCCCCTCAGCCGCGTCAACCACATCGAGGCGCGCCAGCGTCTCGGCCAGCCATCGATCGTTCGGCGCCGGCAGTACGCCGGCCAGCTCGCGCAAGCCCTGGCGCTGGGCCCGCCAGGCCGCCACCTCCTCGCGAAGCGGCGCCGATCGCGCGACCGACTCGGCCACGCGTCGCGCATCGTCGGCCGATAGCTGGCCGTCGAACCACGCGTGCATCATCGATTCGTCCACTCGTTCCATCGCGCTCACCCGCTGTCACCGGTTCGCCGGCCGCCAGATCGCCGGCCGCCGGATTGCCGACCGTTGGACTGCTGGTCATCGGATCGCTGGCCGACGACGCGCAGCGCGGGCCGCGACGGCGGTACGTCGCCGCACCATTGGCGCAACTGCGACCGCGCCCGGGACAGCCGCGACATCACGGTGCCGATCGGCACGCCGAGCAGCAGTCCGACCTCCGCATAAGACAGGTCCTCGACGCAGACCAGCAGCAGGATCTGCCGATGCTCGGGCGATAGTCGCGCCAGCCCGCGCTGCAGATCGATCCATCGCTCGATGCCGTGCGCCGAGGCGGCATCGCCGTCGAACGATCGATCGGCCGGCTGATGATCGTCGGCTCGCTCGTCGCGCGCAGCCGAAGCTTCCCGCTCCTCGCGCGATGCGCGCCACTGGCTGACGAAAAGATTGTGCATGATCGCCAGCAGCCAGACCCGAAGATCACCGTCCGGACGAAACGTCGTCCGTTTGCTCCAGCCACGGACCAGGGTTTCCTGCACCAGATCATCGGCGGCCGCATCGTTGCCGGTCAGCAGCCACGCATAGCGGCGCAGGCGCGGCAGCAGCGCGATCAATGCATCGCGGTCCACGTCGAGGCTCGATCGTCGTGCTATCAGGTCTAGGGTCGGGCCAGCCGCCAGACGTTGTTGACGCCATCGCCGGTACGATCGCCCGGTTTGGCATCCTTGGCCCAGTAGTACAGCGGCTTGCCCTTGTAGGCCCACTGCGCGCTGCCGTCGTCGCGCGTGATCACCGTCCAGTCGCCGCTCGACTTGTCGCCGGCTGCGGCCTGCAGCGGCGGCCAGTTGGTCGCGCACGGCCCATTGCACACGCTCTTGCCGGTGCCGGCCCCATCACGATCGAACGTATAGAGCGTCATGCCGTTCTGCCCGACCAGCGCGCCGTCGACCGTTTTGGCCGGCCCGCCGCCATATGACATCGACATGCACGCCGACGTGCCGAGCAGCAGCGCAGCCACTGTTGCCCATCGTCCGTTTCTCATCGTTTGTCTCCCGCTGTGCGCAGCCCGACCATTCGAGCTGCTGCACGGGTATACGCGCGGGAGCCCGGATTTATTCCCTGGCGACGTCACGAGATCTGCAGCTCGCTGGAGCCGGGCAGGCGTGTGACCAGATCGGCCCCGACCAGCTTCGCGGGCGTGTAGGCGCCGCCGGCGGGCTTGTTCTTCATCAGGTGATCGACCACCTCCAGCGCGCCGGTGACGGTCAGGCTGTACGTGTTGTCGGTACGGATCCGGGCCGTCATCGTCCGGCCGAGCGCATTGCGGACCTCACCCCAGACGTAGGTCGGCAGCTGCGAGCGGGTCGCTTCACCGGGACCCTTTACCGTCCATTAGATCAAGGTCTTCATCATCTCGCGCATCGGCGGCAGCGCCAGCAGCGGCGTCATGTACGTCGACATCCTGGCGCCGAAGACCATGGTGGGCGTAGCGGGGACGAAGACCTCGATGTTCGGGATGCCGGTCGTGTGATACGCGGTCGACACATCGCCCCACGGAATCGTCATCGCCATCTTCTCGCCATTGCCGAAGTCGATGTAACGCACGCGATGGGCCAATGGAACGGAAACGATCTTGCCATCCCTGCGGACCTTGCTGCCTTCGCCCACGCCTTCGGTGCTGGTCTTGGCGGTGCCGGGCGACAGGCCCGATCGCGAGTCGAAGCCGAGGGCCAGATGCGTAGCGTCCGGCATCTGCTTCTTCAACATGGCCGCGATGCAGTCGGTCGGGATGACGTCGAAGCCGACGCCGGGGCAGATCACGATCCCGGCTTCGCGGGCGCGCGCGTCGAGCGACTGCGCCAGCTCGAACACCGCTATCTCGCCGGTGATGTCGAGATAGTGAGCGCCGGCCTTCAGACAAGCCTCCATCATCGGAGCGGCCGTCGCGGAAAACGGTCCGGCGCAGTTCAGGACCAACGCGTGACCTTCGATCTGGCGGCTGGCCTGCTTGGTGTCGTCGAGACCAAAGCCGCGCGCCTGAAGGCCGAGTTCGTGGGCCAGCGCGTCGATCTTGCCTTGGTTGCGCCCGGCCAGCGTCGGCGCGAGGCCCCGGCGCACCGCTTCCCGGGCGATCAGCTCGCCCGTGTAGCCGTTGGCGCCATAGATCATCCATTGCGTGCTCATGGGGTCGCCGCCTCCGTGTGGATTGTCGGTGCCGGATGCTCGTGCCGGCACATGGGGCCGTTATGTGGCCGATCATACCCGTGGCTGCGACAGTCATCCCGACAGAACCGATCAGAACCAGACCATGCTGCCGCGTGCCGTGACGCCTTTTTCGGCCGGTATCGAAGAAGCCGTGGCCCGCTTGCCACGAGTGCAGCAGCGGCCGCCCGGCGCGTAATGGAGGATGATGTTGCCGGAGGCGTTCGGTTCGTAGCGGCGGGCAACGAAACTGCCATCGTTGGCGCGGGTGGTGCCGCCGGGGATCGAGCCGAACGGGCCGTCGATCGATGCCAATGTCTCCACCTCGCTTAGGCCCCTACAGGAACGCTCTGGTGATTGATCTTAAAGCTGGCGATCTTCGTACCTTCATCCCGTCCCAAGATTTCGCACTGTCCAAGGATTTTTACTCGGCATTGGGTTGCGATCTGGAGTGGTCAGACGACAACCTGGCACTGTTCAACCTTGCAGGGTCAAGGTTCTACTTGCAGCGCTACTACATCAAGGAATGGGCGGAGAACAGCATGCTTCATATATCCGTGCAGGATGCGGTCGGTTGTCATGCCGACATTACCGAGCTCATCGAGTCCGGGCGTTTTCCTTCGGCCCGTGTGGCGCCGCCGAAACATGAGCCCTATGGTGCATTGGTTACTTACGTCTGGGACCCGGCGGGTGTTCTGCTGCATCTGGCCCAATGGGACGGGTCCTGAGAATTCATTCAAGCCGACGTTGCTTCGCAATGCGGATTGATTCAGGCGTCAGGCGGCACAATCATTCGCTCCCAGGTAGTTCAACCCCATGAAGACGCAGTACTACACCGCGACCAGCCTCGACGGCTTCATCGCGACGGAAGATGACTCGCTGGACTGGCTTTTCCCTCTCGGCAATGTGAGTGACACGAGCTATCCGGAGTTCATTGCTGGTGTCGGAGCCTTGGCCATGGGAGCATCCACTTATGAATGGATGCTCAGACACTCTACCAAGATGGTCGAGGAAACAGGCTCCATATGGCCGTACAGGCAACCGACCTGGGTCTTCACGCACAGGAAGTTGTCCGCGGCGTCATCCGGAGTCGACATACGGTTCGTCCAAGGTGCCGTGCCGCCAGTCCACGCGGAGATGACACGCGCCGCGGCCGGCAAGAATATCTGGGTCGTAGGCGGCGGAGATCTGGCGGGCCAGTTCTTCGATGCCGGTTTGCTCGATGAGGCAATCATTCAAGTCGCATCCGTCACGCTGGGTAAAGGCAAGCAGCTCTTTCCTCGTCGAGTCACGAGTCCACCTTGGCAGTTGCTCTCGGTGCGCCAGGTTGGTTCCGGCTTCGCCGAGCTTCGATACCGGTTGCCAAGGGTTGGCGCGCCGAGTGCTGTCTAACCGCTCGCTCGAGCCGACGTGCTACGGCAAGGCTCGGCTCGAATATCAGGCTCCAAATGGAAAGCGTCCGCGTAACCTTCGAGTTCGGCCTGGTGCTTCGGCGAGCGGCCTTGCTGGAGCGCGGCGTCGAACTGCCGCGTGTACTGGTTGCTCTGGAAGTGTCACGGCCGCTGGAGGAAGGTTCAGAGCTGATTTCTTTCGGCCCCTTCTTTGGCGGAGAGGTGCAAAACGAAATGGGAAATCGTCTTGGGGATCTGGGGCTAAGGTATTTCGACGATTTTTTCGAACTCGCACTCGATCACCCGAGCTGGATCAGGTTTCGAGCAGAAGGGGATGAACGTTGAACGAGTCGTTGAGGAGGTCCTATGTTGGGGTCGATCCGGAAGACCTTCCCTATGATGAGTAAGCGGCTCGGCCTCACACGCTAGGAGAGAGGAATCCATGAAGCTCATCGGAATGCTCGATTCTCCGTACGTCCGGCGCGTTGCCATCTCGCTGCAGTTGCTGCGCCTGCGCTTCGAACATCAGTCGCTTTCGGTCTTCAGTACGTTTCCTCGGTTCCAGCAGATCAATCCCGTCGTCAAAGCGCCGACCCTGGTTTGCGACGACGGCGAGGTTCTCATGGATTCCACGCTCATCCTGGAATACGCGGAAGCGCTGGCGCACCCTCGCAGCCTCGTTCCAGCCGCGCTGCCGGAGTTCCAACACATGCTTCGGGTCGTCGGTTTGTCGCTCGCCGCCTGCGAGAAAGCGGTCCAGATCGTATACGAGCGCGGCTTGCGCCCGCCCGAGAAGCTGCATGAGCCGT
The DNA here is from genome assembly GCA_029779435.1 of Pseudomonadota bacterium. Taxonomy (GTDB): domain Bacteria; phylum Pseudomonadota; class Gammaproteobacteria; order Burkholderiales; family Burkholderiaceae_E; genus JAKPAM01. The sequence continues at coordinate 12,300 of JAKPAM010000256.1, read as the reverse complement.
GGGTCGAGCGGGTGACCGGCCAGTTACTTGCAGCGTTCGGCGCGCTCGAGGAAGAGATCGCCCGCCGTCCGCTCGCGGTCAGCAGCGCGGCCATCGATCAAGCGGGTGTGAGCACTGCCGTTGCGTGGCAATTCACGCAGAAGATGCTCCCCGAAGTCGTACCTGCGGCCGGCCATCCCTACCTAGTAGCCTTCTCCGCCAGCGCAGAAGCCCTTCCCGAATTCCAGGCCGCGCCGCACGGTGACAGTACTTACCGATCCCGGCATAGCGGCTAAGGATCGATCGCTTCCGACGCTTGTGGAGGATCGATCGGTGCCACCGCGGCTGGCGCAACCTTCTCGGGCGCGCGTCCTTGCGACAGATAGTGGCAGATGCGCCAGATGTGATTACCGGTGCGTGCAAGCCAGCGGAAGCTGTCGGTGCGCTGCAGGACGACGTGAGGCGCGCGGCTCGACCCCGACACCGTTTCCTTCATGATCGCATGACGTACGTCGTGCGACAGCGCCGAAAGCGTCGTCGCATTGGCCTTCAGCGGCTCCATGCTGGCCTGCAGATCCTGCTGCTCGAGCCCCTGGCGTGCCGACTGCAGGATTTGCCGGCTGTTCTCCAGCGCCCAGCGGTAACCGGGCTCGGTCAGGTCGACGTTGGCTTGCGCGAGTTCATGCAAGCGTGCGCGGAACCGCAGCAGATGGTCGATCGCATGCAGCTGCGCGATGCGCTGGGCCGCGGCCCGCGGATCGCCGGCGGGCAATTCGATGCGGCTGATGAAATCGTAGATATCGTTCAGTGACGGGGTCGTCTGCTGCAGGCGCGCCGCATGCGTGTCGGTCGCGGTGCCGGACAGCATCTCGCCGTACACGTCCAGCAGCCCGAGCGCCGCGTGTTCCAGCGCACGTTGGGAGGCCTCGAGCGCCACGGCCGGAATCGACAGCAATGAAGCATCGAGCCGCTGCGTGGTGTCCTCGCCGCGATCGGGCAGCACGCGCTCGACGAGCCGGGCGAACTGCGGCACGAACGGCAGGAACAGCAGCACCCCCACCGCGATGAACAGCGTGTGGAAAGCCGCCAGGCTGGTGGCGCCGGCATCCAGGCCGGCATGCTTGCCCAGCCAGGCGATCACCGACAGAAAGGCCGGCAACAATGCGATGGCGATGGCACCGGCTACCGCGTTGAAAAGAATGTAGGCCAACGCCGTGCGCTTGGCGTGGATCGTTCCGCCGAAGGTCACCAGCACGCCGGTCAACGTGGTGCCGATCGCTGCGCCCACGACCACCGCCGCCGCCTGGTCGAAGCTGATCGCCTGGGTGTGCAGGGCGGTAAGGGTGGTCGCAATGGCAGCGGTCGACGATTGGAGTACGGCGGTCAACGCCAGACCGGCCAGCATCGTGACGATGGATGCCCAAAGGCCGGTGCTGGGTAGCGCCGCGAGGTTGAACACCTGGGCCAGCCCGCGCATCCCTTGTTGCAGCGTATCGAGCCCGACGAACATCAGCCCGAATCCGGCCATCGCGATGCCCAGATCGGGGATACGTCCCCGGCCCAGCAGCTTGAGCAGAGCCCCGACACCGATAAGCGGCAGCGTGTAGAAGCCCAGATTGACCTTCAGCCCCAGCGTCGCGACGATCCAGCCCGTGGCGGTGTTGCCCAGGCTCGCACCGATCAGCACGCCGATCGCCTGCGAGAACGTGATCAGTCCGGCGCTGACGAAGCCGATCAACGTGACGGTGGCGGCGGTCGATGACTGGACGACCATCGTGGCCAGCGTGCCGGACACGAAGGCCTTGGCCGGCGTACCGGTGAAGTCCGCCAACGCGCTTTTCATCGTCGGTCCGCCGAAGGCCACCAGCCCCTGCGACAGCAGCATCATGCCGATCAGAAAAAGACCGAGGCCTCCGGCGAACGGAAAAACGGTGTCTTGCATGGGTTCGCGCTACGCGCTCAGGTCATCGTGTCGATGCCGGAGTCAGGCTGGGTTGTCCGCTTCCGGCAGCCGCGCGGCACCGGGTAGTCGGGCCGCCTTCCGGTCGAAGGTGAAGAGGGTTCGGCTACCGTGCAACGCGTTGGCGGCGTGCATGCAGTCCGCGAAACCGGCCCAGGGCCGATCCTTGAACAAGTAGAGCGCCTCTTCGACGATGTCGGCTTGGTGAACTTCCAGCTCTCGTGTTTCGAGGAAGGCGGAAAACGCGAAGGCGATTTCCTCTACGGTATTCCGAATTGTATTACCGGGATGATCTCGGAACAACCGGGTTTCAACTGCGCAAGAATCGTCGACTGGAGGCCGCTAAGCTGTGGACATTCCCGCCAGAGAGCCGATCAATGCCGCCGCCGCAATCCTTCCCGGACACGATGCCGATGACGATCCAGCCCCGATCCGATGCCTTGCATGTCATCGGCATCGAGTTGCGCACCACTAACCGTGAGGCGGCGCAGACGATCCCGCCGTTCTGGCAACGCTTTGCCGGCGAAGGCTTGCCGGCGCGGCTGCCCGAGCGCTTGTCCGATGACGTCTATGCGGTCTACACCCATTTCGAGCATGCCGGCTTGAACAATGACGGTTGCTATTCGCTGGTGATCGGCCTTGCGATGCCGGCTTCGGCCGGGACGCCGCCGGGCCTGGTGCGCGCGACGATTCCCGCCGGCCCGGAAGCGGTCTTTTCGGTCGAAGCCGGGCGGCCGGATCGTGTGGCGGAGGGTTGGCAGGTGGTATGGCAGCGCGCCGACCTGCCGAAGACATTCATCGCCGACCATGAGCGTTACCAGGCCGATGGCGGGATTTCGATCCATGTCGGTCTGCGATCGACGGACGCGTCGTTGCCGCATGAGGCCGCCGATGGCGGTTGAACCGGCGGCATCGTCCCGGCATTTCGCCCGTCTCGCGCGGGTGCTCGTCCACGTCCACGACCATCTGGACGAGGATCTGGATCTCGATCGGCTGGCGGATCTTGCGGCGTATTCGCCGTTCCACTGGCATCGGATCTGGCATGCGACGTTCGGCGAGACGCTGGCCGCCACGGTCCGGCGGCTGCGGCTGCACCGGGCGAGCGGACTGCTCGCGTCGTCGCAATTATCCGTCGAGCGGATCGCCGGACAATGCGGCTACGATAATGCCGAGTCCTTCGTTCGTGCGTTTCGCGGCGCTTATGGGCAGACGCCGCTCGCTTGGCGGGCGGCTGGTCCGACCAGCGTGCCTGGCGTGTTGTCGGTCACGATCCAGCAGATGCCGGTGATCGCGCTGGCCGGCCTCGACCACCAAGGCTCCTACATGGGGGTCGGCCGAGCCTTCGAGCTGGCTTTCCTGGGGATGCAGCAGGCCGGCCTGATGCAGCCGCAGACGGCCTGGATCGCCGAGTACCTGGACGATCCGTTCGCGATACCCGAGGCGCGGCTGCGCTCGCGTGCCGGCCTGTCCTTGCCCGAGGGCGGTGAGGCACCGGCGCCGCTCGTTCGCTTCGACGTCGGCGGCGGTCCTTGCGCGGTGTTGCGTTATCGCGGGCCCTATGCCGAGATGCGACCCGCGTACGGCTGGCTGTACGGCGACTGGCTGCTGCAGTCGGGTCGTGAACCCGCCGACCGGCCGGTGTTCGAGATCTACCTGAACAATCCGCGCGACACGGCACCGGCGGACCTGCTGACCGAGATCGTGATGCCGTTGCTGGGGTGAGGCGTCGAATTCCGGCACGCGTACGCAGCGCTTACGTTCGTCTCGAGCCCGGCTGCCACTTAAACAGGTGTCGCAGCGAAACGCGCGAGGAGTACAGTAAGCAACCTGTCGACCGGGTGTGATCGATGAGTTTCGACCAGCATGCCTTCATCAGCTACGCGCACCTGGACAACGAGCCGCTGACGCCGGACCAGAAGGGCTGGGTCACGCAATTCCACGCCACGCTGCGTACGATGCTGAGTCAGCGGATCGGCAGCCCTGCGCGGATCTGGCGCGACGACAAGCTCACCGGCAACGACATCTTTTCGGACGAGATCCTGGGGCAGTTCGCGCGGACCGCGTTGCTCGTTTTCGTGCTGACGCCGCGCTACCTGAAATCCGAATGGTGCACGCGCGAGATCCGCGCGTTCTGCGAGTCGGCGCTGAGCAACGGCGGCCTGCAGATCCGCAACAAGAGCCGGGTGTTCAAGGTCGTCAAGATTCCGGTGGACGTTATCGACGCTCTGCCCGAGGCCGCGCGGCAGGTGCTCGGCTACGATTTCTACGACCTCGATAACGGCAACGCCCGCGAACTCGATCCTGCTTACGGTGACCAGTCGCGCCAGGCCTTCCTGCGCAAGATCCACGAGTTGGCCTGGGATATCGCTCGGCTCTGTGAACAGTTCGAGGCGCAGGGCGCTGCCGCTCCCTTAGCGACCGTGAGTCCCGCAGCGGGCTCCGTGCCGCCGCGACCCGCCAAGGCCACGGTTTTCCTGGCTGAAGTCGGACGCGACCGGCAAACGGCCCGAGAACTCATCGAGGCCGACCTGAAGGCGCATGGCTACGAGACCCTGCCGGCTGCCCCGCTGCCGCTGGTCGAGGAAGATCTGGTGGCGGAGTTGCAACACCAGCTCGCGAGCTGCGCGTTCTCGATCCACCTGATCGGCGACAACTATGGCGTCGTGCCCGACGGTCCGAGCGAGCGCTCGCTGGCCATGCTGCAGAACGAGGTCGCCGCGCAGGCGAGCCGCGACGGGACGCTGCGCCGGATGATCTGGCTGCCCGAAGGCTGCACGGGCACCAGCCCCAGGCAACAGGCCTTCATCGCCGCGCTGCACGGCGACGCCTGGCTGCAGGACGGCGCCGACCTGCTCACCGGCGATCTGGAGCAGTTGAAGGCGGCGATCCATGCGGCGTTGACGCGACTCGATGCGCGGCGCGACACCGGATCCGACGCGGTGCCGAGCACCGGCGGCAAGACCGTGCACGTGCTGATCGACGAGCAGGACCGCAAGGAAGTCGTGCCGCTGCTGAAATCGCTAAGGGCCCGGGGCTTGCAGGTGAGCATCCCGGTCTTCACCGGCGAAGCCTCGGCGCTGCGCCAGGCCAACACGCAGTTGCTGAACCAGTGCGATGCGCTGATCCTGTTCTACGGCGCCGGCGACGAAGCCTGGAAGTTCCACCAGCAAAATGAAATCCGAAAGCAGATGGGCGTGCGCGGCGAGCGCGCGCCCGCCTTGCAGTATCTGTACCTGGCCGGCCCGCGGACCGCCGACAAGGAGCTGCTGCTGTCGCTGGACGAGCCGGGGCTGATCGACGCGATCGACGGGTTCAGCGAAATGGCGTTGGCTCCGCTGCTCGATGCGCTTGCCCTCAAGGCAACCGACCCATGAGCGATCTCAGCGATCTTCCGGACGGCAATCCGTTTCCGGGCCTGCGGCCGTTCCGCGAATCCGAGGAGTTCCTGTTCTTCGGTCGCGAAGCGCAGGTCGACGCGATGGTCGACAAGCTCGCGGCAACGCATTTTCTCGCGGTGGTCGGCAGTTCCGGATCCGGAAAATCCTCGCTGGTCAATTGCGGCTTGTGTCCGGCCTTGCACCGCGGCCTGATGAGCAGCGCCGGCAGCGCCTGGCGAGTCGCCTACCTGCGTCCGGGCAACCTGCCGGTGCGAGCGCTGGCGCAGGCGCTGGCCGCGCCCGGCGTGCTGTACGAGCAGATGGATACCGGCGACTTCACGCCGACCGAATTCATGGAAGCCACGCTGCGCATGAGCAAGCTCGGGCTGCTCGACGCGTTCGCGCAGGCGCGCCTCGGCCCGCGCACGAACCTGCTGGTCGTGGTCGACCAGTTCGAGGAACTGTTCCGCTACCGCAAGCTGGCCGCTTCAGCTGCTTCAGCTGCTTCAGCCGGCGCATCGCCGAGCGCCGCGGCCGAGGACGCGACCGCGTTCGTGAACCTGCTGCTCGAGGCGCGTGCACACGACGCCGCGGTTTACGTGGTCATCACGATGCGCTCCGATTTCCTCGGTGAGTGCGCCCAATTCTTCGGCCTGCCAGAAGCGATCAACCAGGGTCAGTACCTAGTGCCGAGGATGACCCGCGACGAACGTCGCGCCGCGATCGTCGGGCCGATCGGCGTGGCCGGCGCGCGGATCGATCCGGTGCTGCTGACGCGGCTGGTCAACGACGTGGGCGACAACCCCGACCAGTTGTCGATCCTGCAGCACGCGCTGAATCGGACCTGGGACCACTGGCGCCGGCAAGGCAGCCAGGGACCGATCGCGCTCGAGCACTACGAGGCCGTCGGCACGATGGCCCGCGCATTGAATCAGCACGCCGACGAAGCCTGGCGGGAGGTCGGCGACGAGCGTCGGCAGGTCGTCTGCGAAAAGCTGTTCAAGGCACTGACCGACAAGGGCACCGACGCGCGCGGTATCCGCCGCCCGACCCGCTTCGACACGCTGTGCGAACTGACCGAATCGCCGGCCGAAGCGCTCGCCGAGGTCATCGACGTGTTCCGTAAGCCGGCACGCTCGTTCCTGATGCCGCCTGCCGGTACGCCGCTGGCCGCCGACACGGTCATCGATATTTCGCACGAGAGCCTGATGCGAGTCTGGCAGCGGCTGGATCGCTGGGGCGACGAAGAGGCGAGGTCGGCGCAGATGCTGCGCCGCCTGGCCGAAAGCGCGGCGCTGAATCAGGCCGGCAAGGCGAGCCTGCTGCGCGGCCCCGACTTGCAGCTCGCGCTCGAATGGCTGCGGAACAGCGCACCGAACGAGGCCTGGGCGCGCCAGTATGGGCAGCCACTGCAGCCGGTGAGGCACTTCGTGCAGCGAAGCGAAGCCGAGGCCAAGGCCGAGCGCGAGGCCGAGGCCGCCCGACGCGCGCAGCAGGCGAGCCTCGAACGCGAGCAAGCCCGTACGAAGCAACAGCGAAAACTGTATCTGGCCGGCTTCGGCGTAGCGTTGCTGTTGCTGATGTTGTTCGGCTCTCTGGTGGTGCTGGCTTTCCGTGAGCGAGATACCGCCGAGGCCGCGCGTGCCCAGGCCGAACAGGCGAGAACCGAGGCCGAGCGCGCCCGAGCCGATGCCGAGGAGGCGCTGCACAAGGCCGTCTACGCCGAGCAGCAGACCACCCGCGCGGTGAACGACGCTCGGGCCGCCCAGAACCTGCTGGATAAGGCCGCCAACTACGACCCGGCCGTGCGCGCATCGCTGCGGGCTGCCGAAGCCAGCAAGCCGATCATTTACTTGCAGTACCGCGACGACGGGCAGCGCGCGCTGGCGCAGCGCCTCGGCCGACAACTGGACGGCAAGGGGTATTCCGCGCCCGACGTGGAGAAGGTTCGCGCCGGTCCGCGCCGGCTCGAGCTGCGCTATTTCAGGAAAGAGGACATCGCGGACGCCACCGAAGTGGCCAAGCTGCTGCAAGGCTGGAACTGGGGCCCGATCAAACCCACGTTCATCGGAGGATTCGAGAATCGATCGCTGTTGCGGCAGTTCGAGATCTGGTTCGGACCGGTCGACCAGATCGAAATCGAGCGGCTCGTCGCACAGATCGACGCGCCCACCGCAGACGTCCGCAAGCCGGCGGTGCAAACGCTGCAGAACGACTATCCGGCCTCGCCGGAGGCGATCGCCACGGTACTGCGGCTGTTCGAACCCGATCGCATCGACGGCCTGTCGCCGAATGGACGCCTGAATGCGTTGTACTACCTGACCCGAACCTCGGCGCTGGCCTGGGATGACGAGTTGCGCGGCCGCGCGCGCGAATTGTTGGTAAGAGTCGGCGGGCGCGCCGATGTCGGTGAACAGACGCGCGCCGAACTCGAGCGACTGCGGCAGATGCTCGACAGCCAGGCCGCGGAAGCTCGCGTCGACGCCGCGGCCGGCGAGCCGAAGCCGACGCCGGCTCGTCGCTCGGCAGCTGTCGAGATCGGGCGCTGACGCCGGCGTCGTCCTGTTCGATGCGATCGAGGAGGGCGTGCCGACGTATCTGGTTGACCCGCCTGATATCTGACCGGGCGCGGCGTGAGGTCGTTCGTTTTCGCGCTGGGCTATCGGTCCGGCTCCGGCGCAACGAAATCGATCGTCTGCCGGTCGTTGCGCCGATAAATGCTGAAGTCGCGCCGATATGCGATCAGCCCGGACGACAGATCAGCAGGTTGTACGGGACGCCGCCGCCCGTCGATCGGCTCGCCGGCGTGGTCCGGTGCTCGACGTCGAAGCCGGCGTCCGCGAGCTCGCGGACGACATCATCCACGGCTCGGACGACGAACCCGTGCTTCGCGAACGGTTGGCGACCCAGCCACACGGGGTCGGCGACGCCGAGCACGCCTCGCCCCGACGGCTCGAGCACGCGGCGCAGGTCGGCGAAAGCGGGCTCGAGGTCCGCGATGAAGTAGATCGTGTTCAGGCTGATCCAGGCGTTCAGCGAGGCGGTGGCCAGCGGGAGCGCGTCCATCGTGCCGATGTGGAGGTGGAGCCGTCCGGCACTGACCTCGCGTGGATGGGAGCGCCGCGCGCGGCTGATCATGCCGGGCGATGGCTCGATGCCATGGACCTCGCCCTTGGTGGCTTTCAGCAGCAGCTCCAGGCCGAGGCCGCCGCCGAATCCGACGTCGGCGATGGTTTCCGTCCCGGCCAGCTCAAGCGCCGCGACCGCCGCCGTGATCGTCGGGGCGTTGCCGTTGTTGAGCACGTGCGCGATCACGGCACCCAGCAGGCCGGTGGGATTGCCGAGCTGGCGGGCGACGAGTCGATGGGCGACGTCGAGGATGTGAGGTGGCATGTGAAATCGGCCTCCGTGCTGGATCGCTTCGTCGTCTGGCTCGCGCTTCCTGCGCTGCTGCCGGAGCCGATACTCACCTGGTGGCTCGGCTTCTACACTCAGGATTCTCCGCCATGAGCCTTGCAGACGAACTGCTCCGTGCAACGTCACTGCCGCTCGATCGCGCCGATGTCGCAGCGCGCCCGTCCGTCGATCAACGGCCCGAGCGGCCGCTCGACCCCCCGCTGATCGATGTGCGTGCAGCGCGGCGTCCGCTCGTCGTTCAGCGCATCGGGGCTGCCTGCGTCGAGCAGCGGACTGCCTGTCTGCGGGGTCCGGCTTCGAGTGTTGCCGACGGCGAGCAGGGGGCCGAGCTTCGGATCCAGCGGCGAAGCATCGGTGCCGGCGAGGTCGCTCGCGGCCAGCCCGCTGCAACCGTCCGCGGTACCGAAGAAGTTGTAGCCTTCGCTGGTGATCGGACTGTCGCAGTCGCGGCCGGAGACCGCGGTGTTCTCGGCGATGACCGAATTGGCGATCCGCAGGCTACCCGGTCCGGAGGCGCGATGCACGCCACCCCCATCGCCGATGCCCGAGGGATTGAAGTCGGCCTGATTGCCCGTGATCGTCACGTTGCGCAGCCGACCGCGCACCGCGCCGTTGAGGAATACCCCTGCGCCGTATACGTCGGTGCGGTTGTCGGCGATCGTCGTGTCGCGAACATCGAGGCGACCTTCGATGATCAGCAGGCCACCGCCGTGCTGGCCGGACTGGTTGGACGTCACGCTCGAGCTGCGGATCACTACCGAAGCACTCGCACCCGCGCTCTGGAGGCCGCCGCCTTGGGCTGCCGCGGCGTTGACTACTTCGTTGTCGTGCAGCTCGCTGTCGTACAACTCGACGAAGCCGCCGTCGTTCGCGATGCCACCACCGGCGCCGCGCGCCACGTTGCTGCGCACGCTGACGGCGTGCAACTGCAAGTGGCCGCGGTTGCGGATTCCGCCGCCGATTCCCTCCGGCCTGCCGTCGCGGACCACCAGGTTGCGCAGTTCGAGATCGACCCGCTCACCGGTCGGCGCCACGTCGAACACCCGGTCACCGATCGAGCCGGCGGAGAGGATGGTGCTGCCGGTACCGACGATTGCGACTTCATCGAGGATGTCCAGATCGCCGCTCGTGGCGGTGTCGTCGTCGCCCACGCGCGTCAGCGTGTAGGTCGCGTTGCCGAGCTCGATCCGGTCCTGTCCGCGCAGCGCGTTGGCTTCCATCACCGCCGCCCTCAGGGTGCAGGGACCACCGAAGGCTGCGGCGGCGCAGACGCCGTCGCCCGGATTCGCGTCGACCAGATCGGCCGTCGAGTCGACCACGAAGCGGCGACCGAACTGCGTGCTGCAGCCCGGCTGCGGCTCGCCGGTGAGCCATTTCTGCCGGACCCCCGCCCGTGGCTCGCGGGCGATATTGCCGGCCAGCAGCAACGTCCACGATGCTTCGTACTGGACATCGAAGCCGTTGACGCAGGCGGCGACCGGCACCTGGGCGGACCATTCGCCGCCGCCCGCAGGTGCCATCGGGAAGCTGCCGACGCTGGTGACCGCCTGGACGCCGTTGATCGATGTGCCGGGCGCGGCGCCTTCGACCCGAACCGTCAGCGGATAGAGGCCGGCGGCATCGCGGGTGAAGGTCGGTGGTGCCCGGTCCTGGACGGCGGCACCGCAGGCGGCGAGCGCCAGCGGCAGGGCTGCGAGCCACCAGTGGCGAACGAGGGAGATCGCATGTGTCACGGATCCGATGCTCGCGTTCATGGGTGTGCTCCGCGTCCGACTGCAGCGGCCGGTCAGCGCCGGGACGGGCGGCGTGGCCGATGACGACCATCATCGACGGTGCGACGGCCAGGGGCAAGTACGATTTCGAATGCGTGGTACTACCTGACCCGCACCTCGGCGCTGGCCTGAGATGACGAGCTTCGCCTGGTGCGACAATCATCGGCCTTGATCCACTCGGGAGTTGAACGCCATGGCCGACCTGTCGACGTTTCCGATCACCCGCAAATGGCCCGCAAAACATCCGGACCGTCTGCAGCTCTATTCGTTGCCGACGCCCAACGGGGTGAAGGTGTCCATCATGCTCGAGGAAACCGGCCTGCCTTATGAGGCGCACACGGTGAACTTCGGCAGCAATGACCAGATGAGCCCCGAGTTCCTGTCGCTGAATCCGAACAACAAGATTCCGGCGATCATCGATCCCGATGGACCGGGCGCGAAACCGTTGCCCTTGTTCGAGTCGGGCGCGATCCTGCTCTACCTGGCCGACAAGACCGGCCAGTTCATTCCATCCGATGCGGCGAGGCGTTGGGAGACCATCCAGTGGCTGATGTTCCAGATGGGCGGCATCGGCCCGATGTTCGGACAGCTCGGCTTCTTCCACAAGTTTGCCGGCAAGGACTACGAGGACAAGCGACCGCGGGATCGCTATGTCGGGGAATCGATCCGGTTGCTCGAGGTGCTCGATGCGCGACTGGCCGATCGTCAATGGGTAATGGGCGATGACTACACGATCGCCGACATGTCGATCCTGCCCTGGGTGCGCAATCTCGATGGCTTCTATGAGGCGGGCGATCTGGTCGGCATGAAGAACTACAGCAACGTGAATCGCGTGCTGAAGAACTTCACGGAGCGACCGGCGGTGCAGCGGGGGTTGAACATTCCGCCGCGCTGACATCGCGAGGGCGGTGGCTCAGGGGATGGCGACCGTGTACTTGCCGTCCCTGATGCAGGCCTGCGCATCCGCAGGTTTGCTGAATTTGTCGACGGTGAACGCGCCCAGTCCGCCGCCAGTGCGCCCGACCCAGATGTAGACAATCTCGCCGGCCTGCGCATCGATGGACATCTTGCCGCTAAGGCCATTGCCTTTCGGATTGCCAAGGATGGCGTAGACCTCATGCGGACCGGGGGCGATTGCCGCATGGGTGAACTGACTGACATCGATCGTGCCGAGGCGCGTTCCGTCGACTCCTCCGGTCATCTGCATCGCACTGCTGAAGGGGGTCCCGTCGGGGCGGCACATGTAGAGACTGACCTTGCCGGGGATCGGCTCCATTCGCTTGAGCCTGGCCTCCGTATCCTTGTCACCGAAGCTGACCGGGACCGAACTGGCGCAACCACCGAGCAGCAGTGCGGTCATGGTTGAAAGCGCAGTCAGTTGCAGCGTTCTCATCGAGGGTCTCCTATCGTTTCGGAAGGTCGGCCATCTCATCGGTCGATCGCGGACGATCGTAACACTGCAACATGGGCAGCGACGTCGCCGTCCGGTCCATCCGGTTCGTTAGTTCGATCAGGGTCGGTTCATGTATGCCGCATGCGTCGATTCGAGCGCGTCGCTTGGTACATCGACCAATACCCGCAGCAGCGGCCGGCATGTAGTCGGCGGTTGCGCTTTGTCCGCGATGCGTGCCGCGAAGCTGAGCGGCTGCCGCAGCGAAGCGTGGCGCTCATGACTCGCATCACTGGGGCCGACGATAAGCGAAACATCTCGACGGTCGAACTGACGAGTCGAACGACCGCGTGCTCATCACAGCAGCTTCGTCATGAAAACGCTAAATGGGTCTTCGACGTAGCT